>MFQY01000046.1:183-5682 GCA_001783185.1 Candidatus Magasanikbacteria bacterium RIFOXYC2_FULL_40_16 | reverse complement strand
ATTGAAGACGAATTAAAAGAGAAAAAAGCTTGAATTAAAGAATTGGAAGAGATTCTTTCCAGTCCGAAAAAAATTCTTGAAATCATCAAAAAAGAAACCAAAGAAATCGCGGAAAAATACGGCGAGGACAGAAGAACAAAAATTGTTGTTGGTGGAGTCAAAGAATTCTCCATGGAAGATTTGGTGCCGAATGAACCAACAATAATTATGTCCACTCATGACGGCTACATCAAGAGGATGCCGATTGATACTTTCAAAACCCAAGCGCGCGGTGGCAAAGGCGTAGTCGGACTGACAACCAAAGAAGAAGACGTCATAGAACACATTATTACCACCAATACTCATGACAATATGCTGTTCTTTACTACGCGCGGGCGCGTATTCCAGTTGAGGGCTTATGATATTCCGGTTGCCTCTCGCACCGCCAAAGGACAGGCTTTGGTCAACTTTCTGCAACTGGCGCCGAATGAAAAAGTATCCGCCATTCGCTCTATGGATGATATAAGCAAATACAAATACTTGGTGATGGTCACGAGCAAAGGCGTAATAAAGAAAACCTCTTTGGACGACTTTTCCAATGTGCGCGCTTCCGGTTTAATCGCTTTGAAAATAAAACCAGATGATATGTTGGAATGGGTCCGTCCTTCAGGCGGAGCCGATGATATCGCGATAATCACTTCCGGCGGGCAGGCTATCAGATTCAAAGAATCAGGCGTTCGTCCGATGGGACGCACCGCCAGCGGGGTCAGAGGCATAAAACTACGTTCCAATGACAGCGTGGTCGGTATGGATGTGGTTTCACCAAACTTGATCAGCAAGAAAGTGCTGGAATTATTGGTGGTGGCGGAAAACGGATTAGGCAAACGAACAATCCTGACTGAATATAAAGTGCAAGGACGCGGTGGAAGCGGTATTAAGACAATGTCTGTCACCGATAAAACCGGCAGAATTGTCGGCGCGTCAATAATAAACAACACGGACGAAAAAGATTTGATGATAATCTCGGTAAAAGGACAGGTAGTGAGAACACCAATGAAGACTGTCCCGACTTTGGGGCGAGCGACTCAAGGAGTGCGTCTGATGAGATTTAAACAAGACGGCGATAAAGTGGCCAGTATGACGTTGTTGTAAGAGATAAGAGATAACAAACCCTCCCCGCTGTTCAGCGGGGAGGGTTTGTTTTTATCTATTTACTCAACCTCTTCAAAGCTTCGCGCAAGACTTGTTCGGTTGTTTTATTTTTCGTATCAATGCTTTTAACCGTGTCCTTGGCTTCTTCTTTCCCATATCCCATTGAAGCCAGCCCATCAATCACATCCGCTAAAATCTGGCTGTCCCCAGTTATCTCCGCCATATTTTCCATCTTCCCGATTTTATTTTTTAATTCCACGACCAATCGTTCGGCGGTTTTCTGCCCCATACCCTGCACCGTGGTCAAATATTTTACATCCTGCCGGGCAATCGCGCCTTTGATATCGTCAATTGACCCCAAATTCAAAATATTCATCGCGCTTTTCGGCCCTACGCCCGAAACCGACAAAAGCAGTTCAAAGAATTCTTTTTGCTCCGTGTTTTCAAATCCATACAAATCCAACGCGCTGTCGCTGACCTTTAGATAAGTAAAAAAAGACGCTTCCTGACCGGACAAATACTTCAAAACAATATTTTTTGATAAAAATATTTTATAGCCAACGCCGCCGGTGGTTTGCACCACAACATTGTCTTTGTCTACCGAATGGATTGTGCCTTTTATAAAAGAAATCATATGTATTAAAGTAACTCGTAACTCGTAATCCGTAACTAGTAATTGGTAATTAGTGATTATTGTTGTTTTTCGATTGAACGAATTAAACCATTTATCAACTGCATAGCATCTTTAGTTTGTTCTTCTAATTCTTTACATTTTCCTTGTGATATATATTTTAAATCTTTTGCTAACATTAGAAAATTTTGAACTTCCGCGGCTGAACCTCTTGCTTGGTGATAAAACCTTATCTTATCCTTAAAATGATACCTAGCAAACCCTTCGGCTATATTCGCCGTAATTGAACTCGTCGCTCTTCTTAATTGACTTACTACCCCGTATAATTCTTCCTTTGGAAAATCTTTTGTTATTTTATATATTTCTAAAACTAAATTATGACTCTTTTTCCACGCGTCTAAATCATTAAAATTTTTTATCAACATACCCAAGTACGAGTTACGAGTTACGGATTACGAGTTACTTCAAATATTCAATCATCGTCTCCACCCCAAACCCATTGGCGCCGGTGCGAATCCACGGTTTTCCTTTTCCGCCATAATACGAACAAGACAAATCAATATGCGCCCACGGATAATCCGTAAAGAATTGCAAAAACGCGGCCGCGGTGGACGCTCCGCCCAATCCCGGCTTGTCCACTCCGCCGATATTTTTTATATCCGCGACTTCGCTTTTTATCGCTTCGGCATATTCCTCGCCGAGTGGAAGATGCCACAATTGTTCCCCCGCTTCTTCTGATTTATTTTTCAATTTGGCAATTATTTTTTCATCATTGCCGAAAAGTCCGGACCGGTCATTGCCAAGCGCCACCATACACGCGCCCGTGAGCGTGGCAAAATCAATCACCTCTTTCGGTTTGTATTCACAAGCATAGGAAAGCGCGTCCGCCAAAATCAACCGTCCCTCGGCGTCTGTATGCCCGATCTCCACAGTTTTACCATTGTAGGCGGTCAAAATATCATCCGGCCGGTATGAAGACCCTGATGGCATATTCTCACAAGCCGGAATTAAACCAATAATATTTTTCTTTATTTTCAATCCCGCCACTGCTTTCATTATCCCCAATACCGTGGCTCCGCCCAGCATATCAAATTTCATATCGTTCATACTGTTGCCCGGCTTGATTCCCAAACCACCCGAATCAAAAGTGATGCCCTTGCCGACCAAAACTGTCGGCTTTTCATTCTTTTTACCTGCCAAGTATTCCAAAATAATAAACTTCGGTTCTTCCACCGACCCCTGCGACACACCCAACAAACAACCCATGCCAAGTTTTTTCATTTCCGGACGGGATAAGATCTTTACCCTGCACCCTTGTGGTGCGGGGTTTGCTAATTTCTTAGCTTCTTCCGCTAACAAAGTCGGCGTCATTATGCTCGGCGGGGTATTACCAAGATAACGGGTATAATTTACGCTCTGCCCGATTAAAACTCCCTCTTTAATTCCTTTTTGTAAATTGTTTTTATCTGACGCGGACAATTCGCCCGCCAAAATTACCTCATCCAATAATCCAACTTTTTCCTCTTTATCGGTCTTATGCTCGTCAAACGCGTAATTGGCGGTTTCCACCGCGACCACTGTGTCCAAACCGAATTTCTTGACGCCTAATTTTTTAACCAATCCGGCCGGAACCGCCAGAGAAAAACCGGTTATTTTCTTGCCCTGCAAAGCAATTACCACCGCGCCAACAATCTGCTTCCAACCACGAATGTTCAAATTCTTTTCCTCACCCAATCCAACCAAAAGCACAGCCGGCGTCTCTTTGTCTTGTGTTCGACTAAAACTCATCTGCATTTTTTTGGCCTTAAAACCATTGGAGTTATACATTTCCGACAATAACCCGCCAAGTTGTTTGTCCAATAGTTTGCCTTGTGCGCTCAATCCGATTTTTTCAAAAACCGGCACTACGGCGACTGTTTTTAAACTATTATTTATACTATATTTAGTCATAATAACAGTATAATAATAAAAAAACGATAGTTTGTCAATGTGAGATTTTTAGATAAAAAATGTCCTCGCTTCGTAAGCACGAAACAAGGACAAAAAGTTAAACAAACGATATTCACTAATCCTTTCTGATTGGGAACATAACTGATCCTTGAAAATCTTTCAGCAACGTAGGTGTTTTTTTGATGGGCACAACACCAACGCAACGCTGAATGGCCGCATACGCTTTTTTAGCCCCTGGAGACAGTTTTTTACGCATTGCATTCCTCCTTGGTTTAACCTTTAAATAGTATAGTATGTTTTTACCTAAAAGCCAAATATCGCACTCAATATCGCGCTCTTTACATAATTTTAAGCATGTTTTAATATACATACATAAACTTAAAAAATATGTCAGTAGAAAACCCTTCCAACAAAACCCCAATGGACCAGTTTGAAATACTATCCCTTCAAGCGGAGATTTATGGAGATGACGATTACGAACTAAACGACAACGATAAAAAAATGGTTGAAAATTTTATGAATCTCGTCCCTCAAAAAACAAAAACCATTATGGACAACACCGGCACTATTGATAAACTTAGATTGGCTAAACTGTATTTTTCAGAACATTTAGAAGACCTATATAAGGCATGCTTATCAAAATCAATCCCTGGCACTCATGAACTCGGCAATCTTTTTCAAATATTAGTCATTATATTCAGAGAAGACCCGCGATTTAAAAACCCGGCTAAATAGCCGGATTTTTTTATCCAGCGCCACTCCGTTGTACAGCGGAGTGGCGCTGAATTTATTCTACTTTTAACTTCATTTTCTTTTCGTTTATTTCCACTTCTGTTTCGCCTCCGCCTTCTTTTATTTTATCCGCCAAAACCTGTTTTTTAATATCATCTTCAAATTCTGCAAATACCTTTTTCAATTCTTCATCGTCGGTTTCGTAAATAACTTTTACCTGATTTTCCCGCGTCAAACCTTTTTCTTTTCTGATTTGATTGATAGCGCGGACGATTTCGCGCGCCATACCTTCTTTTTTGAGTTCATCGGTCAATTCCGTGTCTAACTCTATTTCTTTCCCTACCTCTACTTTCTTAACGTTTAACTCATCGGCAATGATAGTCAATAAATCACCGCTGAATCTGGAATCTGGAATCTGGAATCTGGAAAGCGGTTGCCTAACTTTTATACCTGCCTCTTTGCGCAGTGATAAGCCAGTCTCAACCAATTTGCGCGCTCGATCCATTTGGTTCAATATTTCTTCATCAATTTTTTCCTCAACTTCCGGCCACATCTCAAGATGCACAGAACTTATCTCATCTTTCTTATCTCTTATCTCTCTATAAATAGACTCCGCAATAAATGGGGTGAACGGCGCCATCACTTTTGATAAAGTTAAAAGAACCTCTCGCAAAGTCGCCAACGCCGCCTGCTTGTCTTCTTCGTCATCTCCCTTAAATCTATCTCGGCTTCGGCGAACATACCATTGCGACAATTCAAGCACAAAATCCATAATCGGACGGCTAGCCTCGGCCAATTTATACGCGTTCATATTCCCCGTTACTTCTTTCACAAGAAGCTGTAATTTCGCCATTATCCATCTATCAAGAACATTGTTCGTAACTCGTAAACCGTAATCCGTAACTCGTAACTCATTGGCAAACATTTGGTAAAAAGTGAACACATTCCAAAGAGTATTTACCACTCTATTATATACATCGCGGACGCCGTCTTCGGAAAAATTCAAATTCTCCGCATGCATCACCGGCGAACTGACCAAATAATAACGCATCGCG
>MFQY01000046.1:0-141 GCA_001783185.1 Candidatus Magasanikbacteria bacterium RIFOXYC2_FULL_40_16 | reverse complement strand
TTTTTTAAGCGCTTGCTCATTTTTTTGCCGTCTTCCGCCAGCACAATTCCGTTTACAATTACATTTTTGAAAGCCGGCTTACTTTCTTTTACCGGTATAGACGGATTTTCTCCTTGCGTCAAAGCCGCCGCCAATACATGC
>MFQY01000045.1 GCA_001783185.1 Candidatus Magasanikbacteria bacterium RIFOXYC2_FULL_40_16 | reverse complement strand
TCGGACAACCCATGACTTCCGCGTCAACTTTCACCACTTCCGGCACAGTCAAAACTTTTGGCAAATAATCAAACTTATCTAAATGGTCTTGTATTTGCGCCATTTGTTCTTCATTAAAATCATTTCTTTGCGCGCTGGGTACACCGGTTATCGTGCATGTCCCCATCGCTATTAAAATATCGGTTTTAGCGCGCAATTTTTCCAATTCCAATTTGTCCTTTTTATTGGTAATGACGCCTTCCACAATGGCGATATCATAGTGTTTAACTTCATGATGGTCTTTAATTGATAAAAAATATATCAAGTCCATTTTTTCCAGCCACCCGATTAATTTCGTATTAAAAATTTCCGTCAGATAAATACTACAACCCTCATCGCAGGAGTAAGAGAACACCCCTACCTGCTTTTTCTTTTTATCCAGCACCTTCCCAGAATACTCTGTAACTTGCTGTGAGGATGAATGAGTATGAAAATTATTCTTCCTGCTTGGTTTAATACTCTGCAGGAAGGTGCTGGATTTATTTTTTTTCTTTTTACTAAATAACATAAAAATATTTAATCAAATTTAACAATGTAACAATATAACAATGTAACAATTTCAATTATCACCCATTAACGCTTTGTAATTTATCCCCGTGTATTTAATAAGATTATCCAATTGTCCCCGTGTAATTTTTTCTGAAATCCGTCCCCAATGGCAGGAAACTATATCCCCCATCTTCAGCTCCGGAACAAACACTTTATCCCAAATCACGTCTGCCTCTGCCGTTTCTTCATCCGAAAATAATTTACTGATTTTTACTTTTATCCAGCACCTTTCCGGAATACCTTGTGGCTTGTCGCGGGGATGAATAGGATTGAAAGGTGCTGGATTTAATTTTCCCGGCTCTTCTGCTTCGCCGATAACTTTCGCCCACGACGGCCGGCACTTATCTTTATTTTCTCCTTCCAATTTTACTCTGTTGGTAACCGCGCCGATAAAAAATACATGAAAAGTATGGTGCGCGTAAGCAATTTCCGGCAACCGACCGATAATTTCTTGCGCTTTGTCTTTACTTAATCTGCCGGCTCCGACAAAATCATTTAAAATCATTTCTTTCAAATCATCAACTGAAACATTTTCCAATAAATCATTTCCCAGCCAGTAAGCCTCTACAACTTTTTCGTCATAATAATCATCTATATTATTTTTCTCCGCGATTAATTTGTAATAACTGACCGCGCCGATAAACTCATCAAGTAATTCCCTGATTTTTTCCTCCGGATAATTTTCTCCCGACAGGTAATCCCTTAAAATTATTTTGCTTTTTGATTCATTGCAATCGGGTCCGCAATACCCAAGTTCATGTGGCATCAACGAATACCTGATCGCGCGTTTAAGCGAGTTCATCTGCTTTTCGTTTAATTAATAATTTATTTAACTTCAATGCTTTTCTCACGACACCGCTAACAAATATTATTCCTAAAACAATCAAAGCCGTTCCAAATAATTGCCAACCGGTTAAGCTTACATCCAAAAATACCGCCGATAAAATTCCTGTTATCGGCACAGCCAGAGTCATAATCGCCGTCGCTTCCGTCGCCCCGATATATTTAAGTCCGCTGTAAAAAGTAATGTTATACAAAGCTAAAATCACTCCGCCAATAATTCCCCACTCCACAATTCCAAAATTAACCGCTGAAAATAATTCCATTCTTCCGGTCAGAGCCAAAAAAGCCAGGATGAAAAATGAACCGCCCAATAATCTGGCCAAAGCAACCGTAATACCGGAAATATTTTTTAAAACTTTTTTGGAAATAATTATTTCCGCTGACCAAAGTAAAGCCGCGATTAAAACATATAAATCGCCTAAATTCAAAACCTGCGGTTTAACTTGTAAAAACAAAAAACTGCCAACCGCCAAACTCAAAATCCCCAACATCATCGCTTTCGTAATTTTTTCTTTCAAAAAAACAAGAGCTAAAATCCCGACATAAATAAACATTGTCTTATGGACAAAGCCCGCCTTGAAAGCGGCGGTCATTGACAGGCCTTTAAAAAACAACAAAAACGGAATTGCTCCGCCAATAAAAGCAATCCAGAATAATTTTATTTTATCTTCTTTTGACAGATTCTTGAACTCACCTCTCTTTTTAAACAAAAAAATTATACTGATTACCGCTACCCCCGCGATTGCGTTCTTTATATAAGTATAAAAAAACGGGTCCACTCCACTGACTCCTAATTTATTGATAAATACGGCAAAACCGCTGATTATGGCCGTCAACAGAACCAAAAATACGCCTTTTTTGTTATTTTCCATCATAAAATATTTTATTAATTCATTTTATAAGACTTTAATATACTAACATATAACTTTTAAACAGGCAAAAGTAAAAATATTACAAACAAAGCCATCTACAATAAGCTTTTTTATGATTATTTCTGTCAGAGTAAAACAGAATAAACCTCAACAACTAAAATTTTTCAATTCTGATGCCCAGTTTAGAAAGCTCTGCCGAAGTAAGATTTTGTAAATTACCCATAGTGTCAAGACCGGTGGCAGTAGATAATTCATCAAACAATGATTGATTAGCATTAAATAAAGAAAGATTTTTATCCACGGAAGAGGCAAAATCAACATCACCGGAAGAACCGCTGGAGCTTTCATCTCTGGCTGCTTGTATCTCGGTTTTAGCAATAGATGTTTCTCGCAACATCACATAAATAAAACCTTTTTCTTTTTTTATTCTCTGCCAAAGATTCGGATGATTCTCTTTGAGATTTTTAAGGTGTAAAGATAAAAAATACAACTGCCTGGACAAGGCCTGACCCCTGTCTTCGTCAATAAACCCTTTTTGATAATAAGCATAAGCCCTGGCGACTCGGAGGCTTTTTGTATATGAAATAATTTCATCCAGAGTAGTGTAGATATCTTGTTTGGCGTCTTTTAAATAAGTCCCATCCATTGAAGTCAGTTCACTGATATATTGAAGAAGTTCATCTCCGCCGGGCAGATCATCCGGAAGATGATTTACAGTTATAAACTTATCTTCAATTACATAACCTAAGCGATTTACGATTGACTTTTCAAATCTGCCAATATGGGAAATCTCATGAACTACCATATCAATTCTGCTTTGCGCTTCATGGAATTGTTGGTAAAGATTGGGAAATATCTGACTTTTGTCAGGTATGTTGAGCACAGAATCCACAACCAAATAATAACCCTCCGGATAATAATCTTTTAAAAATTGCATATCTGATTTGGCGTTGGCAATTTTTTCTTCCGTATTTGGCGGACGGAATGAATTTGTTTCTGTGCTTTCAGCCCATTCCATTCCGGAATTATCTTTTTCTAAAAGAGCGATTATTTTTTGATTGAATTTTTCTTCATTTTCCGCTGACACCGTATAATCAGGTAAAAAATTGGAATTAAATATCTCCGAATGAGTTTCCGGTTTGCCGCGCTTAGTCAATTTATCCTCTTGTCTTTTTTCCATTACAAACATAGATATAATAATACCTGCAACCGCAATCCCGACCAAAATCATTGGCAGACTGCAACACCAAAATCGCCATCGTCTTTTAGGTTTGTTTTCCATATTATTTGTCACTGATTATTTAAACAATCTTTGAAACAGTTATTTATACTCTCACCCCTATCAGGTTCACACAGACCGTCACCGCAAATACTCTCGCCCGACATTGTATTTTTTATAATATCCTGTCTGTCGGCTATTTTCTGATCTTTCCAAAAATAAAACGCTGCTCCCAAAGAAGCTAAAATTAAAAAAATACCGGCTATAATAAATATTTTTTTATAGGGTAAACCCAATGTATGACAAAAAAGAATATAAATAACCAATAAAACAAAAAATAATCCGGCGCCGACGATGGTAATAAATACAGACAAAGCTAAAGGCGCTTTGACATCAACCATATTATCATCTATAACATCGCCATTATTATTTTTCACCGCATTCCCGCCATTTTGTCCGCCAAATAAACTCGTATTTTCTGTTGGCGGTTCAATAATTTCTTTACAGGCGGAAGTTTGAATATTGTTTAAATCTACAAGAGTTTCAAAAAAATAAACCGCTCCGCTTGTTCCGGCAACAATGAATTTTCCATTGCCGGAGATATCAATCTCGCCAACATATTCATTAAGTATTACCTCCGCCTTTGCCTTGCCTGCTCCTTTTTCATAAACACGAACTTTTTTATCAGCTGAACCGACCGCAAAAAAAGATCCCTCATCGGCAATATCAAAAGCACCAATAGAGGAATTAATTTTTAATTGTTCTATCGGTTTATTTGAATTCTTATTAAAAATTAAAATATCCCCGCCAAAAGTACCGGCGCCTATAAATTCTCCGCTTGGAGTCATCGCCAACGCGCGCACCGATCTGCCTTGGTGAGTTTCATATTTCCAGACAATCTGCTTGGTATCCTTGTCCATCAACACTATGGCGCCATAACCGGATTCAACTCCATAGACGACCAAATTGCCATCGGCTGAAATACTAGCCTCATCAATCGGCGATTCTTTAGAGAGCGGATCCGACTTAATTATCGGCTCGGCTGAATCTTTTAAAAAAAGATAACCTCGCCTATCCGGACAACCGGTTGAACCAACTAAGTAAGAACCATCAGCCGAAAAATTAACCTCATGCCAATTACCAGAAGAATGATATTGCCAAAGTTTTTTTCCTTTAGCGTCAAATAGAATTAAAACGTTTGAATTTTGATCTGATTCCGAACCGGCCATAGCCACGGCCATATATTGTCCGTTCTGAGAAATATCCACTCCATAAGCCCCGCCGCCGTTTGCCTCCAAATTATATGTCCAAACCGGTTTATTGGAATTCTTATCAAACATCAACGCTTTACCATTCAGCGCGGCAAATATTTTCTGTCCATCGGCTGAAATTGCCACTCCACCCTTAACATCTCCACCAATAGCGCCACTGACCAAACTTTCATAATCCCAAATTGGCTGGCCTTTGTCAGTATCAAAAAAATAAATATGGTTGGATGTCTGCGCTGCCAAATATTGGCCATCATCGGAAAGAACGACTGCTCCTACCCACTCTTCCCCGATAAAATAACGCCAAGATTCTTTACCGGTAACCGCATCAATCAAAACAATTTCATTGTGCTCAAAATCGGCATCAAAAAGCACCGGCCCATTGTCCGGCGAGTCAATAATTGAAGCTCTGGTTTTACCTAAACCATTTGAGGCCTCAAAATAGTAAAAGTTGGAACCAAATTTTTTAGGGACATTTTGAAAAATATACTTAACACCATTTTTGTAATCATCGGCAGACGGGTCTTCTTTCTCCATATCCAACATCTTGCCGTTGAAATAAATTTGGACACATTCCGGCGCGCGGCCTTCTTTATCAGAGTAGATTACCGAATAAGTATAACGCTGGCAAACCGGCCCCCAAAAAGGATAGACCTTACCATTGAAAAGAATCGGGTCATCGGCGGTTTTAGGCAATTTGGGTATAACCGAACCGGCAGGCAAGTCCTCGCTCAAAACAGTATTACCGGTAAACAATAACGAGCTAATAACAAATATCGCTAAAATAAAGACTGCTTGTTTCACCTTAATCATACAAGATTATTATAGCATAAATAATTAAAAAGGGGGCGATCTCTCGCCCCAAAAAATCAAAGACATCTAAAATAGTTATGCCTTTCAAAAGGAAAAACTCTTATTTTACCTTTTCTTTTGTTTT
>MFQY01000044.1:5264-5751 GCA_001783185.1 Candidatus Magasanikbacteria bacterium RIFOXYC2_FULL_40_16 | reverse complement strand
TTGTCTCTTAATTTTAATACATTTATTCTCGCTGAAGTTGTTTTAAATAAATCTTCATTGAATTCATTATTCTCAATTAAAATAAAAACTTTGCTAATCTCTTTAAATAACTCAAGTAATTCAGCGTCACCAAAACTTTGTTTAAGTGGTTGTCTAAGGTAAGTGCCGATTACTTCAACGGCAGTAGCCCACGCATGGTGAATTTTTGTTCTTAATTGAACTTCAATGCGACACTGTGCATTTAGAGGAACTTTTTTATCATACTTGTATATCAAATGTATACTCCGATAGCCACTTTCTTTTGGAAACTTTACATAGTCTGTTTCTTTCAAAAAGGTGGATTTAAAAGCTATTTGATTTTCTCCCTTTCTTATAGAGTCTCGTAATTTATATAGTTGTTGTAAGTCCGAGACAACGGCTCTGAGACCACCCACATCTTGCATCTGAGACAAAGACATGTTCTTTTGAATTTTCAATTTATTCACAA
>MFQY01000044.1:1817-5247 GCA_001783185.1 Candidatus Magasanikbacteria bacterium RIFOXYC2_FULL_40_16 | reverse complement strand
AATCTTTGTGATATTAGAAGATCTCCTGAAATGTTTTTTGCCTTCCTATTTAATGACATCCTGAAAACAATAAGTGGATGGTTGTGTACTGATCTAAAGTTTTCAAGTATTTCAATTGCCTGATCTTGATTGATTTTTAAATCTGGTATTCCAGCCAGAACATTTCCAGCTTTATCTATATCATTCTTTGAATGCTTTAGTGTTGCTTTCATAATAATTTTTTAATGTTATCCAAAATCTCCCCGTTCTCCCCATCCAACTTCCTCATCTCCTCCAAAATCTCTTTTGACTCTCTTAAAACCACCTCGTCATTTTTATTCGGATTTTTTACCGATAAATCAAAAGTATTTTGATCAACATTTTTCACATCAATTGACCACGAATTTTCACTATCCGCCTTCGTTTTTTGCAACTCTACAAATTCCGCCAAATCGGCTTCATTTAAAGGTTGACCCTTGCCGAGATTGCGAGCGAGATTAAGTTGATAAAACCAAACCTTTTTCGTTGGCGCGCCTTTTTCAAAAAATAAAACCACGGTTTTTACGCCTGCGCCGGCGAAAACTCCGCCCGGCAAATCTAAAACCGTATGAAGATTGCAATTTTCCAAAAGCAATTTACGAAGCGAAACGCTCGCATTGTCCGTAATGGAAAGAAAAGTATTTTTGATAACGATTCCCGCTTTTCCGCCTGCTTTGAGTATTTTTATAAAATGTTGCAAGAATAGAAAAGCGGTTTCGCCGGTTTTAATAGGAAAATTCTGTTGAACTTCCTTGCGCTCTTTGCCTCCAAATGGAGGATTTGCTAAAACTATATCGTAACGATCTTTTTCTTGTATATCCGCTAAATTTTCCGTCAATGTGTTCGTACGTTTAATATTTGGCGTTTCAACACCATGTAAAATCATATTCATGATTCCAATGATATATGGAAGTGAAATTTTTTCTTTACCATACAATGTTTTCTTTTGTAAAATATCCCATTCTTTAGAACTTAATTTTTCTCTATTAGCTGTTAAATAATTAAAAGCCTCCACTAAAAATCCCGCGCTTCCGCAGGCGCCGTCATATATTGTATCGCCGATTTTTGGATTTACTATCTTGACAATTGTACTTATAAGAGGACGAGGCGTGTAATATTGCCCGCCATCCTGTCCCGCATTTCCCATACCCCTGATTTTGCTTTCATACAAATGTGACCACTCATGCTTTTCTTCTTCAGTACGAAAGTGCAAAGAATCGACAATATCCAAAATATTACGCAAAGCGTATCCACTTTGGATTTTATTTTTTAATTCGCTAAAAATTTCTCCAATTTTATATTCAACAGTATCTGAGTTTTCTGCTGACACCCTGAATTTTTTCAGATATGGAAAAAGTTTCAAGTTTACAAAATCTCGCAAATCATCGCCGTCCAACGTCTTGTGATGATCGAGTTTTCCAGCAGATGTTTTCGGACATGCCCAAGATTCCCACCTATACTGCGGCTCAAGAATATTATTATATTTCTTTCCAGCCAACGCCGCTTCGGTCTTTTTGGTTTTTTCTAAATCGTCCAGATATTTCAAAAAAAGAATCCACGAAGTTTGCTCAATATAATCAAGCGCACCGCCTGCATTGTCAGCGCGAAGAATATTATCAATATTTTTTAATGATTGTTCAAACATAACAAAAAATAACTTTAAAACTGGCTATACTTTATCACTAACTGTGCGGCTTGTCCACAACAAAAAACCGCCAAATTGGCGAATTAATTTTGCTTATTTTTTCCCCCAATAGCACCCAGGACATTCCCAATATTCTACTTCTTTACCACTTTTAACAGTAATTTTACCAAAATAATGTCCGCCACGATAGCTTTTATTATTGTAAATAATTACCTTAACTAATCCACCACACACAGCACAAGCGCGTTCTAATTTTTTACTGATTATTTTTTTAATCATACGACATACTCCCCCGATGATCAACTTCTATCAGAGAGACTACTTTATTTACCTTATCTACAACATAAATAATTCTATACGGCCAAACACGCACTTTTCGCGCGTGTTTATAACGCCCAAGCATTTTTTCACCTTGAAATGGCTCTATCGAAATACTGTCTATCGTCATTCTAATTCTTTCTATCCATGGAAACGGTATCTTTCGCATTGATTTTTGTACTGACGGAGGTATTTTAACAAAGAATTCTGTGGGCATATTAACGTTTCTTTTTCCCACCGCCAACACGATATTTTTTTTTGCCTTTATCAGCCAAAGCAATAGCATCGGTTTTTTGAGTGTATCCCCATCCTTTTTTAAAATCAGTCCAACTCACGTAATCACCACGCTTTAATTCCTTCTCCGCTTGCTCCATTCGTTTCATTGCTTTTGGATCACTTAAAATTTCCATTGTTTCTATCAGGGACTCAAATTCTTCCGCGCTCATCATCACGACTTTTGGTTTTCCATTTTCCGTAAATGTATAATAATTACCTGGGCGTTGTACCTCCTCGGCTATATCAAAGATTTTTTTTCTGGCTTCAGATATGGAAATGGTTGTTTTGGTGTTCATAAAACACTAATTTAAAATAGTTTTCTATATGTACACAATAGCGTACACACAGAGATTTGTCAAATTTTTCATGGCAAACTGTGGATAAATTTCTACAATAAACCTGTTTCTTTAAAACTGTGAAAACTATCTTTTGTTACAATCACATGGTCCAACACTTCTATACCCAATATCTTCCCCGCTTCAAACAGCCGTTTAGTTATTTCAATATCTTCTTCCGACGGTTCCGGATTTCCGGAAGGATGATTGTGAGCGATAATAATTTGCGCCGCCAAGTGTGTAATTGCCGGCTCAAATACTTCTCGCGGATGCACCAGATTCGCATTTAACGTACCAAACGAAATAATATCCCGCTTAATTTCCTGATTTCTGGTATCAAGATAAAAAACTACAAAATGCTCCTTTTTCAGATCCCTAATATCTTTCAACTCTTGCCACACATCCTGCGGAGTCAATAGCAAAGTGGCTTTCTTCCCTATAAGCAATCTGCGTCCTAATTCAAAACAAGCAACAATTTCGCAAGCTTTAGCCGGACCCAATCCAAAAGTATTTTTCAATTCATCCAAATTTGCCGTTGATAACCCTTCTCCGCTAAATTTTTTCAATATCTTATTGGATAACTCCACCACATTCACCCCTTTTACTCCCGTACTCAACAAAATTGCCAATAATTCCGAACTTGATAATTTTCCCGGACCATACTTCATTAATTTTTCTCTCGGCCGGTCAATTTTAGGAATATCTTTTAATTTTGTCATACTTTATTTTCTTTTTATATTGCATACTTCATTTTTTTTCTGCCCTATACTGTACTCCATTTAGCCAAAAATGGCAATCTTGTTTTTACCTGCTATTTTCTTCCCGGTTTTTATCGTCG
>MFQY01000044.1:0-1795 GCA_001783185.1 Candidatus Magasanikbacteria bacterium RIFOXYC2_FULL_40_16 | reverse complement strand
AGAGATTTGATTCAGTCAAAAACTGAATGAAATCTCCCAACCGCTTTAAAACGATTAGTCGCTATAATTCATTGGCTCACGGCAGATTTCCCCGTTTGCCTATCCCGATTTAATTGGGAAGAATTATACGGCGCGTTGAAAACGCGCTAAACCTCTATCAAAGAACATATATATTATAGCACATTCTAAGTTTTTTGTCAATAATAAACCCCATTTATCCACAACTTTTTTGGCTTAAACTAGAGAAATAATCACATCTGTTATATTGACATCATACCATAGATAGTCTATAATATAACCAGGTCAGAGTAGCAAGGGGAGATGTTAAAAATCTTTTTAACTATCGCTAATACCTTTGCCAGTACTTAGACCAATCAAAATATCTCTGTTTATTCAGGGATTTTTTGATTCTCATTATTATCCTTGCCTGGCTTCCAATACCAAATATTATATTTAGGATAATGACTTTCAGCAAAATACTTAGAATATCTATCCCATGTTTCCGGCAATAAATTCTTTACACCCAAATTTTTTATTAAGTGTTGTCTGATATTATTTTTGTATTCTTTATTTGTCGGTATCAAATTGTTCAATATACAACCCAATAAAATATCATTTATCTGATTAACATGGTATTCCTCCACGTGTGATTTAATATCAGCTATCTCTTTTAAAGTAGGTCTATGCTTATCATTACAATGTTGTCCACCAATTACACAAAAATCCTGCTTCATAATTTCAATAAATTTATCCCCCTGACAGCGAGTTAACTCATCAGTTAAAAGTACTCCATTATAAACTTCTTCGGTATTGTGTGAAAGTAATAATTCTGCAAATTTCTTATACGCTCTCGCCATCTTAATTTTTTTATCTTCACTTTTTTTACCAAAACAATCTAAATCCATAATATTTTGATCAATCACTATCGCCCTAAAATAACTGGTACTTTTGAAAAAAATATCAATTGCCATACAACACAATTCCTGTCTTTGTTTAGTCGTACAATTATTATATTTTATCTCCAAAACTTTGCCATTTCTATCAACGGCGCCAACTTCTTTTTTAATTTTAAGCCATTCTCTGTGTAAAAATTTTGGATGTGGGTTAAATAAAGCGCCAAGTATTAAATATTGGTGTTCTTGGTCATATGATTCATCAAAATATATCAACATACCTCTTTAATTTTATTAAAATAGTTAAATATAATTATTTATCCAATATTTTATCTTATTTGCCGCAAAAAATCAACCCACAACCACCAATCACACAACTCCCCGAGCCTATGGTTTTTAAAGACCGAGTTAATGTATTTTTGAGCGTACCCTCATAATAGGGGCGCAAAACATTGTTTGAGCCGGCAGTTTTGCCTGCCCGCCGAATTGGAGGGCCTCCAGTTTTTTCTGTAAAAAAGTGGAAAAGACAATTACTGGATTCCCGTAGACACGGGAATGACAAAAAGATCCCTCGACAGGCTCGGGATGACGAAAGAAGACCCCCTCTAACTCCCCCTTGAAAAGGGGGAGAAACATACACCATCGTAATGACAGAGAAAAAGGAATAAAAAATCCGCTCAGATTCTTGAGCGGATCTTTTGATACATTATTACTTCTTAAAAAGCATTGCCGGTTTCAGTTTCAAAATCGCGAAGAGATAAATTATCTCTAAGATGCCGGCGGTGTTGATGACCAGCAACACCAAAAACCACCACGGTTGCCCTCTTCTTCCCGCGTGCCACAAGGCGAGCCCCTTCCAGAAAATGCTCCAGACCACGAAAAGAGGCATAAGTCCCGCGTAT
>MFQY01000043.1:11753-11907 GCA_001783185.1 Candidatus Magasanikbacteria bacterium RIFOXYC2_FULL_40_16 | reverse complement strand
TTGATTTTTTGAAGGGAGTCGCAATTTTGGCCGTGATTGTCACGCATATTGTTTATTTGTCCGTAAAAACTTTAAAAGTGGAAGACCCACTTTTTTTATTTACTCTAAATAATCTTGCCCGGTTCGCGATTCCGTTTTTTTTGATTATTTCCGG
>MFQY01000043.1:10395-11703 GCA_001783185.1 Candidatus Magasanikbacteria bacterium RIFOXYC2_FULL_40_16 | reverse complement strand
ATCTGGGGAAATTTTTGCGCGTTTATTTGCCGTTCGCGTTTTTTACGATGCTGGTTTTATTTTTGCACGGCAAAGATATCAGCGATTTGTTTAAGTTTTTGGTAAATGGGCGGGTTTTGACGCCATATTATTTTATAATTTTGATATTACAACTTTACATTTTATTTCCGTTGTTGAGATTTTTTAAAGACAGCCGGTGGTTTTTGGTTTTGAGCTTTTTTATTTCTTTGCTGTTTTTCAGCGTCAATCAGTTTAATTATTTGGGCGAGATTATATTATTTCCGAGTTATTTGTTTTTTTTCGTTTATGGAATATATTACCGGAATAATTTTATAAAATACGAAGCGGATAAAACTGCGGTTAAATATTGGGGCTTGATTATTTTTTTGTATATAACCATAAGTTTTATTTTGCCGGCTCATTATTTTAATTTTCGTCCATTTTACGGCTTGGCGGTGTTCAATTTATTTTTTATTTACAAGGATAAAATCATCGCTAAATTGGATAATGTCTATGGAGTAATTTGCGATGCCGGAAAAAACAGCTTGTGGATATATTTTACGCACTTCAGCCTGTTGACAGGTTTATTTTATCTAGCCAATTTGTTCACAAAGGATTTATATGCTACCGTATTGATAATATTTTTTGTTTCTCTGCCTTTGAGTTATTGGCTGGGCAAACTGACGGGGTGGCTTTATAACAAAATTTCATATATTTTAAAACCAAAATATGGAACAGAAGACGCAAAATAAGTTGACGATAGCTTTTGTGGTTTTTTTTGGCATTTGTTTTTTGATTGCCGGTTTGTCGCGGTATTTTTGGAGTGATGCCAATGTTGTTTTGGACGGGAAAAAATTGAATGTTTTAATCGCCGAGGACTCTGTTCAGCAGTTTAAAGGACTGGGTGGAAGGAAAGACTTTGGCGAATATGACGGGATGATTTTTATTTATGATGAGGCTTTTAAAATCGGAGTGGTTATGAGGGATATGGAAATGCCGATTGATGTGGTTTGGTTTTATGACGGAAAAGTCGTGGATATTGCGCCCAATTTACAGCCTGAACCGGGGGTAAAAGAGGCGGATTTGCGGGTTTATCTTCCGAGAGGTAAAGCCAATGTTTTTTTGGAGCTGGAAGCCGGTTGGACGGAAAAAAATGGCTTAAAAATAGGGGACGAATTGAAGGTTGTGGAGTAATAGCTTGACATTATTCTATTATTATGTTAAATTACTGTTCGTTAATTCGCAATTTACTAAAATCTTAAATCTTTAATCTTTAATCTACTATCGTATGTACGCAGTAATAGAAAC
>MFQY01000043.1:7321-10364 GCA_001783185.1 Candidatus Magasanikbacteria bacterium RIFOXYC2_FULL_40_16 | reverse complement strand
GATACTTTAAAAGTGGAAAAATTAGATGCTGAAGCCGGCAAAGAATTTGTATTTGATAAAGTGCTTTTATTGGCCGAAGACGACGGAACCGATGTAAAAATCGGAATGCCATATTTGGACGGAGTAAGCATCTCTGCTGAAGTAATGGAACAGGGCAGAAACAAAAAAATCAGAGTGGTGAAATTCAAAAGAAAAGTGCGCTATAGAAGAGTGGCCGGACATCGCCAGCATTTCACTAAGGTGAAAGTGAAAGAAGCAAAATAAGTCCCGATGGCAAAGCCATCGAGGATCCTCGATTTCGCCATAGCGAAATCGGGACAGATTAAGCAAAAAGAACCCTGATTAAGTCAGGGTTCTTTTTTTGATCGTGTAGCTGTCTCGTCATCCCGAGCTTGTCGAGGGATCTCGTTGTCATTCCCGTGTCTACGGGAATCTAGTAATTGTTCTTTTCACTTTTTTTATTAGTTATTTTCCGTTCGGTTTTTTAATGCGTCTCCCAGAGTTATTTCATCGGCATATTGCAAGTCGCTTCCGGTGGGCAGTCCTCGCGCCAGGCGGGTTATTTTTAAGTTCGGATTGGCCTCTTTGATTTTATTTTTCAAAAACATCATCGTGGTTTCACCATTTAAATCCGGGCTGAACGCGAGAATCACTTCTTTTATTTCCAGTCCTTTGATTTTTCTCAACAACTCGTTTATTTTTAAATCTTTTATTTTTTCCGGATTGTCGGTTTTAATCACTCCGCGCAGGACATGATAAAGACCGTTGTATTTATTCATTTTTTCAATGATTTGGATATTTTGTGAATCACTTACCACACAGACCGTATTTCTTATTCTTTTTTTATCGGAGCAGATATTACAAGGGTTTTTATCGGAAAAATCCCAGCAGATTTGACAGCTTTTTACGGTGTCGCTGAGATTTTTTAAAGCCAGCGCCAATTCGCCGACATCTTTTTTACCGGATTTCAATAAATGAAAAACATACCTTTCGGCCGTGCGTTGTCCGACTGAAGGCAGTTTGCCAAAGGTCTTGATTAGGTTTTGAATCGGTAATGGATACATAAAATAAGTTCGGAGCCAATAGTTCTTAGCCAATAGAATTGATTGGTGTTTTGGACTATTGGCTATTGGCTTTGAACTATGAACTAACTAAGTCCTGGGATATTCGGTAATCCGCCCATTTCTTTCATCTTCATCGCCATTATTCTCTGCATTTTTTTCATAGCGTCGGAATGGGCATCTTTAATCGCGTCCTGCAGTTTAGCTTTTTTATCCGGCGCCAGCAGTTCTTCGTCAATCGCCAAGCCGGTCATTTTTAAATTACCGTCCATTGTCATGACAATTTTATCGCCCGCGGCTTTTACCGTGACTGATTCTTTTCCCAAAGTGTCCTGCATTTCTTTGGCTTGTGTTCGCAAATCTCGGAATTGTTTTAGTTTGTTGAGCATATTAGATTAAAGATTTAAGATTTAAGATTTAAGATTTAAGATTTCTGCCTGCCGGCAGGCAGGAAAGATTTTATTTATTATTTATTCTGCTAAAATCGCGGCATGGGCGGAGAATTGTTGGGCTTTGGTGCGGATGGAGAGTTTTGCGCCGGTTGGCCGGTTGTGTTTTCAAATGGCGTTTCAAGATTTTTATAACTTGCCCGCGTTTCATCAAAAAATAATTTGACTTGTCCGATCGGACCGTTTCTGTGTTTGGCGATATGTATTTCTCCGATATTTCTTTCATCCGGCGATATATCTTCTTCGCGGTAATTTCTGTCGGCCGATTTTCTGTAGATGAACATAACTACGTCCGCGTCCTGTTCAATACTGCCTGATTCTCTCAAGTGCGATAATTTCGGAATGGCCGGTTTTGACTGTTCCACCGCGCGGGAAAGCTGTGATAAGGCAAGCACCGGAATATTAAGTTCG
Organism: Candidatus Magasanikbacteria bacterium RIFOXYC2_FULL_40_16; assembly: GCA_001783185.1. Classification (GTDB taxonomy): domain Bacteria; phylum Patescibacteriota; class Patescibacteriia; order Magasanikbacterales; family UBA922; genus XYB1-40-15. The sequence goes on along the minus strand of MFQY01000043.1, from coordinate 8,443 downwards.
CGCGCTATTCCTTTTAGGTTTCTGCTTATTTCCGCCACTTCTTGAACGCGGTTATCTCCGCCGTAGTTTTTGTGGGATTCCATCAATTGTAAATAATCAATGATAATAAGGCCAAGTCCGTGTTCGGCCTGTAACCGGCGCGCTTTGGTTTTGATTTGCATCACATTATTGCCGGGTGTGTCGTCAATGTATATTGGCGCTTCCGATAAAACGCCCATAGCGCGTCCGATGCGCGGAAAATCATCGCTGTCCGGCCTGTCTGATAAATTGCCGGTGCGCATTTTCCATAAATCCACGCCGGCCTCGGAGCACAACAATCTGTCAACCAGTTGTTCTTTGCTCATTTCCAATGAAAAAATACCGACCGGAGTTTTGTTTTTTACCGCCGCGTAGCGGGCTATATCCAGCGCCAATGAAGTTTTACCAACCGAAGGTCTGGCCGCCAATATAATCAAGTCCGATTTTTGCAAACCGGCCAGCAGATTATCCAATTTTTTAAATCCGGTGGGGATTCCTCGCAATTTGCCTTTTTCTTTGTGCAGTTCGTCTATACGCTCAAACGCTTCATTAAGCACAGTGCGGATATCAGTAAAAGTTTTTTTCAAATGGGTTTGCGTAACGCCGTATAATTCTTGCTGGGCGTCATCAAGCAATTTTTCAATCTCATCTTCCTCATTAAAAGACATCGCGGTGATTTTACTTGAAGCCGACAAAAGTTTTCGTAAAGTTGATTTCTTTTTTATGATATTCGCATATTGCTTGATGTGAGAAGAAGTTGGGACTGAAGCTGACAAGCTTGCCAAATAACTTCTCCCGCCGACTTTTTCCAGCTGGCCTTTTTCTTCCAGCCGAGCGCTCAAAGTCAAAAGGTCAATCGGTTCATTTTTATTATAAAGTTCGGCCATGGTTTCAAAAATATCGCAGTGGGAGTTTTTGTAGAAATCGTCCGCTGAAATATCGTCCGCTATTTTTATCATCGCGTCTTTATCAACCAAAACAGCGCCGAGAAGGGATTTTTCGGCCTCTATGTTTTGTGGCGGGATTTTTTCTATTTCCGTTATGTTGGGCATAGTAATAGTTCTTAGTTCACAGTTCGGAGTTAATAGGCTTGTATTTTATGAG
>MFQY01000043.1:0-7288 GCA_001783185.1 Candidatus Magasanikbacteria bacterium RIFOXYC2_FULL_40_16 | reverse complement strand
ATTGGCTATTGGCTATTATCTATGAACTGTAAACTATTTACAATGATATAAGATTTGCTGTTTTAATACAACTGTTTTAGGGGATAGGCTGTGGAGTAGGTGTGGACGGTTGTAAAATTGTTAATATTACCATATAATTATTTTATTCAGTATGTTAGCTTTTTAAGCTTTTCCGGCCTTTTAAGCATTGTAAGCCTTTTAAGATGAAAATTTGCCTAATTACAAACCTTTATCCACCGTATTCCCGGGGCGGGGCGGAATATGTGGTATTCAAGACAGTCAAAGGAATGGCGGAAAACGGCCATAAAGTCGTTGTCATTACCACTTCGCCGGATGGGGAAAGCGATGAAATCTTCGGAAATATATCTGTTTATCGTTTTAAACCGAGGAATTTCTTTTTTTACACGCAAGCGCATAAACATAGCGCGTTTATGAGATTTTTATGGCATATCGCGGATATGTTCCATTTTGGGTCGGCAAGATACATAAAGAGGATATTGCAAAAAGCCAAACCGGATGTGGTTCACACGCATAATCTTATGGGCATCGGTTTCTTAATTCCGGCGGTGATAAGAAAAATGAAAATCAAACATCTGCATACGGTGCATGATGTCCAACTGGTTGAACCGAGCGGAATTATTTTGAAGTTAAAAGAAAAGGATTGGCGCTATAATGGCTTGCCAACCAAAATATACACTTGGCTGATGAAAAAACTGATCGGCTCGCCGGATGTGGTGATTTCCCCGTCGCAATTTTTGCTTGATTTTTATTCGGACAGGGGGTTTTTTGAAAAGTCAAAAAAAGTAATGCTTCGCAATCCTGTGACTACTGACCAAACGGACAGCGGACGCTATCCGCGCGGCCAAATAAGTTTTCTTTATTTGGGGCAGATTGAAAAACATAAGGGAATTAATTTTTTAATTGAGAGTTTTATTGAGTTGTGCCAAGAAAAAAATATCAGAGCCGAATTGCATATCGCCGGTGACGGTTCGGAATTTGAAAATATAAAAAAAATGTCCCAAGGGTATGGGAATATAATAATGCACGGGAAAGTGGATAGAACGGAATTGCCGAAGTTGTTTAAAGAAGCTGATATGACGATTGTGCCGTCATTATGCTATGAAAATTCTCCGACGGTTATTTTTGAAAGCTTATCTTTTGGCGCGCCGGTGCTGGCCAGCCGGGTGGAAGGAATTGTTGAATTGATAAGGGAAGGGGATAATGGCCTGACTTTTCAAACCGGAGATAAGGAGTCGTTAAAACAAAGAATTATGTGGTGTTTGGATAATAAAGAAAAATTGGAAGAGATGAGCGGGAAGACGATTAAACCGTTGGCCGGGCTTTCTCAAGATGATTACATCAGGGAATTGAACAGATTGTATAATATTGGTATTTAGTATTAGGTATTAAGTATTTGTTGGCGAGTAATTAGTAATTAAATCGTAGCGAGTTTATATAAATTCTTAACTAAATTTAGCTAAAAAATAAACTTTATTTATGCCTGTCATTACGAGTCCCGATTAGGTTGGCGTGTAGTCCCGATTTCGCCTCAGCGAAATCGAGGATCCTCGATTTTGTCGATACAAAATCGGGATAATCTCGTAAATTTAAGCTTAAACCAACGGGATTGCGACGTCGTCTTGAGACTCCTCGCAATGACAGAGTAAAAACTCGCTATGAGTTCAATATAAAAGCCCTCCCCGCTGTACAACGGGGTGGGCTTTTTTGCGGTCAAACCGCTATCTGGCTGAAAACATCCGCACTATGAGTCCAAGCAGGAGATAGGCGACAATCAAACCGCCGCCAAGACCTAGCGCGTAAATCGGACAAGACGCGAACATCCTCAAAACCTCAACCGAAGCAGACGATCCGGAAACAAGGTAGATTGTTCCCAGAACTATACTGACAATAGAAGTAATGATAAAGCTCGCAAACAAAGTCTCTTTGAAAGTTCGAGCAAGAACTCCGAAGATAGTAAAAATCGCGAGGAAAGGAAATATTAGGTAAACCAGTTGAGAATGGGCGGTATGAATTAGCGCCGCGGTTGAGCCGATTACGGCTCCAACAGCCAACAATGCGATAATATTTTCCTTTGTATGCTTGTGCATGTCCGCTCCTTTTGTTTTTGACCTGCGGTTATTTAAGCATAATTTTGCTAAAAAGTCAATCGCGCGTGTATATAAAAATCCAGGTTTTCCCCTCGTCCATAATTTGCCAAGCGTCAGCGGTTTTTTTGGCGCCGTCAATTATTTTATCCGAATTCGCCCAGTAGGAATTTATTACAAAATATGATTTTTTTACGCCGGTCAAATCCATCGCTTCTTCCATATATTCTCGTTTTTGTCCTTCATACAGCATCTTGCCGTATTGTTTGTATAATAATCCGCCTGTAGGCACGGAATAGTAAAATATTTCGTCGTTCGGAGTCTGAAAATATTTGGCAAAACTGTAATCGGTCAGAGCGGCGGCGGAGACCAGCTGGTTGGCCAATACAATATAATCATAGTCATTGTGTTGATTATGAATCCATTCAACCGTTTTAAAATCGGTTGTCGTCACATTAAGCCCGGGAAATCTCGCTTTTATATTTCTTTGTGGATAACTCAAGTAGAGAGAGAACATTAAAAATATTGAGCTTGTGATTAGAATCAGGCCTAAATAAATTTTGCGTTTTTTTAATACTTCTATTTTTTGTAGAATAAGAGATAAGAGATAAGAAACAAACGGAAGCAAGAACAGCACACTTGCTTTAACTAGTCGGAGAGGGAAGTCGCCTTGTTCGTAAGAAACGACATCAGGAAAAACAACCCAGCTTCGCAACAACCAAGCTGAAGCGACAAAACCGACGGCGGACACGGGAAATACATATAACAATATATTTTTATTTTTTCTTTGGTATTGAATGAAACCGGCTATGCCCGCGATTATCACCACCGGAACAATTAGTCTTTGCCAGGAATACAACAGCTCGTAAATTAAGGGCGTGTTAGTCGCGTACCAATACGGGCGGGCGAATAATTCAAAGAATTTATTTATGCCGAGCAGAGGATTGGTAAATTCGGGCCAGCCGGCGCCCATTCTGATGTTATTCATGATGAACATCGCCGGCAGAGAAACGGAAAGAATTAAAAATAAAACCGGCAGCAAAGCGAATAATTTTTTTGGCGAACATTTTTTCGCGAGGATTACCGCCAGAACAAAAATTAACATCGGCGCGCCGACCAGTGGATGCGCGCATATGGCTGCCAGCGCCAATAATAATAAAATTTTAAAATCCAATTTGTCGTGTAAAAAAGCAAAACTGAAAAAGACGATTAGTATGCTGAATAAAAGCGCGATGTTGTGCGGGGTGGTCAAATGGAGAGACAAGAAAGGAATAAAAGGAATTAACCATACGCCATAGACAGCGTATTTTTTCATGGTGGGGAAGGAATGTTTTAGAGAATAGAATATTCCGGCGGGCAGGGTTAAAGAAGCTAATATCGGTACCAGGTAAATATCTATATAAAATAGGGGTATTTTGGTTATTTGAGCCAACCAGACCACAAAACCGTATTGACCGATGTAATAGGGCTGTTTTGGGCTTATAAAGCCATTGTTTAGTATCCAAACCTCGGTGGCGCGGTGCACAAAAGCGTCAAATCCGTAGCCAAGCGGGTAGAGAATCGCCGTTATCGCGAAAGTCGTAAAAATATGCAAACCGGTCAGTATAATTTTTTCGGAAGTTGAATTTCGGGTATAAATAAGGAAAAATAATAATCCGGTGGCAATCGCGTAAAAAATAAAAAACCAATATTCCACCGCTTGCCATGGTGATGGCATTAAGCCAAAGGTTCGGTTCGCGGTCAAATGGAAAATCAAAAATATATCTATTGCCAGAAATAAAAAAACGGCTGTGAATCGGCTTAACTTGAAAGATACTTTTTCCACGGGATTAAAATCTTTGGCTTCTTCCGGTTTTTTTGGCGGAATAAAAAAAGCCAGCATCGGCAGAATAATTATCAGCAGAGAAATTAATTTTGTTATTCCGTACAGATAATATGAGGCGGTGTTTAAAAGCATAAAAACCGCCAAAAGCAGAATAAAACTGAAAAATAAATTTCTGTCTTTTATTAAATTGGCATACCATAAGGCGAGAGGGATGATATACGCGAATAATCCGATGACTCCTAAAATTATGGAATTGGCCAATGTTAGGTTTAGCGTCAATAAAACAGCTCCTAAAATGGTATATAAGACAAGAGAATGTTTTTTACCCAGCACCACTCGGCTGTGTAGCTGAGTGGTGCTGGGTTTATCAATTTTTTGCATAAGCTAGCATTATTTTGCGGGAAATAGTATAATTGATATGGTTATTAACTCATAGCGAGTTTATGTAAATTTTTAACTAAATTTAGATAAAAAACAAACCTTATTTAAGCCTGTCATTACGAGTCCCAACTAGGTTGGAGTGTAGTCCCGATTTCGCCTCAGCGAAATCGAGGATCCTCGATTTTGTTAATACAAAATCGGGATAATCTCGTTGTTTATTGAATTGTTTATCTGGATCCCCAATCAAGTTGGGGATGACAGAACAGGATTGCGACGTCGTCTTGAGACTCCTCGCAATGACAGAGTAAAAAAACGCTATAAGTTATATTGTAGCAAATCTATGGATATAATCCAATCTTTCAAGAAGAAACATCCGGATCTTTTTGATTATATGGAAGCCAAAGAAGTCCACCCTCACGATTATTTGATGGCCAGGACTTTTTTGCGATTGATTCCCAAGTCAGTTACCCCCAACCAGATTACCTTATTTAGAGTTTTGGCGACGCCTCTGGTTTTTTTTCTTATTTTAAATGGAAATTATAAAATGGGCGGATTTGTGTTTTTAGCGGTCGCTTTTACCGACGCGCTTGACGGGTCGTTGGCGCGCACCAAAAATATGGTAACAAAGTTTGGTATGATGTTTGACCCGCTGGCGGATAAATTGCTTATCGGCACAATGGTTTTGCTGTTGGTTTTTGAATATTTTAATCCGTTTTTAGGTCTGATGATTTTAAGTTTGGAGATAGCCTTTATTTTAATAGGATTTGTCTCGTCGTATACATTTAAGACAATCAGGATGGCAAATGTGTGGGGGAAAATAAAAATGTTGTTGCAGGTCACGGCGGTCTGTGTTACGCTTTTGGCGATATTTTTGAGTTCGCCTGAATTGTTAAATCTGGCGGCTTGGATATTCGGTTTGGCCATCGGTTTCGCGGTTGTTAGTTTGTTTGCCCATGGGATTTGACGGATTAGTTTATGAAATATTTGAAAAAATTTATTTTTCATCTGGCTTCGCTTGCGGTTTTTACACTGCTTTATTTTAATTTAACGCTTTGGGATAGAAAGTGGTTGGGTATTTTTTTATTTTTATTATTCTTCGCCCTGAACGGGATTTTGTGGAAAAAAATTTTCGGAAAAGTGTTTAAGATGAGGCATGGTGATTTTATAGTTGGGTTATATGCTTGGTTTGCCGTATTTTTATTGTTAAGTTTAATAAGCTCGGTATTTGTTGTCTGGCACAAGATAACGCCGATGATAATTTGGCTGGTTTTTCTGATTGTTCAGATAATCGGTGAAGCGGTAAAATTTTTTGTTAAGCGGTCGGAAGATAACAGAAATTTTATTCTTGAATCGCACGGTTATAAATATTCTTTGCCGGAGAGCGTGGCTGTTAAAAAGCATGTTCTTTATGTCATTTTGTTTGTCTCTTTGTGGCTGGCCGGAATTTTTCTGCTCAGCGGAAACGCCGGTAGTGGAATCGTGAACAGCCCGTGGCAAATTATAGATAAATACTATATTATTGTATTTTTCTCTTTGACTGTGGTTCTTTTTTTAATCTGTCTTTCAAAGCATAAAGTTAAATTGGCGATATTTTTTCTTATTTTGCATTCGGTATTGGCGCATATGTATTTGCCGGCGTCTCATGAGTTGCCGTGGGGCGGGGATGTGTGGCGTCATCTGGCGATTGAGAATAAACTGATTCAAGGCGAGGCGCATCTGCCTGTTTTGTTCGGGCCGGAAGCTAAATGGCGGGAAGTGGCAGGTATTGATTTGCCGGAAGCTTTACTTATTCCAAATAAATATTTTTATGGGCAGTTGTGGGGCGGTTCGGTCTTGATAGCATCGGTTTTGAAATTAGATTTGCTATTTGTGAACATCTGGCTGATTCCGCTTTTGTGGGGGATTATGATTCCGGTTATTATGTTTAGAATCGGAAGATTACTTTTCGGTTCCTGGCGGAGTGGATTGTTACTGGCTTTGTTTGTAAGTCTGTTGTTTCCGTTTCAGGCTTTGGGCGGTTTGACTCTGCCGGTTAGTCTTGGTTATCTGACATTCTTTTTTGTTTTGATGTTATGGCTTCAATATTTGAAAGACGGAAAAATTATTCAGAGGAATTTGGTTTTCTTATTTGCTTGGTTGATGCTGTTTGGCTATTCGCTTCATTTTATATTGATTTGGCTGGTGATAGCGGTTAGTCTTTTAATTCAGTATTTGTCCAAGAATAATTTGCCGGCGAAAAATTTATTTCAAAATAAATTTTTGCGGATGCCGATGATTTCCGTTGGCATTATTATTTTGGCGTTGTTTTTTCCGTTGGTTGAATATCTGATGGGTTCTTCTTATTTTTTAAAAAGCCCGGCCGTATTCTCAAAATTAACTCAAATAGCGGGGCAATTCAGCGGTTGGTATTTTGCCGGCGCCATCCGTCCGCATGATATTCTGACGGGCAATATAATTTTCAATCATACGCCCGATTACGCTTTTGTATCCAATATATTTATGAATTTTAGATGGCCGACAGTTGCCTTTGTTTTGTTTTTATATATGGCTATGTTTGTGGGATTGTTTTTTAGCGGTAAGAAGAAAAATTCCGTTGGTTTAAAAATCAGCCGGTATTTATTTTTGTCGGTCGCGTTCGGATATTTTATTTCTTGGTTTTTTATGGAAGGGGATCACTCGCTGGTTAGGCGTTTGGACGCAACGCTGGCGTATTGTCTGATTATATTTTCTCTGTTGGGCATATTTGTTTTATTTAAAAAGGTACAATCAGTTAATTTGCAAAAGATTTTTATTTTGGTTTTGGTGGCGGTTTTTTCCTGGGCGACAGCCACGGCTTACGCGAGCGGTCCGGATATGCGTTCGGCGGGCAAATCAGAATACGAAACAGCGGTTTGGCTATGGGATAATATTAATAGTGAGACGGAAAATGTTTGCGTTATCGCCGATACTTGGACTTTATTGATTTTGGAAGCTTTGA
>MFQY01000042.1:552-41473 GCA_001783185.1 Candidatus Magasanikbacteria bacterium RIFOXYC2_FULL_40_16 | reverse complement strand
TAATATTTTGCAAAAAGCCAAAAAAAGACCAAAGGTTCAAAAGGACTATCAGTCTATCAGAGTCAGCTTAATTGGCAAACCAAACGCCGGCAAATCTTCAATCTTTAATAAAATAATCGGCGAAGACAGGGTTATCGTCAACGAATTGCCTCACACTACCCGTGAACCTTTTGATACCAATGTTGTTTATAAATATAAGGTTGGTAAAAAAGACGCCGTCCAAAATATAACCTTTGTTGATACCGCCGGCATCAGACGCAAAACAAAAGTTTCCGGAGAATTGGAGCGGGCGGGAATCCAAAAAAGCATAGACATTGCCGAAAAAAGCGACATTATCCTTTTTGTGATTGATGGAAATGAAATAATATCCAGCCAAGATATGCAACTTGGCGGCCTACTGGAAAAAAGAGCTAAAAGCGTAATATTATTGGTAAACAAGTGGGATTTGTCTGAAGACAACAGCGACACCAAACGCCATCTCGTGGAAAAAATGGTTTATTCATACTTCCCTCACCTGGATTTTGCGCCGATAATTTTTGTCAGTGGAAAAACCGGATATGGAATTCATAAAATAATGCCTACACTCATAAGGGCATGGCAAGCGCGCCACACGGAAATCCCCGTAAAAACGCTGGAATACTTTTTGAAAGAGGTAGTCAGCAAACACCAGCCGTCCCGCGATAAAGGCAGTCGAAATCCTAAAATTATGGGCATCAGGCAAATCAACATAAACCCGCCCGTGATTGAACTGGCGATTAAATACCGAACTTCTCTGCATTATTCTTATGTCAACTTTATAAAAAATAAATTCCGCGAGCAGTTTGATTTTTTCGCTTCGCCAATTATAATAAGATTAAAGAAGATGAAAAGGTAAAATAGCCAATAGTTCATAGTTCAGAGCCAATAGTAAAACATAAATAAAAATATAAATTAAATTTAATAAAAATATATGAAATTGGTTGTGGGATTAGGCAATCCGGGAAAAAAATATGAAAAAACCCGCCACAATGTCGGCTTCATGGTTTTGGATTGCTTAAAAAAAGAATTGGAAAAATACGGCGCCAAATCTTGGGAGCTAAGCAAAAAATTCAATGCGGAAATATGCGGATGTGTTATCAATGGCGAAAAAATAATTCTCGCGAGACCGATGACTTATATGAATCAATCGGGGCAAGCTGTCCAGCTTATCGCTCATTTTTACAAGATAACCAGCCGGGATATTATCGTCGTCCACGATGATAAAGATTTACCGCTGGGGCAGATAAAATCCCAACTGGACCGCGGGCCTGCCGGACATAACGGAGTTAAATCAATTATGGAATATATTAAAAGCCAGAATTTTCACAGGGTGCGGGTCGGCATCGCGTCCGCCAACGAAAAAAAAATGAAAAATATTTCTAAATTTGTTTTAGACAAATTCGGCTTATTTGAAAAAAGAACTTTGGAAAAAACGCTAGTCTCCGCCAAAGAAGAAGTCCTCCGTTTGTTATAAATCAGGCGTATGAAAAAAGAAATTCTGCTCGCCCATTATCCTAAAATGAACATCAAACGCTACCAAGATTTATTGGGAGCGTTTTATAATTTAGAAAATGTCTGGCAAACGGAATTTGAAGACTTAAAAAAACTTAACTGGCGCGATAACACGATAAATGATTTTTTAAAATGGAGAAAAGATGTTAGTGAAGAAAAAATACTGCAAACACTTGAAGCTGAACAAATCCGCTGTATAACGCGAGATGATGATGATTATCCCCCGCTTTTAAAAGAAATATATGATCCGCCATTCTGCTTATTTGTCAGAGGAAATTTGGAAAAAATCAATTACCCGCTGGCGATTGTCGGACCAAGAAAATACAGCCCCTACGGAAAACAAATCGCGCAAAATTTGGCATTTAAGTTATCCGGAGCCGGTTTAACAATTATCAGCGGACTGGCGCTCGGGATTGACGGCATCGCCCATTCATCGGCGCTTGAAGCCGGCGGAAGAACAATCGCCGTGCTGGGTTGCGGAATAAACAAAAATAATGTTTATCCCGATTGTCACAAACATTTATCGGAAAAAATCATTGAATCCGGCGGAGCTCTAATATCAGAATATCCCCCCGGGACCGAACCTGACCGCCATACTTTTCCGGAAAGAAACCGCATCGTCGCCGGCATGAGCTTAGGCACTTTGGTAATAGAAGGCGCGGAAAAATCAGGCGCTCTTATAACCGCTCAATGCGCTCTTGACGACGGCCGCGAGGTGTTTGCCATTCCACAAAATATCACCTCTCCCAACTCAACTGGCGTAAATAAACTATTAAAAACAGGCTGTCATCTAACCACAGAGGCGGAAGATATAATAAGTGTGCTAAACATCCCAAATAACCTTAAAAAAATACGTATAACCAGTCAGCCTGTGAATGGGCAGACCAATGACGCCGAACAAACAATTCTTTCAATATTATCCCAGGAACCGATACACATAGACGAGATTGTCAAAAAAAGCGGTCTACCCGGTAACGCCGTAAGCGGATCGCTTGCATTATTGGAATTATCTGGTAAGATAAAAAACCTTGGTTCAATGATGTTTGTTTTATGCGCTTAAAATATGAATTTTAAAGAAGCCGAACAATTTTTAATTTCACTTATAAATATCTCCCTTAAAGAATCATCGCCTGGAACCAAACGCTCCCGGCTATGCTTAGACAGGCTGAATTATTTTTTGGGAATATTGGGAAATCCACAAAATAAAATACCACACTATATACATATAACCGGCACCAGTGGGAAAGGCTCCATGACGGCTTTTCTTCATTCCATTCTAGAAACAGCCGGAAATAAGACGGGAAGTATGCAATCCCCCCACCCGACCAAAATAACCGAGCGTTGGAAAATCGGCGCTCAAAAAATGTCCAATAAAGAATTTGTCGATATAATAAATAAAATAAAAATCGCTTTGGAAAAACACATCCGAATCGGCCGCTATAGTATAATCTCCTATTCAGAAATTCTGACCGCCATCGGTCTGCTCTATTTTGCCCAAAATAAAGTTGAATGGGCGGTAATAGAAGCGGGCTGTGGCGGTCGTTTTGATTCAACCAATGTCATACCTAAAACCGATATAGCGATTATCACGAATGTCGGTCTGGATCACGAAGAACTTATCGGCCCGACAAAAGCGGATATCGCCCGCGAAAAAGCCGGCATCATCAAAACCGGCTGTAAAGTATTTACTGCGGAAAAAGATAAAAAAATATTAAAGATAATAGAGGCGGAAGCGAAAAAACAAAAAACAGAATTAAACAAAATTACGGATTATCCCGATTTGCGACAATCGAGGATCTCCCGATTTGCGACAATCGAGGATCATCGACCGCGGTCGGGACTCGACCGCGGTCGGGACTCGACCGCGGTCGGGACGGATTACGGATTAAACGGCAGTACTTTTAAGTATAAAAATGAAAAATATCAAATAAAGGCTCCAGGCAGACATCAGATAGAAAATGCAATTCTCGCCATTGAAATAGCCCAATCCTTGAACATAAAAAATTCTATTATAAAAAAAGCCCTGCTAAATACCAAACAAATAATGCGTCTGGAATTATTTCATAATAAAATTATCTTGGACGGCGCGCATAATGAAGATAAAATTAATTCCACCGCCAATTTTATTAAAGAATTGGTTAAAAAAGAAAAAAGGGGTGTGCATATCTTGGTTGGCTTTTCCGATAATAAAAAATGGAGTAAAATGGTTATGACCTTATCAGAATTAAAGCCAAAATCAATTTCCATCACCAGAAATACCGCCAATCTCTTTCGTAAAACCGCCAACCCGGCAACCATAAAAAAAGAATTCGCAAAAAATAATCTGCAAAAACAATCGGAAATTTTTCTCCAACCCAAAGACGCGCTGGCGTGGTCCATGAAAAAAATCAAAAAAAATGATATACTACTTATCACCGGTTCAATATTTTTAAGCGGAGAAATCAGACCAATGTTGTCCGCAACATGGCGAGGGCTTGTCCCGCAGAAGGCGGGGTTGACAAAAATCAAATAATCAGCTAGACTGAACCAATTATCTATGGCAAACAAACTCGTAATCGTGGAGAGCCCGACAAAGGCTAAAACCATCACAAAATTCCTGGGAAACGGCTTCAAAGTGGAGTCTTCTTTTGGGCATGTCCGAGATCTGCCAAAAAGCTCTATGGGCATAAATATAGAAGACGGCACTTTTGAACCGATGTATGAAATACCGAGCGGGAAAAAGAAAAAAGTCGCAGAACTTAAAAAACTAGCCAAAGACGCCGATGAAATCCTATTCGCGACTGATGAGGACCGCGAAGGAGAAGCGATTTCATGGCACCTGGCGGAGCTTCTAAAAATAAAACCGGAAAAAGTGAAACGGCTGGTATTTCATGAAATCACCAAAACCGCGATAGAAGACGCCATTAAAAACCCGCGTGGACTTGATATAAACCTGGTGGACGCGCAACAGGCGCGCCGTGTTTTAGACAGGCTTGTCGGCTACGAATTGTCCCCCCTTTTATGGAAAAAAGTCAGATACGGATTATCCGCAGGAAGAGTGCAATCGGTAGCCGTGCATTTAATCGTGGAAAAAGAATTGGAAAGAGCAAAATTCAAATCCAGCGAGTACTTTGATTTGTTGGCGATTTTGTCTTCCAGTAATGAAAAATTTGAAGCAAAATTAACTGAATACGAGACTAAACCGATTCCCGCCGGCAAAGACTTTGATTCAGATAACGGAAAACTAAAAAAACCGGAAAATTTTATTTTACTGGGTGAAAAACAAGCTAAAGAATTGGCAGAAAAACTTTTGACATCCAAGCCGTGGACTATTTCTGAAATCAGCGAAAAGCCTTATCAGACCCACCCCTACCCGCCTTTTATTACCTCCACTTTACAACAAGAAGCGCATAGAAAATTAGGTTGGAGCGCGAAACAAACTATGCGAACCGCTCAATCTCTTTATGAAAATGGTTATATAACTTACATGCGCACCGATTCTGTAAGTCTTTCCTCACAAGCAATCAACGCCGCTCGAGAAGCGGCCGCGGAATTCGGCAAAGAATATGTCAGCGAAGAAATAAAAAATTATCAATCAAAATCAAAACTTGCCCAAGAAGCCCACGAAGCAATTCGTCCGGCCGGCAGTATTTTCAAACATCCTAGCCAGGTACAAAAAGAAGTGGACGGCGGAGAAAGCGCGTTATACGATTTAATCTGGAAAAGAACCGTGGCTTCACAAATGAAAAGCGCCCAGATGATAAGTTTAAATGTAAAAATAGAAGTGGAAAAAGCGATTTTTGAAGCTAAAGGCAAAAAAATTGAATTTGCCGGATATCTACGCGCTTATGTGGAAGGAAGCGACGATCCGGAAGCGCAATTGGAAAACCAAGAAATCACCCTGCCAAACCTGAAAGAAAAACAAGTTGTGGAAGCGCAATCGGTTAAGCCTGACGGACACATCACTCAACCTCCGGCAAGATATACAGAAGCGTCTTTAATCAAAAAATTGGAATCCGAAGGTGTCGGACGCCCTTCAACTTACGCGACAATCTTAGACACAATTGTTGAAAGAGATTATGTCATAAAAATCAATAACGCTTTAATTCCGACATATACCGCCATGATTGTTGATTATTATCTGCAAAAATATTTTGACAATCTTGTCAATGTAAATTTTACTTCTAAAATGGAGGATGACTTGGATAAAATTGCCATTGGAAAAGAAAAATGGCATCCTTATATAAAAGAATTTTATAAAGAAAAATTTCACAGCCATATTGAAAAAGCCTCACAAGATGAGACCTATCCCGATATCGTGGTCGGCAAAGACAAAAATACCAATCAGGAAATAATCATCAGATCAGGTAAGTATGGTCCTTACTTGCAAAGAGGAGCGGGTGGCGAAAATAATACTTGTTCCCTGTCCGATTCACTGGCGCCGGCGGATTTAAATATAGAATCAGCCATGGAATTGCTGTCAAAACCATCCGGACCACAAGTGATTTACACTGATGAGGCCACCGGAAAAGATATAACCCAAAGAACCGGACGATTCGGCCCTTATTTACAACTGGGAGAAGATGATGAAAAGAAAAAAGCCAAAAAAGTATCCTTAACTTATGGGCCAAAAAAACTCCCCATTGGAGCCAGTGTTAATATTGATAATATAAACGCGGAACAGGCAAAAAAAATCATTTCGTTCCCTCTAAACATCGGGGAAATTGACGGGGGAAAAATTACCGCCAGCGTAGGCCGTTTCGGCCCATACCTTAAAAAAGGTGAAGACTACCGATCCATACCAAAAGATAAAGATATATTGACGATAACACTGGAAGAAGCTAAAGAACTCTACGCCCAGGAAAAGAAAACCCGAACCAGAAAAAAAGCTTCAATCTTAAAAGAATTAGGTGAAGACCCGAAAACTAAAAAATCGATACAAGTGCTTGATGGACCTTACGGACCTTATATCTCAAACGGTACGAGAACTTTTGCTCCCATACCAAAAGACACCCAGCCAGAGGAAATGACGCTTGAGCTGGCACTTAGATTGATTGAAGAAAAGAAAGCCAAAAAGAAAAAGAAAAAATAACATCCAGACCCCCCGACTTAGTCGAGGGGGTTTTATTTTAGGAGAGCCGGTCTTGCCAAAAGACGAAAAAGGATATAAAGTATAAACCAAGCTGTAGCTT
Source organism: Candidatus Magasanikbacteria bacterium RIFOXYC2_FULL_40_16 (assembly GCA_001783185.1). Taxonomy (GTDB): domain Bacteria; phylum Patescibacteriota; class Patescibacteriia; order Magasanikbacterales; family UBA922; genus XYB1-40-15. The sequence goes on along the minus strand of MFQY01000042.1, from coordinate 34,772 downwards.
ATTAGCTTTTTAGCTTATTAGGTGATATTGAATTAATTATTTGATTGTTCGTACCCTAAAAAGCTACAAGCTAAAAAGCTAAATTTAATTATGAGAGAAAAACAGACAATTGACTCCCTAGTTGAAAAAATAAAGACTTACAGCCCTGAGTCTGATTTGGATATTGTCCGCTTGGCTTTTAATTTTGCCGACGACGCTCATCGTGGACAATTCAGAAAATCAAAAGAACCTTATATTACACACCCATTGGCCGCTGCTCATATTTTGGCAGATATGCGCATTGACCCTGTGATTATTACCGCCACTCTTCTTCACGATGTTCCGGAAGATACACATATAACTTTGCAGGAAATTGAAGATAATTTCGGCAGCGAAATCAGAAAAATGGTTGAAGGTATCACAAAATTGGGCAAACTCAAATATCGCGGTGTTGAAAGATATATTGAAAATCTGAGAAAAATGTTTATCGCTATGGCCGAAGACATTCGGGTTATGATAATAAAATTCGCTGACAGAATCCATAATTTACAAACGCTTGATTCTCTGCCTCCACAAAAAAGATATCGCATCGCGCTGGAAAGTTTGGAAATTTACGCCCCGATCGCCAACCGCCTTGGAATCGCTGAAATGAAAGGCCAACTGGAAGATTTGGCATTCAGATATGTTTACCCGAAAGAATATGAACGGGTTAAAAAATTAATGGAAGAAAAATTAAGAGGAAAAGAAAAATCCCTGCAAAAAATACAGGAAGTGTCAAAAATGGAACTTGCCAATGCCAATATAAAAATTATTGATTTGAAAGGAAGAAATAAAAGATTATACAGCTTTTATAAAAAATTGCTCAGAAAAGAAAATGACGCGGATAAAGTATATGACGTTATCGCTATCAGAGTAATCGTGCCGACCATCGCCGACTGTTATGCCACTCTTGGCATCCTCCATAAAATATGGAAACCACTGAAAGGCCGAATTAAAGATTATATTTCACAACCTAAACCGAACGGCTATCAATCTCTGCACACTACTGTTTTTGATGAACACGGAGAACTGGTAGAATTCCAAATCAGAACGCATGATATGCATGAGGAAGCAGAATATGGTGTGGCCGCGCATTGGCATTATGATGAAAGAGGCTCGCGTCTGCCGGCCAAAGAAATACAATGGGTAAAAGAATTGGCGGAAATCCAAAAAGATATTTTAAATAAAATGTCTGACTTGGAAGAAATCAAAGTTGATTTTTTACAATCAAGAATTTTTGTCTTTACTCCTAAAGGCGACGTGATTGATTTGCCTGAATATGCCACTCCGGTTGATTTTGCTTATCATATACATACTGACATCGGCAACCGATGCAACGGCGCCAGAATAAATGAAAAAATCGCCAGTCTTGACACTCCGTTACAAAATGGAGATGTAGTAGAAATTATCGTTGATAAAAACAGAAAAGGGCCAAACCCGGACTGGATTGACTTTACCAAAACACACACAGCCAGAGATCATATAAAATCACAAAACAAAAAAACCAGACTGACCGGCTGGCTTAAATCCGTCTTGCCTAAAAAATAAACTAAGCGAGTTCTTGCAATAAACGCTTTAGTTCGTCTTTAGATGAAAAATGTATTGTAATCGCGCCATTTTTTCCTTTCTGAGTAATCGTCACTTTTGTCCCAAATCTATCTTCAAGCAATTCTTCCTGCGCCATAATATTCGGGTCTTTCCTGACCGAACCTTTTCTCGATTTTTCCGGATTGCCATAAACCTCCATCTCCACCTCGCGCACAGTCATTTCTTCCCCAATTACACTCTTAAAAACTCTCATCTGCTCTTTCTCGTCTTTCAAGCCCAATAAAGCTCTGGCTTTGCCAGCGCTAATTTTTTTATCAACCAAAGCTTTTTGGATTTCTTCAGGCAAATCAAGCAAACGAACCATATTTGCCACTGCCGGACGGCTCTTACCCACTTGTTCAGCCACTTCTTGCTGGGTTAGATTAAATTCATCTATCAATCTCTTGTAAGCGAAACCTTCCTCAATCGGATTCAAGTCCTGTCTTTGCACATTTTCTATCAAAGCCAATTCCAGTTTTTCTTGAGTTGTCGCGGAACGCACAATCGCCGGAATTGTCGGCAAGCCCGCTATTTGTGAAGACCTGAATCTTCGTTCTCCGGCTATCAATTCATAACCGCCATCCTCTTTTTCCGTAACTATCACTGGCTGTAATACGCCATGTTTTTTGACTGAAGACACCAAATCCTCAAGATCTTCATGGGAAAAATCTTTACGTGGCTGTTCGGCATTCGGTGTTATTTCACTAAGCGGAATATGCCAAATTCTATTATGATCATTATCATTTTTGTCGCCGGTTTCTCTTCTAAATGTTTTTCTTAGCCCACCTTGTGGTATCAAAGAACTTAATCCTTTTCCTAAAGGCATAATTTACTATTAATAATTACTGTGTTTTTCTAAAATTTCACGCGCCAATCTTTCATAAGCTTTTGCTCCCTTTCCGTTTGGATCATATTGTAAAATCGTCTTGCCAAAACTGGGCGCTTCCGCCAATCTGACGGTTCTTGGTATAATGCTTCTAAAAATCGTATCCGGAAAATATCTATACAATTCATTCATAATATCTTCCGACAATCTGGTTCTTTTATCAAACATGGTAATAACCGCGCCTAAAATATTTAATTCCGGTTTTATATGTTCCTGTATCAATTGAATAGTATTCAAAAGCTGTCCCAAACCCTCAAGCGCGTAATATTCCGCCTGCACCGGTATCAAAAGCTCATCCGCCGCCACTAAACTGTTTATTGTTAAAAGACCCAAAGATGGCGGACAGTCTATAATTATATAGTCGTAAGCATGTCTTGCTTCTTCCAATAAATCTAATAATTGATGCTCCCGGCGTTCCACATCAACCAATTCAATATTCGCTCCGGCTAAATTAGCAGTTGCAGGCGCGATGCGTAAACCGGTGTGGCCGGTATTAAAAACAATATCATGAAATCGTTTCTGACCAGACAAAGCTTCATAAATTCCGTGTTTCACATCCTCTCTCTGAAGTCCCAAACCGCTGGTGGCGTTCGCCTGCGGGTCCATATCCACAAGCAAAACAAAACTGCCCAGCTCAGCTAAAAAAGCGGCCAAATTCATGGCGGTGGTTGTTTTTCCCACGCCTCCCTTTTGGTTGACTACTGAGATTATTTTTGTCATGACTTCAGTATACACTAAATTGACAAAATTTACAAAATAAACTATAATGGGTCTGTCGCCAAATATGCTTTTTAGCCGACGTGGTGGAACTGGCAGACCATATACTAGAGCAGAGCTCAGTACATGGCGGGGCACGCACGACTCACCCTGTACTAGAGCAAAGCTCAATACATGGTGCCCCGTAGTGAAGCAACAGCTTCTACTACTGGGGCAAAATCGTTAAATATGTATTACGTTTATATTATTAAACTTTCAAATAATCTACTTTATACCGGAAGATCAGATAATTTAACACGCCGAATGCTTGAGCATAACCGAGGGAAGGTAAAGGCTACTAAAAACTACAGACCTATAAAGTTGATATATTATGAAGCTTTTTGTGTAAAATTGGACACTATCAGACGAGAAAAATATTTAAAAACAACCCAAGGAAAACGAATGATAAAATTAATGCTTAAAGAATCAATAAAATAATGCCGACGTGGTGGAACTGGCAGACACGCACGACTCAAAATCGTGTGCCGCAAGGCATGTGGGTTCGATTCCCACCGTCGGCACTATCTATGGACTTATTTTACGATATCGTAATAATTGCTTGTGTTTCAGCAACCGTGTTGCCGGCGGTTATTTTATTGTATCACAGACGGAAACACCCTGAATCATGGGAATATAAAAACAAAAATAAGTCAGCGCTTTTCGCCGCCACACTTTTAATTGGTACCTTTTTTTTATTTTACGGTTCTTTTGTAGAACCAAATTTACTGACCGTAAACCGCCAAATAATTGATTTGCCCGGCTTGGAAAAACCTCTCAAAATAGCCCTAATATCAGATATACATGTCGGTGATTTTAATAAGGAAAGTGATACCCAGAGAATAGCGGACTTAATTTTAAGTTTAAATCCTGATTTAGTCTTTGTCGACGGCGACCATACATTCGGCAATTATAAAGATGATAACCGTATTGACTATCTCAAACCGCTGGGGCAAGTGGCTAAAAAAATACCAACCTATGCTGTGCACGGAAACCATGAATATGGCGTTGGTTTATATGATTCTGATATAAAAAAACGCTTTAAACTGCCTAACAAAAGCGCTGAAATTGCTCAAGCTATGAGAAATCTTGGCGTTCGTTATCTTATTAACGAAACAGAAAAAATAACGGTAAATGGCGAATCTTTTCTATTATTCGGCGGAGATGAATTTTTAATTGACGCTGTAAACTACGAGAGTCTGGATAAAGCAAAATTGGAAAATCCGGAACTGCCAATTATAGCGCTTATACATAATCCAACCGCTATTTATGAAGCATCAAAACATGGTATAGATCTGGTCTTGTCCGGACACACTCATGGCGGACAAGTCCGCTTGCCTTTTATCGGACCGGCCGGCACAATAGAAACCGACCTCCCGCACGCGTGGTATCAGGGTTTGGTTGAATATAATGGTTCAAAACTTTTCGTCACCAGTGGCGCTAATGAATCCGGCGCTCGTCTCCGTCTCTTCAATCCTCCGGAGATAGTATTACTCACTATTCAATAAAAATTACACGACTAATCGTGTAATTTTTATTATTCATCATTCCGCATTTTTCGTGGCTTGCCACGAGGCGAAGCTTTTCGTGGCTTGCCACGAGATGGCGCCATTAACATATATTTACGGCCACGAAAAACTCACTTCCTTTCGTCTCGTGGCTCACTCAAAAAGGCTATCGCCATTTTTCGTGGGCCATTGATAACTCTCAAATACCATATTAGCCAAATCCCTGGCCTCAGTAAATCTGTCTTCATGTTCGCCTGTACCCAACACCACTATATCTACCATATTCCCATCTCTATTTTTTACAGTCACAACAAAGCTATAACCGGCCGCGTTAGTATATCCAGTTTTTCCGCCAATCACTTCTTCAAAGTCATTTTCAACCCAGCCCAGCAACAGCCAATTTGTATTCCACATATGATGTTCTTTGCCTCTCTGCTCCGAGTATAGATTATACTCAATTGTTTTAAGCGCTTCTTTAATTTTCTCATTTTGCAAAGCGTTATTCAAAAGAATTACCAAATCGCTTGCGCTTGACTGATTACCCTCGTCAAGACCGGTAGGTTCAATGAAATTTGTTTCTGTCATACCAAGTTCTCTCGCTTTTTGGTTCATTCTTTCAACAAATGCTTCCGATGGCCAATCCAACGCGTTTGCCAAGCTCAATATCGCTTTATTGGATGAACCAACCAAAGCGGCATGCCATAATTGATCAAGAGTATAAACATCCCCGGCATACATATGCGTATCCATGGAATCATCCCCTATCACTGTCGCCGTGCTATCCCAGTCCGGATTTTTTTCCAGTAAAACCAACGCGCTCATTAATTTCGTTATACTGGCGATAGATCTTTTTTCATATTCATTTTTACTGTACAATAACGCCCCGCTCTTATGATCTTTCACAATTATCCCTTGCGCTGTAAACTCGTCACTATTTTTGAGTTTGCCAACCAATTTTGGTATTTCCGATTTTGGTATTTTAATCGGTTCTACAACAACATCCCCGCCCGCCTGAACCTCATCGGTTTTAGCCAGTTCGTCCATTTTTTCCATCACTAAAGAAATCTCATTCAACTCAGATGTAAACTCTAATTTATTTGTAAAAACCGATATCGTAAATACCGCCACCACCGCAAACACAACAGCGATAAATTTCCAAAAAAAACCGATTTTATCAGCCGGTTTTTCCGGTCCAAAAAAGGGGGTATTATTCATAAATCAAAAAAATGCAAAAATTATTTTTCTCCCTCAATAACTTGTTTAATATACTCATGTTCACTCATACCGGCATAATCAGGCAGCTCCTTCACATCGCTTATGCCCAAATGCCTCAATGCTTCAAAAGAAAGCCTATATACCGGCACTATCTTTTCTTCATCTTCCAATTCCTCAATTAACCCCCTCATTAAAAGATTTCGTATAATCAAAGCGCAATTAACTCCCCTGATTACTTCAAGTTCGGGTCTGGTTATCGGTTGTCTATATGCTATTACCGTAAGGGTTTCCAATTGCGCTTTAGTCAATTCACCGGCAATTTCATCCTTCATAAAACCTTCAATCACATCAACATTTTTGGGATTTGTCGCCATTTGCGCGCTATCACCCAACTGCAATATATTTATTCCGGAATCATTATTATATTTCATTTTTAAAACCTCAATCACTTCTTCCACCTCCCCGACGCCAACGCCAACCGCTTTGGCGATTACGCTAAACTTCAACGGCTTAGAGGCCACAAACAATATTGATTCTATTTGAGATTGTAAATCCATATATTATAGTTAATAGTTCGGAGCCAATAGCCAATAATTTGAATAAAAATAAACTATTGGTTATGAACTATTGGCTGTGAACTACTATACCCTCTCAATTGCTATATCGGCAAAAGTCGCCTCCTGTTTTAAAATAACCGCTTTTTGCTTAACTAACTCAAGCAAAGCCAGAAAACTTACAATCACTTCCGTTCTATTATTCGCGTTTTCCAGCAATTCAAGAAAATTAATTGATTTATTTTTCTTTAATATATTTCTAATTTTATCCAATTTTTCTTTCATCGAAATCGCTTTGTCAATTCTTGTTTCCGGCAACGGTTTCAATGGTTTCAGCCTGTTCAACAGTTGCACCATATTATCATATAAAACCGACTTGTCCAAATTTACCGGAGCGACAAAACTCTCTGCTTTTCTTGGTGGTTCAACTCGAAACACGCTCCTATCTTTGTAATTCCAAAGCTTGTTTACTTTCCGGCTTAAATCCACAAAGGTCTTGTATAATTTTAATTGTTCTTCAAGACTCGGCCCTTCTTCCTCTTCCGGACCGAATTGTGGCAATAATAACCGCGATTTCAAATATAATAATCTCGTCCCAATCACCAAAAAATCCGCCAATTCTTCCGCCCGATTGTCTTCCAATTTATCCAAATATTTTAAATACTGCTCCGTGATTTCCGACAAGGCAAGCTCGGTAATATTCAATTCATTATCTTTAATCAATGAAAGCAATAAATCCAAAGGGCCAGAAAACTGTTCCAATTTTATCTTCATAAAAATTCTACAAATCCAACTTTATACTTAGTTCCTTAAGTTGTTCAATACTCACATCAGATGGACTACCCATCATCGGCTCTTCCGCTTTTTGGTTCTTAGGAAAAGGCACCACATTGCGAATATTATCTTCGTTTGTCAAAAGCATAACCAGACGTTCAATCCCCGGGGCAAAACCACAGTGGGGGGGGGCGCCATACTCAAAAGCTTTTATCATATGTCCGAATTTCGCGTCAACGGCTTTTTTGTCATACCCGGCAATCTTAAAAGCTTTATACATTATTTCCGGGTCTTTATTTCTGACCGCGCCGGAAGATATTTCCAAACCATTGGCAATAATATCATATTGATCAGCTAAAATTTCCAACGGATCTTTTCCATCTAAGGCTTCTTTGCCTCCTTTCGGCATAGAGAAAGGATTATGCCCGAAATCCCAGCCAGAGGCTGGTCCGCCTTTGGTGGAAATCTCTCCATTTTCTTCTCTTTTTTCATACATGGGAAAATCAACCACCCATGCCCAAGCAATCAAATCTTTATCAGCTAAATTTAATTTTTTGGCGGCAAGAGAGCGAACAGCTCCCAACGAAGTGCAGGAAACACTCCAATCACCGGCGGAAAAAAATACTATACTTCCCTCTTCAGGGCTTAACAAGCCTTGTAAAGATTTTAACTCTTGTTCGGAAAAAAACTTTACGATTGTTCCGTCAAATTTTCCTTCAACAAACTTCATCCAAGCCAAGCCTTTGGCGTGGGCGCGTTTAGCGACATCAGTAAATTCATCATCAATTTCTTTGCGGGTAAATTTGGCTCCGTCCGGTATTGTCAAAGCGCGCACAAACTTTGCCTCATTAAAAACCTTAAATCCGGTTTGTTTCGCCCACTCACTGGCATCTTTAATTTTTAAATCATATCTCAAATCCGGCCGGTCGCTACCGTAGGTTTCCATTATCTCTTTATATGGAACTCTGGGGAAAGGCTGTTCTTTGATTTTCTTGCCGGCAAATTCCGTCAGTTCAACAAAAAGCGGTTCCATCAACTCAAAAAATTCATCCGAGGTCAAAAAACTTGTTTCTGTGTCAAGCTGATAAAACTCGCCCGGACTGCGGTCGGCGCGCGGATCTTCATCGCGCATACAAGGCGCGATTTGATAATATCTGTCCATTCCACCCACCATCAAAAGCTGTTTGTATTGTTGCGGAGCCTGTGGCAAGGCGTAAAATTTACCCGGGTGCAACCGGCTCGGCACCAAAAAATCTCTCGCCCCTTCCGGTGATGACACGGTTAAAATCGGGGTGGCTAATTCAACAAAATTATGGCTATCCATAAAATCGCGGATTACCTTGAGCATTCTGGCGCGAAACAACAAAGTATTTTTTAATTTCTCCCGGCGAATTTCCAAAAACCTGTATTTCAAACGTAAATCTTCATCCTCCTCTTGTTTGTGCGCATCAAAAATTTCAAAAGGCATCGGTTTAGCCTGGCTTAATACTTCAATTTCTTTAGCCATAACTTCTATTTCGCCGGTCGGCAATTCTTTATTCATTGATTTTTTTCCGCGCTTAACTACTTTGCCGGTCACTTTGATAATATATTCATATTTTAAACCTTCAACCACGGAAAAATTACTCACCTTATCGGGGTGAAATACGACTTGAGTAATGCCGTAGCGGTCGCGTAAATCAACAAAAATAACCCCGCCCAAATCACGGCGCTTATGAACCCAACCGGATAAAGTTACTTCCCCTTTGTTTTTTGCGGTCAATTCTCCGCAAGTGTGTGTTCTGTACATAAGGCTTAAAAAGCTTACAAGGCTTAAAAAGCTTACAAGGCAAATAACCTCGTCGGCTTTGCAAGCCGATAAGCTTTTTAGGCTTTTATAAAGCTTATTTTAACATACAATAGACTGCTTGACAACCGCGATAAAAAGTGTTAATTTTGAGTTGTCTTTAGCAAAATGGCTCGAGCAAAAAAGGAGACGTAACCGATGAACCGCGAAGAAACAGAGAAAAAACTAAAAGAAATGGGGATTACGGTCATCACATCAAAAGAGGGGCTGACCGGACTTTACAACGCGAAGCTCATACGGGCGAACCTAAGAGGCTTTGACCTCTCAAGAATGGACCTCCAAAACATGGACTTCACCGGAGCCATCCTGGCGCAAGCCAATCTTGAGGAAGCCAATCTTGATGAGGCCGACCTTCGGGGCGCGGACATTAACGGGGCTAATCTTAAGAACGCAAGGCTGGTAAAAGCGAAACTTCAAGGAGCAATTCTTAGCGGGGCTAATCTGGAAGGCGCCATCTTGAGGGGGGCAAATCTAAAAAGAGCAACCCTTTCCAAAACAATTCTCAGCCATGCCAACCTGGAAGAGGCCTGCTTAGCAGAAGCGACCGCTGTGGGAGCAGATTTCTGTGGAGCAACTCTCTACCATACTGATCTTAGGAAAATCAAATTCGTCAACGCCAAACAGCTTTCAGAGGCATTAAACTTGGAAAATGCCTACCTTGATTAAGGTCGTCACATGGACGCGGTTGCCGCCGGCTACAAGCCAAGATAATAAAGGAGGAATGGCCATTCCCGGCCAACCAAAAACCCGCTTCAGCGTTACGCTTTGGCGGGTTTTATAATTACTTTAATATTTCCTCCCCTAACAGGGGAGGCTAGGTGGGGTCCAGACCCCCTCCAACTCCCCCTTATAGGGGGAGCGTTTATTTTAATGTTTTAATGTTTTTATGATCACGGTCTGACCCTATTTATCAATCTCGGAAACGGAATCGTTTCACGAATATGTTGCGCTCCGCACATCCAACCAACTGTTCTCTCCAATCCTAATCCAAACCCGGAATGCGGAACTGAACCATATTTGCGTAAATCAAGATACCATTGATATTCCGGACCTTTCAAACCCTCTTTTTCAATCTCCGCTTTCAAAACTTCGTAATCATCCTCGCGCTGTGATCCGCCGATTATCTCTCCCGCCCCTTCAATCCCGATCAAATCATCATTCAAAACCAAATCCGGATTAGCCGAATCACGCTTCATATAAAACGGTTTAATGCTTTTCGGCCATTTATGAATAAATACCGGCACATCCGAATTCTGCGTCAAAAGCCCCTCATCATCGTTGCCCAAATCCTCGCCGAACTTAATATCCGAACCTAAAGAATGAAGTTTTTCCATCGCCTCGCTGTAAGTCAAACGGACAAACGGCAAATTCAATAACTTTTTCAACGGTTCCTGATTTCTTTCTAAAATAGTCAACTCTTCTTGGCACTTTTCCAAACATCTTTTTATAATAAACTTAATCATTCCTTCTTGTATGTCCATATTTTCATTATGCTCCACAAAAGCGGCCTCGGCATCCATCATCCAAAATTCAGTCAAATGGCGTTTAGTCTTGCTCTTCTCCGCACGGAAAGTCGGTCCAAAATCAAACCCTCTACCAACGGACATAACTGCCGCTTCCAAATATAATTGGCCGGATTGCGATAAAAATACCTCACCCTCATCAAAATATTGAATCCCAAACAAAGTCGTCGCTCCCTCGCAAGCATTGGGAGTAATAATCGGTGTATCAATTTTAATAAAACTTTTCTCGTGAAAATAATCATAAATTGCGGAAATCACAATATCGCGGACGCGCTGAATCGCCCATTGTTTTTTACTACGCAACCAAAGATGACGATTATCCAATAAAAAATCCGGGCCGTGTTCTTTTTTAGTGATTGGATATTCTTCTGCAATCTGTGCCACCTGAATATCAGAAACCTGCAATTCAAACACGCCTTCTTGTTTAGGATGTTTACTTACTTTACCTTTTACAATCAAAGATGACTCTTGGGTCAATTTTTCCGCGTTAGCCCAGGTCTCCTCGCCAACGCCAGCCTTTACTACTACAGCTTGGACAAAGCCAGAACCATCGCGCAATTCCAAAAAAGCGATTGAACCGGATGACCGCTTATTATATAACCAGCCCTTGACTTCAAACTCTTGACCCGCGTATTTTGAGATGTCTTTTATGAGCATAAGTATTAAGTATTTAGTATTATGTATTAAGTATTTATTTTGAATTATTACAACAATACCACTTTTCTAGACGCTTGACAAGAACCTATTTAGCAAAAATATGTTTTAATGTTTTTATGTTTTAATGCTTTAATGTTAAGCCCCAATCACTAACTTTCTTCTCGCAATGAAATAAAACAAATTCGTAAATCAATTTATGAAGTTTAGTCTGCTCCGATTTTTCCATATCAAATTCATTTATCAATTGCCAATTATTTTTTAACAAAACTTGCAGATTGCTGATTTCTTTTAAACCGCAATTTATAATCTGTTCGCCCGCGTAATCTTTTTTATCACGGCAAACCGGACAAATTATTCCCCCGCCGGCAAAATAAAAACCAAGGCTTTTTTTATTCAATAAATTTTCTTTTATCAATTCCTTGTATTCTTTCTCGCAAACGACGCAATGCTCAAGTATCGGATAAAATCCCAGCGCGGAAAATAAATTTATCACAAACGCGTCCACTAAAATAAAATTAAATTTCTCGGTTTTTTCCGCGAACTTAAGCCAGCTTAAAAATATTTCATAAACATTTTTATCGGGTTGATTCACCTCCGTATTTTTTTCCAAAAAAGACGCAATAAATCCAGTAGCCAAACTTTTGTCTAAATTTTGCCTAATCTTAGCGAAAAAATTGATGGGTACAGCTCTCGTCAAATGATCAATTTCCTTACCTTCAATCGCTTCCGCGAACAAGTAAGAAAACGGCTCCAAATGAGCCGAATTTTTACTTTCCATTTTTTTTACCCCGCGCGCGAGAAGTTCTATCTTACCCCGCTCTTTTGTATAAAGCGTTATAATCTGATCAAACTCCCTGAAATCCCGCCGCGCCAGCACGATTGATTCCATAAGCCAGTATTTTGTATTAAGTATAAAGTATCAAGTATATTTTGAATTGATTCATGTTATTTATTAATTGTTTTTAAACCAAAACATTCAAGTTCTTATTTAATCTAAAAAATATTAACCGCAATTACATACTTAATACCAAATACTAAATACTTTATCCTATTCTTTCCAGATAACTGGAAAGAATAACCATCGCCGCTTTTTCATCACGACTGACATCCCCGCCCATACTATCGGCCTGTCTTGAAGAAAACCTCTCATCTTCAAACTCGATCGGTAAATTAATTTTATTTTTTAATTCATCGGCAAACTTTTTTACCCGCCTTGTGTTTTCATTTTCTTTTCCATCCAATCCGATTGGCAGACCAACAACTATTTTATCAATTTTTTCTTTTTTAATCAGTTTAGCCAGTTCATCAATATCTTTTACCACCCCAAATGGCAAAACTACATCCAAACCTTCTTGGACCCAGGCTAAACCAATGCGCTTTTTGCCGTAATCGATACCTAAATAGTTCATAGCCAATAGTTCTTAGCCAGTAGATTGATTAATTATTTATTTCGCTCGGCCGGCGTGTCGCCACTATCGGTCCATTTTCCGTGATAATAACCGTATGCTCAAAATGGGCGCTTAAACTGTTGTCAGCGGTAGATATGCTCCAGCCATCTTCGGCGGTTTTTATTTCATGTCCTCCCAAAGTAATCATCGGCTCAATCGCGATTACCACTCCCGGTTCAAGCCTCCAAGACTCCACTTCTTTATCATAAAAATTAGGTACGCGCGGTTCTTCATGGACCGCATGACCGACGCCGTGGCCGACCAAATCGCGGACAATACCGTAGCCAAACGGTTTTACATAATTCTCAATCGCCTTGCCAATATCAGAAATATTATTACCAGCCTGGCATTGTTCTATTCCGATCTCCAAGGCATTTTTTGTTACATTCAATAACTGTTTAACCTTCTCCGGGACGTTTCCCACAATTACTGTCACTGCCGTATCAGTAAAGTAACCCTTCTGTTTCTTGTTGTTTGTATCTTGTATCTTGCCAACCGGCCATTCCATCCCAATATCAATACTAAAAATATCGCCTTCTTTCAAAATCTTTTGCTTGGTCGCAATGCCGTGAACGATTTCCTCATTAAGAGAAGCGCAAATCGTCGTCGGAAACGGCAAGTCTTTCGGATGCGATTTATAACCTTTAAAAGCGGGCTTCCCCCCCGCTTTTATAATTAATTTTTCAGCTTGTATATCTATTTCCAACGCACTAATGCCGGGCTTTACCATTTTTGACAGCTCTTCCAAAATACTCCCGATAATTTTGCCCCCTTCAATTATCTTTTTTATTTCTTCATCTTTTTTGATATACATAGTCCGCGATAAAAATATAACACCTAAAATTCTTCCAAAATTTTCACAATGCTTTCCTGCACGTCTTCAATCGATCTCTCGCCATGCGCTCTCCTTAATAATTTTAAACTTTCATAAAAATATAAAATCGGTTTGATAGCCTCATTCCCCTGCTCCTGAATTCTTTTTCTCATAATCTCCAAATTGTCATCAGCTCGCATCGCGGTTGAAGTTTCTTTCCTGTGCATCAACCTTTCCAAACTGACATCATCGGATATATTCACATCAATCACGACCATATCATCATTCATCCCCTTCTCTTCAAAAAATCTTTGGAATCTTTCCGCCTGTTCAATCGTCCTTATGGCTCCGTCTAAAATTACGCCCTTATTCAATAAAAAAAACTTCTCCATTTCCGCAAATGCCAATTTATAAATCAATTCATTATCAACCAATCTCCCCGCTTTCATCTCTTCCAATTTTTCTTTATCTTCCCGATCAGCTTCCGGATCGGTGGCGAGTTTCCTTAAAAGATTGCCGGTAGAAATATGGCCATAGCCGAATTTTTTCGCCAATAATTCCGCCTGGGTTCCTTTTCCACTTCCCGGAACTCCCATTAAAATAATCACTTTTTTCATATTATTTGTTAAAATAATCTTCAAACGCTCCCATTAAATCCTCCTCGTCGTTCAAGCTTATCATCTTCTTATTTTTCAAACTATGTATCGTGTTATACACATTGCGCATGGATATTTTTCCATCGTTTGTTATATGTTTTTCCAATTCTCTATGCGCCAAATCTTCCTCATCTTGAGATAAAGATTTTGTTTTCAAACCACGAAAAATTCTTTTAAAATCCTCAACTGGCAAGTGTTTAAGTTCTTGAGAATACTTGTCGGAAGGGGAAGAAAAAAAGCCCATAATATATGACAATTATAACTAAATTAACTATAAATATAATAGCAAGTAATATTCTTTTTGGCAAATCAGGTTTAGTACCCTTTTTGAGCAAAAAAACACCCCGTTTTTTGAAGAACGGAGCGTTTTATTATTCAAAATTATTTAATTCCGTCGTATTCATGAACCGTAAGCTGAGAATCAATTTGTTTGGTTGTCTCTATTGCCACACTTACTACGATCAAAAGGCTCGTGCCGCCAAACACCAACGCCTGAGAATTCGTCACCAACTGCATAAGAAGCGGGAGAACCGCAATCGCGCCTAAAAATAAAGCGCCAACAAATACCAAACGGGTCATTGTTTTTTGTAAATATTCTTCCGTCTGTTTTCCCGGGCGAATACCCGGTATAAAACCACCTTGTCTTTGTAGATTTTCCGCGATCTTTTCCGGATTGAAAATAACCGCCGTATAAAAATATGTAAAACCAAATACCAATAAGAAATAAATCATTCCGTAAAATAATTGATTCTGAAACAAATTTATTGTGCTAATCGCCACTCTTCCCAACCATCCCTGATTACCGGCAAAAAATTGCGCCACCATTGAAGGAAATAAAACGATTGAAATGGCAAAGATAATCGGAATAACTCCGGCCATATTAACGCGAAGCGGCAAATGACTTTTCGCCCCGCCTTGCCCAACACGAACCTGTTTGGCATAACTGATTGGAATATTTCTTTGTCCTTCATTTATAATAACAACTCCAATTATTGTCGCAACCGCAATTCCCGCAAACAACAAATAGGTCGTCAAATCAGACGGATTGTAATTTACAACCGCATTTCTTATCGCTGTTGGCAATGAAGCAACTATACCGGCAAAGATAAGCAACGAGATTCCATTACCGATTTTCTTTTCTGTAATTAATTCGCCGATCCACATCAAAAATATTGTACCCGCGGTGACAAACAACATCATTGACGCCAATCTGACCGTTGTCAAATCACCCAACATACCCTGTTGCGAGTTATTCAATAATTTTATAAAACCATAAGCTTGCAAAAGCGCCAATGGCACAGTCGTTATACGGGTATACATGTTTATTTTTTGCTGTCCTGACTCACCTTCTTTTGATAATTCCTCCAAACTCGGCACCACCATTGTCAACAACTGAAATATAATGGAAGATGTGATGTATGGAGCAATACCCATCATTACTAAAGAAAAATTCTCAATCGTCCCGCCGGAAAACACATT
The DNA here is from genome assembly GCA_001783185.1 of Candidatus Magasanikbacteria bacterium RIFOXYC2_FULL_40_16. GTDB lineage: Bacteria > Patescibacteriota > Patescibacteriia > Magasanikbacterales > UBA922 > XYB1-40-15. Next base: position 19,054 of record MFQY01000042.1, on the reverse strand, counting down.
TAAAAGACCAAGAATTTGATTCCCCGCTAAAAATCCGCTTAATGCTTCCCGATCAATTCCCGGCATCGGGATATGCGCCACCAAACGAAAAATAATAAGCATACCAAGTACATATAGTATGCTATTTCTTAAACTTTTTACATTCCAAATTTTTCTTAATTTTTCCCACATACCTTTTAAATTTGTCATCCCGAGTGGTCGGGAGTGAAACGACCGAACGAGGGATCTCGTTGGTTTAACACAACCTTAATCACCAAGATAAATTATTTAATAGCCAAAACCTAAAACTCTAGTTTTCCACCGGCTTTTTCAATAGCTTCAACCGCTTTTTTGCTGGCAACACAACCGCTTAAAGTAATTTTTTTCTTTAATTCGCCTGTGGCCACCACTTTTACCCCGCTCTGTGAATTATCTATTACACCCTTTTTGTTTAAATATCTAGGGGTCACCACATCGCCATTTTTTGCGATTCTTTCCAAAATTGATAAAGTTACAGTTTGTTTTTTCGGTTTTTGACTTCTAAAACCACGCACCTTAGGTACTTTTTGAAATGATTTCTTAAAACCCTTAACCGCCAAACCTTTTTTTCCGCCTGAACGGGCTTTCTGACCTTTCATACCGCGTCCGGCAGTAGTCCCTTTTTGAGAGGCATTGCCACGGCCAACTCTTTTACTTCTTTTCCTTGACCCGTGGGCAGGTTTAATTGTATGTAAATTTATAACCATAACTTTATAATCTGTCATCCTGAGCGGTTGGGAGTCCCGACTTAGTCGGGACGACCGAGCGAAGGATCTTGTTGGTCTATCGCTACCCTTGCCACCAGGTTAATTTATTATTTATTATCTATTTTATTTTCTTTTTTCTTTGTGAACGGTTTTTTAACTTCCGTTTTTTCCTCGGTTTTGACTTCATCCTTCTTAATAAACTTTTTAAATCTCAATGGTTTAAACTTCTGCAATGCTTCAAACACAGCCTTTACATTGGTAATTTTATTATTTGTTTTACTCATAATCTTAGCTGAAGCATTTGGTACGCCCGCAAGTTCCAAAACGATTCTGACGGAACTGCCGGCAATAATACCGGAACCAAGCGGGGCCGGTTTAATCAAAACTCTGCCTGCGCCGTATTTAGCTTCCACTCTGTGCGGTATGGTACCTCTGTTAATCGGCACAGTAATCATATATTTCTTTGCCTGATTAACCGCTTTATCCACCGCAATCTGAACATCTTTTCCTTTCTTAACACCATAACCAACTCTGCCTTTTCGGTTGCCTATCACAACACAAGCGCGAAAGCTAAGTTGCTTTCCACCTTTTGTGACACGAGTAACACGGGCTAAATCAACAATCTGCTGATCAAACTCCGGTTTTTCTTTTTTGAATTTTCCTCTGCCTTTACCTTTTCTCTTTTCCATACTTCAAATATTATAATCCGATTCGGATTATGTTTAATTATTAAAATTCAAGTCCTCCATCTCTCGCGCCTTCCGCTACCGCTTTTACTCTTCCATGATATCGGTTTCCTCCTCTGTCAAATACTGCCGCTTTAATTCCCGCAGCCAATGCTTTTTCAGCTAAAACTTTGCCCAGCAAATAACTTTGCGCCACTTTAGCTTTTCTCTCACCGGCATCTCCTTTTTTCGGCAAATCTTTTTTACTGTTTACGCTCGCAAGAGTTTTACCGGCATTATCATCAATCAATTGCAAATAAAGCCCGGTTAAAGTTTTGGATACATGTAATCTCGGCCTTTCGGCTGTACCGGAAAGCATCGCCCTTATCCTGGCGTGTCGTCTGCTTTTTTTGATTGTTTTTATATTTCTCATAAAATAATATTAATTTATGCGGCCGCTTTAGCAGCTGATTTGCCGGCTTTACGTCTGATGGTTTCTTCAACATACTTAATTCCCTTGCCTTTATAAGGTTCAGGTTTTCGAATAACTCTTATTTCTGAGGCGACTTTGCCCAACAATTCTTTATCCGCGCTCTCCAAACTAATCATATTTTTCTCCACGGAAGCGGTTACTTTCTCCGGAATCTTATAAATTACCGGATTGGAATAACCAACATCAAGCTTCAAATCTTTGCCCTGCATGGCAGCTTTATAACCTACGCCGTTTATTTCCAGTTGTTTCTTAAATCCTTTAGTTACACCCAGCACCATATTTTTTATATGAGCGGCAAATGTGCCCCAAAGGGATCTTTCTAATTTTGATTCTTTATTTACAACATCAACCGTAACTTTATTATCAGTGATATTAACAGTAACCAATTTGTGCAGTTCACGCTCCAATTGGCCTTTTGGTCCTTTAACAAAAACTTTGCCTTCTTTTACAGAGACCTCTACCCCGCTTGGAATTGCTATAATTTGTTTGCCTATACGTGACATATATAATAGTTCTTAGTTCATAGTTCTGAGCCAACAGTTTGTTAATTTATTTAGTTCTTTCGCCTTTTTCTCTTAAATCTACTGGCTATGAACTATTGGCTATAAACTTGTTAATTAATATACTGAACAGATTAATTCTCCTCCAACCGACTCTTTTCTAGCCTGTTTATTTGTCATCAGCCCTTTTGAAGTGGAGAGAATAGCGATACCATAATCATTCAAAACTTTAGGTAATTCATCTGATTTACAATATTTTCTGTGTCCAGGCGTGCTGTCGCGCTTAATAGACTGTATAGCCGGATTTTTACCGATATATTTCAGTTCCAATCTCAAAACCGGCGGATTGCTGTCAACTTTTTCCGCTTTATTAATATAGCCTTCCTCAACCAAAATCTTGCTGATGCTCATTTTCAATTTGGAAAAAGCTAAATCAACAGTTTTTTTGCCAACTGCTTGCGCGTTTCTTATGCGTGTTAACATGTCTGCGATTGGATCTGTCATCATAATATAATTTTCTAAATGTTTTTATGTTTTAATGTTTTTATGTTTTAATGGTTATTACCAGCTTGACTTCCTTACCCCGGGCAACTTGCCTTCGTTAGCCAGTTCTCTAAAACAAATTCTGCATAAATTAAAGTGCCTAATATAGCCTCTTTTTCTTCCGCATTTCCAACAACGTCTAACAATTCTAGTGCTAAATTTCGGTTTTCTTTTTGATTTTGCTATTTGTCCTTGAGTTGCCATACATTTAAAATCTGTCATCCCGAGCGGTTGGGAGCGGAGCGACCGAGCGAGGGATCTCGTTGGTCTAATTCTGCTCTTATTGCTCGATTATTTTATTAATTATTTATTTATTCCTAAATGGGAAACCCATCTTGCTTAATAATGAAAAATTTTGCTCTTTATTTCCGCCTTTAATTACAAAGGTGATTTCCAATCCGTGAATTATATCAACCATGCTTGATGTAATTTCCGGAAAGGCTAACTGTTCTTTTATTCCTACGGTATAGTTACCTTGATGATCAAAAGCTTTCGGATTTATACCGCGAAAATCGCGGATACGCGGGAAAGTTACATTTACCAATTTGTAAACAAAATCATACATTTTATTACCACGCATAGTAACCGACGCGCCAATACTCATCCCTTCCCTGATTTTAAAATTTGAAATGGATTTTTTTGATTTATTATGAATCGGCTTCTGTCCGGAAATCGCCGACAAAACTTTTTCCACGTGTTCAACATAATTTTTTTCTTTTGCGTGTTTTCCATAACCAACATTAATAACCACCTTTTCCAATTTAGGCACTTGCATTACATTTTTGTATCCAAACTCTTTTTTAAGAGCCGGCACAATTTCTTTCTTATATTGTTGGTATAATACTGATTTCATAATAATAGTTATTAGTTCGGAGCCAATAGCCAATAGGTTACTTTACTTAGTTCACTTATATCGCATTTTATCAAATTATTGGCTATGAACTATTGGCTATAAACTTTTATATAAATTCACCGCTTTTTTTTGAAATTCTTTTCTTCTCTTTGCCTTCCACTTTATACCCTACTCTGGTTGTCTTTTTTGTATTTGAATCAATAACCATTACATTGCTGATATGAATCGGAAAAGATAATTCAATCGTTTGCCCTTTTTCTCCGGCCTTTCGTGTTTTAAGATGTTTCTTTCTCAAATTAACACCCTCAACAACCGCATAATTTTGACCGTTTTTCTTAGATTTCAAAACCTGAATAACCTTGCCGGTTTTACCGCGATCTCTTCCACTTAATACTTTTACATTGTCCCCTGTTTTTATTTTCATATTTTTAGCAATTAGGGTTTAGCGTTTAGAATATTTAGTTATATTTTTAATAATATTTAATAATGACTAATCCCTATATATTCTGACAGCTAATGCCTATTTAAAGCACTTCCGGAGCCAGAGAAATAATCTTTTTATATCCTTTAGCGCGCAATTCGCGGGCAACCGGTCCAAAAATACGCGTCCCTTTCGGTTCTTTGTCTTTCTTATTGATAATCACAACCGCATTTTCATCAAATCTTATATATGTGCCGTCTTTTCTTCTTTTCTCTTTTCTTTGACGCACAATAACAGCATGAACAATTTCACTCTTCTTTACCATACCATGAGGTACGGCTTCCTTTACAGAACAAGTAATTATGTCGCCAAGTTGCGCATATCTTTTTTTGTAACCACCAAGCACACGAATGCACATCAGCTTTTTCGCGCCTGTATTATCCGCTACTTTTAACATTGATCTGTGTTGAATCATACCATTTAAATTTGTCATCCCGAGAGGTTGGAAGCGGAGCGACCGAACGGCCTGTCCCGCCGGATGGCGGGAAGGGATCCCGTTGTTTTGCTCTGCTCTTACCGCGCGGATACACTTAATTATTTTATTACTTTTATTAATCTATTCTTTTTTGTCTTACTAATCGGTCTGCACTCCTGAAACAAAACCACATCACCAACTTTTGCCGTATTAGCCTCATCGTGGACAGCGTATTTTTTGTGTGTAAGATACTGCTTCTTGTATTTAGGATGCATTTTCTTTGTCTTAACCAATACATGAATAGTCTTATTTTCCACAACGCTAACCACCTCACCTTCAAACTGTCGGCGTGTAACTTCCTTTTTAGTTGTTTCACTTTTTTTAGTATTCATATAAAATCTGTCATCCCGAGCGGTCGGGAGTCCCGACTTTAAGTCGGGATGACCGAGCGAGGGATCTCGTTGGTCTGTTTCTGCTCTTTCCACTCAATTGGATTATTTTAATTAAACTTCTTTATTTTGCGTATTTATTAATGTCAAAATCTGAGCGATATCTTTTCTATTTTTTCTTAAATCCCTGACATTCTTTATCTGCGCGCTACTTACATTAAAACGCATATCGCGCAATTTTCCTCTTTTTTCTTCCAATAATTCTTTTAAATCTTTTATAGATTTATTTTTGATTTCATTGATATCCATACATCATTAATTTATTTCTTAACAACTTTAGCTTTTAGAGGTAATTTATGCCCTGCCAATACTAAAGCCTCTACTGCTTTATCATCCGAAACTCCGGCCATTTCAAACATAACAGTACCCGGTTTTACAGTGCAAACATAATGATCTGGCGTACCTTTGCCTTTTCCCATAGGCATTTCGTTGCCTTTGGTTGTAACCGGTCTATCAGGAAAAATACGAATCCAAATTTTACCTCCACGTCTGACATATCTTGTTAAAACACGGCGCGCGGATTCAATTTGTCTTGATGTAACCCAGGCGTTATCCATTGATTTAAGACCAAAACTGCCAAAAGCCACGGTATTTGCTCTTGTCGCAACACCTTTGTTATTCCTTCTTGGCTTGTGCCATTTTCTATGTTTTACTTTTTTTGGCAATAACATATAAAATTATTATTTTCTTTTTTCTTTATTTTCTTTGCTTTCCGGCTCTTCCGTCTTGCTAAATTTATCTTTTCTTCCAAAAATTTCTCCATGATAAACCCACACTTTCACGCCAATCTTGCCATAAGTGGTGTTAGCCTCATACAGACAATAATCAACATCGCTTCTAAGCGTGATTAACGGCACTTTTCCGGCCGATAATTTTTCCGTACGCGCAATGTCAACTCCGTTCAAACGGCCTGACAAACAAATCTTCACGCCTTGCGCGCCCGCTTTCATAACTTTTTCAATTGATTGTTTCATCACCCTGCGGAAAGGCATGCGTTTTTCAATTTCAGCGGCAACAGTCTGCGCAATCACAGAAGCTGACAAAGCCGGTGAATGAACTTCCTGAATATTCAATTTAACTTTTAAAGACATTTGTAAATATTTTCTTTCAATTTCTTTTCTCAAATCTTCAAGACCTTGTCCGCCCCGACCAATAATAAATCCCGGCTTGGCCGCAAATACCGTAACTGTCATATTCTTCGGTCCTCTTTCAACACCGATAGAATCAATATGGGCGTCTTTAAATTTTTTCATCAAAAATTCACGGATGCTTACATCCTGTTCCGCATACTTAGCATATTTTTTCTTTCCAAACCATCTTGAATCCCAAGTGTATATAACTTGTATTCTGTGAATTCTTGGATGAACTTTATGTCCCATAAATTATAATCTGTTTACTTAATTATTTATTTTTTATTTTTTGCCTTCTTGGTTGTCGAGGTCTTAACATCAGTATTTTCTCCTTTTATTTCTTCAATTTCTTTTTTTTCTTTTTTAACTAGTTCTTTACCAACCTTTCCGCCAGAGGCGGATCCGCCTTTGGTGGAAACTTTCTTAACCGCCTTTTCATCAACCTCGCCTTCCAAAATTAAAGTAACATGAGCGGTTCTTTTTCTGATCGGGGTTGCTCTGCCCATAGCTCTAGGCGTCCATCGGTGTAAAGTCGCTCCACCATCAACAAAAGCAATTTTGATTACCAAAGTTTCTGTCTTTAATTGATGATTATGTCGAGCATTGGCTATCGCTGATTTCAATAATTTAAGAACTTCGCGAGCAGCGTCTTTTTTTGAAATTTCCAGCTGTTCAATAGCTCTATCAACTTGCATACCGCGAATAAGGTCAATCAGCAGACGGACTTTCCTTGGAGCCACTCTCAGTCCTTTTATTGTCGCTTTTGTTTGTAATTTATCCATATTAAATCAGTCTATTTATTATTAGCGGGGACAGCAGGGGCGGCGTTTTCTTCCTTTTCCTGCGCTTTCTGCATCTTACCACCATGTTTTACAAATTTTCTTGTCAAAGAAAACTCACCCAGTTTATGTCCAACCATATTTTCATCAACATAAACATTCAAAAAGTCTCTTCCGTTATGCACGGCAAAAGAAAGACCCACCATTTCCGGAGTAATAGTAGACGCGCGCGCCCAAGTTTTTATTGATTTCTTGTCGCCTGTAGCCAGCGCTTTTTTGACCTTTTTCATCAACTTTTCATCAGTATAAGGGCCTTTTTTTAAACTTCTTGACATATAAAATTAATTAATTATTTTTTCCTCTTCTTCTCTTAACTATAAACTTATCACTCCATTTGCCTCTTTGTCTTGTCTTAACACCAAGAGCCTTCTTGCCCCAAGGGGTCTTTGGACCGCCTTTAAGACCGATCGGACTGTGACCTTCTCCACCACCATGCGGGTGATCAACCGGGTTCATATTTTTTCCTTTTACGGTTGGTCTTATTCCTTTGTGTCTCATTCTGCCGGCTTTACCCAATCTAACTAATTTGAAATCCGGATTGCTTATTCTACCAACAGTGGCAGCGCAATCCTCGCTGACCATTCTTATTTCTCCTGACGGAAGCTTCAACTGCGCCATACCGGCTTCAAATACTTGTAACTGTGACGCAGTGCCGGCGCCTTTGACGATTTGTCCGCCTTTACCCGGGGTTAATTCAATATTATAAATAAATAAACCTACAGGAATATATTTTAACGGCATTCTGTTTCCCGGAACCGCTTCAATCTTTTTTTGAGAAGATAATACTTTATCGCCCACTTTCATTCCTTCCGCGGCAATAATATATGATTTTGTATTATCTGTAAACAAAACTAAAGCAATTCTTGAACCGCGATTAGGATCGTATTCAATCGCAATCACTTCTCCCGCGACATCAAAATTTTGTCTTTTAAAATCAACTATTCTGTAAAGTCTTTTAGATCCGCCACCTTGGTGTCTGACAGTAATTCTGCCGGTATTATTACGGCCGCAATTCTTTTTCAAGATCACAGTAAGACTTTTCTCCGGATGTTTTTTTGTGATATCAGAAAAATCCTGGACGCTTGCTTTACGTCTTCCCGGGGTAGTTGGTTTGTATATCTTTATTCCCATATTTTAAACACCTTCATGAATATTAATAGTTTTGCCTTTTGGCATTTTCACAAATGCTTTTTTCCAGTCCTGTCTTTTACCCTCTCTTTTTCCACCATAAGTTCTCTTGCCTTCAACATTTACCACTCTGATTTTCTCCGGCGTCTCTCCATAAACTTCCTTTACCGCTTCTTTTATTTGATATTTATTAGCGTCTTTGCTAACGACAAAAACATAAAGCCCTTCCTGTTCGCCAATCGCCGCTTTTTCACTGATTAACGGTTTAACCAATATCTTATTTGAGATATGGCTCAACGGATTGGTTTTGCTTGCTGTTTTTTCTTCCTTTTTCACTTCCGGTTTCTTGATTGTTTCTTTTTCAATTTTATCTTTCTTTTTTTCTTCAACTTTAACATCAGCAGATTTTTTTGAATCTGTTTCTTTTTCAATTTTATCTTTCTTTTTTAGCTTATCAAGTAAACCCATACTATATAAATTTGTCATCCTGAGCGGTTGGGAGTGAAGCGACCGAGCGAAGGATCCCGTTGGTCTACTGCGACTCTTACCGCAAAGTTTATTTATTTAATCTTTGTTTAATCTCTGTTCTAATTCCTTTACACCGTCTTTTGTCGTTATAACATACTGATGATGTAACAAATCAATTACATTTATATCTGACGCTGTCTGTAAATCCAACATAGGAATATTGTTAGTCGCTCTTTGTATTGTCTCATCATTTTTTGGCGTCACCAACAAAGTAGTCTTTTTCAAACCCGGCAATATCGCGCGTAATTGCGCTATGGCTTTTGTTTTGCCGTCTGTAGGCAAAGTTTCCAACACAATAAATTTACCATCAACAACCTTATCGGAAAGACACATACGCACGGCAGTCCTTTTTGTTTTTTTATTAACTTTTTGTTTATAATTTCTGATATTCAAAGGACCAAATGTCACGCCGCCACCTCGCCAAATCGGTGAACGAATAGATCCATGACGCGCTCTACCGGTGCCTTTTTGTTTCCAAGGTTTTTTTCCGCCACCGCGAATCTCGCCCTTATTTTTTGTATGAGCCCAAGGTTCGCGAGCATTGGCCATCAAAGCAAGATAAACTTGATGAATCACTGACATTTTTGATTTAACGCCAAAAACCTCATCATTCAATTCAATTGAACCACTTTCTTTGCCTTGAATATTGTAGATCACTGCTTTTGCCATACTTTTTAAATCTGTCATCATTAATTTATTATTTTTTTTCTTCAGCCCCAACCGGCGCTTCTTCTTTTACTTTCTCGGCATCGGTCGGGATTTCGTCCCGATGTGAAATCGGGATGAGTGTTCCCTCACCTGTGGGCTCAACTTCTTTTTTCGATTTTTCAACTTCTACTTTAATATCCCCTTCAGGAGTAGAAATCAATAACAAACTTCCTTTAGCTCCCGGTACAGCGCCTTTAATCGCGAGAATATTCTCTTCCGGAAAAACCTCAATTATTTCCAAATTATTTATAGAAACTTGAGCATCGCCCATATGACCAGCCATGCGCATTCCTTTAAATACTCTTTGCACTCCGCCGGCTCCAATACTTCCCGGCATACGCAAATTATCTTTATGACCATGAGAAGCGGGACCGCCTCGGAAATGATGTCTTTTAACTACACCTTGAAAACCTTTTCCTTTTGACCAGCCTGTTACCTTTACTTTTTCACCCGGCGCAAAGGTTTCCACGGTAAATTTATCACCTCTTTTAAGACCGACTTCATTTTCGCTTCTAAATTCTCTAAGTATTCTTACGCTTGGTAAATCTTTTAAATGACCCTGTTCCGCTTTATTTAGACGAAATTTCTTTTGTTCAAAAAAACCAACCTGAATAGAATTAACATTATCCTTCTTGTCTGTTTTAACTTGGGCAACAACGCAAGGACCCGCGTTAACGCGAGTAACCGGAACTACTGTTCCATCTTTTCGAAACAATTGCGTCATTCCAATTTTTGTACCAAGAATAAATTTCATAACATTATATTAAAAAAGCCAGAAGACAACCCTATTCATTGATTTAGACAGAATAAATAATAATTGATTTAGACAGAGTAAATCTGTTTAAATTTTATAAATAAATCTGTTTAAATTTATGATTAGTACTACCTTCTAGCCATTTTCTTGCCACGAGTGAGCCACCAAAGGCAATTTTCGTGGTTGGGCCTTTATTGTAGTTTGTTTTGGTTGCTTTTTCCTCTCATGCCTATATTCTTACTAGATGTTTTTTACCCGACTAAGCCGAGAAATCTTATCTAATTTGTTTACGGCATTTATTTTTCTTGTGCGCTAATTTTACACTATTTTAATTTTTCTGTCAAGTGCCCTCAAAAGCTTAACTTTTCAAGCATTTTTATGACATTTTTATCTCAACATCAACACCAGCCGGTAAATTCAAACTCATAAGAGCGTCAATCGCTTTAGGGTTTGCGTCCAAAATATCAATCAATCTCTTGTGAACACGAATCTCATATTGTTCCGCGGCTGTTTTGTGAACAAAAGTCGCGCGATTAACCGTAAACTTCTTTTTCGCGGTTGGCAAAGGCACCGGGCCTACCACTTTTGCATTGTTGCGTTCAGCCGTATTGATAATGGTTTTTGTCGCAATATCAATAATCTTATTGTCGTATGCGCAAATCTTGATTCTTATTTTTTGATTTGATTCTGTTTGTTGATTTTTTTTGTCTGTTTTTGTAGCTGTCATAATTTAATTCCAAAGAGCTTCCCGCCCCCGCCCCCCGACTCAGTCGGGGGGCGGGTTCGGAATTTTATTTATTTAATAATCTTTGTTACCGCGCCGGCTCCAACTGTTTTTCCGCCTTCGCGAATAGCGAATCTCATCTTTTCTTCCAAAGCTACCGGAACGATAAGCTTGATTGTTAGATCAATAGTATCTCCAGGCATTACCATTTCTGTTCCTTCAGGAAGAGTTACGTCGCCGGTTACATCAGTAGTTCTGATATAAAATTGCGGTTTATAACCTTTAAAGAATGGCTTATGTCTACCACCTTCATCTTTGGTAAGAGCATAAATTTTAGCTTCAAACTCTGTATGAGGGGTGATTGAACCCGGCTTGGCAAGAACCATACCACGTTCCACTTCATCTTTCTTTGTACCGCGAAGCAACACACCAGCATTATCACCAGCTTGGCCTTGAGAAAGATTTTTATTAAACATTTCAACTCCGGTAACGGTTGTTTTCATTGGTTCGGCTTGCATACCGACAATGGAAACTTCCTCGCCCACTTTAACAACACCGCGTTCAATACGGCCTGTTACTACAGTGCCACGTCCTTCAATTGAGAAAACATCTTCAATTGGCATCATAAATGGTTTATCAAGTTCGCGTACTGGTGTAGGAATATATTCATCCAAAGTTTTTAACAAGTCCATAACCGGCTTACTCGCTTCCGCATCGGAAGGGTTCTCAAGAGCTTTCAAAGCTGAACCGCGAATAATAGGAGTAGTATCGCCAGGGAATTCGTATTTCTTTAACAAATCCTTGATTTCCTCTTCTACAAGGTCAATCAATTCCGGGTCAGAAACCTGATCCACTTTGTTCAAAAAGACTACGATATAAGGCACGCCAACTTGGCGGGCAAGCAAGATGTGCTCGCGAGTCTGAGGCATTGGGCCGTCAGCAGCGGAGACAACCAAAATTGCGCCATCCATTTGAGCGGCGCCCGTAATCATGTTCTTAACATAATCCGCATGGCCCGGACAATCAACGTGGGCGTAGTGTCTGGCTTCGGTTTCATATTCAACATGAGCTGTAGCAATTGTAATACCGCGCGCTTTTTCTTCAGGCGCAGAATCAATCTGATCTACATCTTTGGTTTGAGCTGTCAAACCGTGAGCAGCGGCAACTTTCAAAATTGCGGCTGTTAATGTGGTTTTACCATGGTCAACGTGGCCAATGGTACCAACATTCACATGAGGCTTTGAACGGTCAAAGTCTACCATATTAATACTTTTTCCCGCACTGTTATGAGTGGTCACAACAGTTTTTTAATCCAGCGGATTCTTTTAATTTACAAAATAATTTAAAAATACGCAAAGCGCCTTAAAACAAAGCACTTGTGCATATCTAATTGATGTTGCCAATTATACACCAAGTCTAAATATTAGTCAAGTGCTTTACTTGGGGACTTTTGGGGATAATCATTACTTACCCAACCATGTGATCATTTTACTAACTAAACACCATAGGGTTGAGTGCTCAAGTAGTCAAGTGGTCAGGTGGTAAAGTGGTCAGGTGTCAAACCGGCTCTTCATAAAAAACCGGCTCGTCACCACCTAAAGACTCCTCTTCCCAAATTTCATCACTGCTCCCGATCGGTCTCTCGTGTATTATCTTTGGTTCTTCATTTTTGGCTAATTCTTCAGCATTTTTATTGGTTTCAACTTCCGGAAAAACGTCCCCTTCCACCTCATTCAAATCAAAAAATCCATCCATATCCTCAATCTCTTCGTCCTCTTCTTCAAGCATGTCCTCTTCCGACTCACCAAAACGACCACCTAAAACACTGCCGGCGCTAAACCAATTATCATCCTCTTTCTCGCTGAAATCAGAAAAATCCTCATCTTCCTCAAGTTTTTCATTAGCCCGCCAAATGGCAATATCACGATTAATTTGGTCAAGCAATTGCTTATCAGATAAATTTCTGACATCACGTCTTTCATTCAAAAGCAACTCATATTCATCAACATCCATAATTACAATATCCTCGCCTTTTTCAGGCTGATGAACTATTAGCCTATCCCCCGTCCTTCTGGCTAGATTGATTAGACGATTGAGTGACATAAAACATTTAAACATTAAAACATTAAAACATGAAAACATTTAGTAATGCACATGTTATATGCTACATCTTACATTATACATAGTGTGGGGGTCAAGTGATTTTAAAAAAACAAAAAATACGGTTTTCCCGTATAAATTTTAAAGGGGCCTTTGACAGATGTCTTAGGCCCCGATGTAATAAGATTTCCGAGGAAATGTTGTGGTAACAGGTGCTACCAGACATCTCGACTCGGTTTTTGCAAACCTTATCTAAATTAAAGGTATCATATATCAGCAAACCTGTCAAGTTCCGGTATGTGGATAATTATATAATATAAACCAAAAAACCCTTTCCGGGGGTAATTTAAAATTCAGGTATTTTTAGCCATGCACCCTTGTGGCGCATGGTTCCACACCATAAATGTGATAAAGACAATTGCCCAGTAGTAGAGCAAAGCTCACTACGGGGTAAAAAACGTCTACTAATCCTGATCCAGAAAGGATCAATGTCTGTTATCCCGACTAAGTCGGGATATCTATTCTTTCTTCCGAAAGAATGTACTCCAGAAAGGAGGTGATCCATCCACAGCTTCCGCTACGGATGCCTTGTTACGACTTTACCCTGATTACTGACCTCACCTTGGTCCCTATAAAGGGCCTTCGGGTGCTGCCAACTTTCGTGGTATGACGGGCGGTGAGTACAAGACCCGAGAACGTATTCAACGCGCCGTGGCTGATGCGCGTTTACTAGCGATTCCAACTTCATGAAGGCGAATTGCAGCCTTCAATCCGAACTGGGATTGGTTTTTAGGGATTGGCTACACCTCACGGCTTCGCTACCCGTTGTACCAACCATTGTATCATGCGTGTCGCCCTGGACGTAAGAGCCATGCTGATTTGACGTCGTCCCCACCTTCCTCCTGCTTGCGCAGGCAGTCTTGCGTGTACAATTTAACACACAACGAGGGTTGCGCTCGTTACCCCACTTAAGGGTACACCTCACGGCACGAGCTGACGGCAACCATGCAGCACCTATCTAGCACCCTCGAAGGCAACTTCCCTTTCGGGTAGTTTGCAGCTAGTAGTTGAGCCCAGGTAAGGTTCGCCGCGTATCGTCGAATTAAACCGCATGATCCACCGCTTGTGCGGGTCCCCGTCTATTCCTTTGAGTTTTAACCTTGCGGCCGTACTCCCCAGGCGGTGCACTTAACGCGTTAGCTTTTTTAAACGATACTGAAAGGGTCGATACTTCCAATATCTAGTGCACATAGTTTAGGGCGTGGACTACTGGGGTATCTAATCCCATTCGCTACCCACGCTTTCGTCCATGAGTGTCAGGTATGTTCTAGCAAGCTGCCTTCGCCTTTGGTGTTCTTCTCGATATCAGCGCTTATTACGACTACACCGAGAATTCCGCTTGCCTCTCCCAACCTCGAGTCTGTGAGTTTTAACAGCAGTCCTGGAGTTAAGCTCCGGGATTTAACCATTAACTTTACAAACCACCTGCGGACGCTTTACGCCCAATGAATCCGGATAACGTTTGAGGTCTCTGTATTACCGCTGCTGCTGGCACAGAGTTAGCAACCTCTTATTCATATGGTACCGTCACGAATTCTTCCCATATAAAAGCAGTTTACACCCCGAAGGGCTTCTTCCTGCACGCGGCGTCGCTCCGTCAGACTTTCGTCCATTGCGGAATATTCTTGACTGCAGCCTCCCGTAGGAGTCTGGGCAGTGTCTCAGTCCCAGTGAGGCAGGTCACGCTCTCACGCCTGCTACTGATCAGAGCCTTGGTAGGCCATTACCCCACCAACTAGCTAATCAGACATAAGCTCCTCTCCGAGCCCCGTAGGTTTACATGGGAATGACTTTTGTCCCCCCATGACTATCGGGTATTAATTCATCTTTCGATGAGCTATCCCCGTCTCGAAGGTAGATTACTAATGTGTTACTCACCCGTTTGCCGCTCCGTATCCAGTCCTGCTCTGGCAACGTTTTTTAGTAAAGCACCGTCTGGAGCCGTAAGGCGCCTCGCGGCTTAAATTTTGCTATACCGTAAAACATTTACAAAGTAGGACTGGACCGATCGCACGACTTGCATGCCTTAGACACGCCGCCAACGTTCATCCTGAGCCAGGATCAAACTCTCAATAAAAATATTATGCAAGCATAATATTGTAGAGAATTGAATCCTTCTCAATTTATGTTCAATACGAACATTTTGTGAAGGTTTTGATTCTTGTTTTGGAATAGACGTTCTACAAATCTAATTTCTTAGATTGGATCGTCTTTATCACATTTATTTTGTGGAAATTTGTTGTTACCTGTAAATTGTAAAGGGCGTCTATCATGATTCATGATACACACACCATAACTCATATGTTGTATGTATTTTGAATTGTGATAAGAAAAAAGAGAAACCCAATCTGAGTTGCTCTTCTCTCTCCCCAGTTCCCTGTTTAAGGCTTAAGGAAATATTAAATTGTGAAATATTATTGTGTGAGCATTATAGTACAAACCCCAAAAGCTGTCAAGCCCTTAAAATCACCCCTGTGGGGATAGTGGGGATAAGTTAAAAATCAACTTTTCATTTTTTTCAACAATTTATCAACCAAAAAGAATAGCGCTTTTGATGATGGAACTGTCAATTCCGGACCAGGTTCCCCCTTCTTATCTTTTCCAAAAACCTCATCTATTTTTAACAAAGCCGGCAAAACAGTTGATATTTTACCCGACTTTATCAATTTCCTCGGCCGCACATCGCCATCAATATCCTTAGGATGAAGTAATAATCTTGATTCGCCAACTTTAATATTTTTATCAACTATCTCATCGCTTCTCATTGTCGTTCTCGCCACAAAAAGAAATTCGTTAATCCCGCCATCGCGATTACGCATTATTCCCAAACATACCAAATCATCAATTTGTTCTTTTGTCAGCCCAACTTCCTCATTTATTTCCCGTTTTGCCGCGATAAAAGGGTCTACTTCTCCTCTTTCATTCTTATCTTTATTATCCAAATAACCTGCTGGCAAATGCCATGCCTCCTCATAACTTGAAACCTTTCGCGGGCTTCTCTTGGTTAAAAGAATATTATTATCCGCTGTCATTATCAATGTGGAAACCGCCGGCACATTAGGCATAAACAATCTTTCAAATTCTTCAAATGGTAAGATTTCCTCTCCGGAAACTGAATATTCTTTTGCGTAATCATCATACGCTTTCCTCAATCCTTCACCTTTAAAAGCTACTACCCGTCCATAGCTAGTCTCGCCCGTTCTGGCAACGATATTACACTCGCCATTATCCATTACCTTAACATCAGCTATATTTATTTTCGGCCAATCTTCCATTTGTTTTTTACCTTCTTTTTCATTTTTTTTATTTACATCTTCCACAAATTTTTTTATATATCGGCCGACAAAATCCTTGGCTTTTTGCTGTATTTCATTAAGTTCTCTTGACCCTTCAACACTAAACTTCATTGTGTCCTCGCTAATCGGACCTGTCACCAATAACCCATATTTTTCCCTGTCTTCTTCGGTTATTTCAATCGACTCTCCGTCTCGAAGCGACTTAAAAAAATTTTCTATAATCAGAGACGATGCGTCATCCCTTGGTTTAAATTCCGACCAGAATTTTTCTGTCATATAATTAATATTAATTATTATTTATTATTTTTTAAAAAACTCAAAGTGCCTTTGCCATGCCTATCTTCCGGACAAATTAC
Organism: Candidatus Magasanikbacteria bacterium RIFOXYC2_FULL_40_16; assembly: GCA_001783185.1. Lineage (GTDB taxonomy): Bacteria > Patescibacteriota > Patescibacteriia > Magasanikbacterales > UBA922 > XYB1-40-15. The sequence continues at coordinate 2,307 of MFQY01000042.1, read as the reverse complement.
TTCAAATCCCACCCTGCTACCGACTACACATTTTCTGTCTCCGATAAACACAAACTCCACATCCTCGCCTTGTCTGTGTATTTCCTCGGCCATGGCCAAATCGGATTTTGAATCGCCAAAACAAAAAAATTTCTCCGCCGTGATTCCTCTTGATTCAAGCCATTCCAAAAATCTGGTCGCGCCCAAATTCTTGCCAACGCCAACTGACTGAATATCGGTGGATATTATCGTCGAATCAATTATACACCTGCCGTCCAGTCCTAACTCTTGAAAAATATCTTTTAAATCTTCCAGCAACTCTTCTCTTTTGACACTAAATTCTTCCAAATCGCCATTATGATTCATTTCTATTGAAATCATTGTCCGTTTCGTTTCATCATAAAACATACAGTCGGAAAACTTTTGTTTTACCAAATCTCTGACTCTATTCTTAACTTCTTCCGGCACGGAAATACTTTCGTCTATACTTTCTTTTTCTCTTCCGTCCGGCCCAAAAGCCGCCCACAACGCGCCTTTTTCCGCCACGGCAAATAAGTTTTGTAATTTCTTCTTGTCCGTTCTTTTTAATAATTCATCTATCACCTTTTCCTGAACAAAACCCAAATCCCTGCCAGTGTTAAACGCCACCGGTTCTCCGGCTTCAAGCCGGCTGATTATCTGCTCAAACAATCCCTCCTCTAAAACCTTTTTCTCTTGTGGATCGGTTATAACCCCATCAACATCAAAAAGCCAAGCGTTTTTTACTTGTTTTTCCGCCTCTTTCGGTGGTTCAAAATCTTGTCCTGATTTTTTTGACATAAAATTTTAGTTACTGCCTTTTCGCCACTTTTCAATTTCAGCATGATTACCGCTTAATAACACTTCCGGCACTTTCCACTTTTTAAACTTATCCGGCTTAGTGTATTGCGCGTACTCCACTTGACCACCTGACCACTTGACCACTTGACCACTTTTTTTAATCTCTTGAATCGCAAAACTCTCTTCCAAAAGAGATTCCGGATTACCAAGCACCCCTGGGATTAAGCGCGCGACTGCTTCAATTATAATAAGCGCGCCGAGTTCTCCGCCGGCCAAAACATAAGGTCCGATGGAAATTTCTTCATCCACCATATAATCCGTAACACGCTGGTCAATCCCCTCATAACGCCCGCACACAAAAGTTATTTCTTTCATTTTAGAAAACTTCTCCGCCATCCGCTGGTCAAATTGCTTCCCTCTCGGCGAAAGTAAAATAGTTAACTTTTGCCTTTTGCCTTTTGCCTTTTGCCCCAGCTTTAAAGCGCCCAAGCGCTTAAGCGCTTTATAAATCGGTTCCGGTTTCATCACCATACCGGCTCCTCCGCCATACGGGGTATCATCTATGGTTCTGCGTTTATCATCGGCAAAATCGCGTAAATTAACCGCGTTCACTTTTATCAATTTATTTTTTTGCGCGCGCCCTAAAATAGTCTCTGAAGCGTAATCTGAGATTATTTCCGGAAAAATTGTGACTATGTTGAATTTCATACTATGTATATACTAACAAAGGATTACTTTTTTTTCAACTATAATAATAATCAATATTCACGGATTTATTTGCCACAACAGGCAAATACCTCGGAACCAAAAGTGAGAATGAGTGAATATTGATTATTATTTTAGTTGTTATAAAAAAGGGCCGGCTGTTGATAGCCCGGCCCCGCGTGCAAACCGCGTCTTACTAGACGTCGATTATCTCTCTCTTTCTCTCATCCACTTCATCTTTTTGACTGGCCA
>MFQY01000042.1:0-422 GCA_001783185.1 Candidatus Magasanikbacteria bacterium RIFOXYC2_FULL_40_16 | reverse complement strand
ACGATGAACAGAATATTAAGGACTTCCTTGTATTCGTCGGCGTCCATCTTGATTTCAGTATTACACTTCCTCAAAATGATTTGGTGCTTATCAAAAAGCTCCAAACCGTCTCCGCGCCGGAACAAATATCCGGCCTTATGGAACTCATACTGCGCGACCTCATCGCCAACGAACAAAAGCCCGCGCATTATTCTCTCCAAATAACTGACGGTAACAAGAACCGTAAGCGGTTGCGTCATCTTTCCCCCAAGGTTTTGCCTTCTAAACGGCAGTTGTTTAATGAGCAGAATATCTGAACATCATGTCAAACTACCACATTTTTTTGTTTCTGTCAACTTAAAAGCAAAGCCCCGACTTCCGTCGGGGCATATTTTAGAAATTAAAACTATTGGCTATGAACTACTGGCTATTGGCTGGCTATG
>MFQY01000041.1:12993-13090 GCA_001783185.1 Candidatus Magasanikbacteria bacterium RIFOXYC2_FULL_40_16 | reverse complement strand
GGTGGTCGGTCACAATCACATCCATTTTGAATTTGTTCGCCAGCTCTATTTCTTCGTAATTACTTATACCACAGTCGCAGGTTATAATCAGTTTTGT
>MFQY01000041.1:0-12932 GCA_001783185.1 Candidatus Magasanikbacteria bacterium RIFOXYC2_FULL_40_16 | reverse complement strand
TGCGGTAAAAATACATCATAATTTTTAAAACCGAGCGCCTCAAATAAGTTGGTCAGAATAACCGCCGCGGACACGCCGTCGGCATCATAATCGCCGTGAATTGTTATCCGTTCATTTTTTTCTACGGCTTTCAAGACGCGATTGACCGCTTTTTTCATATCGCCGAAGATAAACGGGTCGTGCACGTCTTGCGAATAATCCGGATTTAAAAATTCGTCTATTTTTTCCTGCGTCCTGATGTCGCGGTTATACAACAAATTGGCCACCAGCGGTGGCAGTTGCGGAAATTCTTCCAGAAAGGACGGCGGAGCCGGTTCCAGTATTACCCATTTTGCTTGCATAATTATTTAAATAAACTGATTTTTTTGAAATCCCAATAAGAATCAGCCAAAAATAAACTGAATACAAAGAAAGATAAATCAACTGATTGGAGTTTTGATAAGTCGGAAGGCTGTAGTTGCATAAAAATTACAATTAGGCCGAACAGAACCCAATGGATTATGTGTCTTTTGCGCGGATTGATTTTTTCTTCATCAGTAATTTTATTTCTTGTGTTTAAAGAATAGATAGCGTAAAAAATCATAAAAGGGAAGAAAAAATACCATTGGTAGCTGGATTTGTCCAGTTGAAATTCTTCCAAAAACAGATAATAGGGGATAAAAAGAAACAGACAAACCGTGTATAAAAAAATTATCTCCAACTGGTATCGGTGATGCGGGGACAATTCATTGTGTTTTTTAAATTTTAACATAATGCTTGTGATACGAATTACAAATTAAATGCGAATGACGCAAATTATGCGAATTGTTAGGATGTTAAATAACTTATTCGCATCATTCGCGATATTCGCATCATTCGTATAATGTTAATAGAATGCCGGCAGAACCGTAAAGAACACCATAGCGATAACGGCTATGAAAGTTATGATGGTCCAAAGTGTTTTGAATTTTTTGTGTCTATTCATAATACTTGTAATACGAATACGCAAATTATACGCGAATGACGCCAATAATGCGAATTGTTTATTTGCGTGATTTGCGTATTAGCGTAGATTCGCGTATTCGTGTTAAATTTATCTTTTTAATACCGCCAAATAAGCTTCGGCCGGAATATCCACTTTTCCTTTGCCATGAGCCATCATTCTCTTTTTGCCTTTTTTCTGTTTTTCCAGCACTTTGCGTTTGCGGGTAACATCTCCGCCGTATAATCCGGCGGTCACATCTTTTCGCATAGCGGATATTCTTTCGCTGGCGATGATTTTACCGCCCACAGCCGCTTGAATTTTGAGCACAAATTGCTGGCGGGGCAGGGTGTCTTTCAACGAATTGACAATTTGTTTGCCAAGTTTGTAGGCATCATCGCGCCAAATCAGAGTGGCCAGCGCTTCCACCGGTTCTTCCGCGATTAAAATATCAAGTTTTATGACATCGGTAGGCTCATATTGTTTGAATTCATAATTGAGAGAAGCATAACCGCTGGAAACTGTTTTTAGTTTATCATAAAAATCCGTAATCAGCGAAGCCAACGGGATTTCATAATGCAGAAGCGCGCGCTGTTCCGAACCACTGCTTAAATATTCCGTATTTTTATAACGGCCCTTTCTTTCCGAGACCAAACCCATAACATTGCCGATAAATCCTTGGGGCGTAATAATGTCGCAATTCATCCATGGTTCTTCTATTTTTTCTATCTTTTGCGCTTCCGGCAAATCTTGCGGGCTTTTTACAATAATATTTTCACCATTTGTTTTGTGTATGCTGTAAGCGACGCTGGGAACAGTGGCGATAATATCCAGCTCAAATTCTCTGCGCAAACGTTCTTGAAAAATATCCAAGTGCAACATTCCTAAAAATCCGCAACGAAAGCCGAAGCCGAGCGCTTGAGAATGTTCCGGTTCATAAGAAAAAGAAGAGTCGCTGAGTTTTAGTCGGTCTATGGCGTCGCGTAGGGTATTGTATTCATTACCTTCTTTGGGAAATATGCCCGCGAACACCATTGGTTTGACTTCTTTGTAACCGGATAAAGGTTCGGAAGCGGGCGCGCCGGTGGCGGTGATGGTGTCGCCGACTTTAACATGGTTTAAATCTTTTAGTCCGGTGACTACATAACCGATTTGGCCGTTTTCCAGACTGGTATCGGGCACAAGACTGGGTGAGTAATGACCGGTTTCCAAAACTTCAGCGTCAGCTTTGGTTTTCATGAAGGTTATTTTGTCTTTCTTGTTTATAGAACCGTCAATCACGCGTACAGACGCGACCACTCCGCGGTAATCGTCGTAAAAAGAATCAAAAATAAGAGCGCGCGTAGGTTTGGCGCTATTTTCCGCCGGTGGGGGAACGCGTTTGATGACTTCTTCCAGCAGTTTTTCCACGCCTTCGCCGGTTTTTCCGGAACAGGTCAGGATTTCTTCCTCTTTACAGCCGGTAAGCTTGATTATTTCCTCGCTGGATTTTTTTATATCGGCGTTGGGTAAATCAATTTTGTTTAATACCGGAATAATCGTCAGGTTTTGTTCAATCGCCAAATACAGATTGCCGATAGTTTGCGCTTGCACGCCTTGCGTCGCGTCCACCAGCAAAATCGCCCCTTCCACCGCGGCCAGCGAGCGGGAGACTTCATAGGTAAAATCAACATGGCCGGGAGTGTCAATCAGGTTCAGAATGAATTCTGAATCAGGTTTAAGATTTTTTGGGGTATATTTCATTCTAACCGGTTGAAGTTTGATGGTAATTCCTCGTTCTTGTTCCAGTTCCATTTGGTCCAGCATTTGGTCTTTCATTTTCCTTTTTTCCACGGTGCCGGTCAATTCCAAGAAACGGTCAGCTAGTGTTGACTTACCGTGGTCTATATGGGCGATAATGCAGAAATTTCTGGTGTTCATATTATAGATTATTTAGGCAGTAGATTATTTAGATTATTTAGGTGTAAACTTAATAATCTATATATTCTAAATATTCTAATTGCTACTTGCTATACGCTATACGCTACATGTTACATGAATTATGCCTTCTTGACAAGGAGAGAAAATGAAAATAAAAAAGCGGGTTGAGTTTATCGCGCCGCTTTTCGCACATTTGTTATTATTTCTTGAAGTAGGACAATTGTTTGGGGAATACGTGTTGCTCAATCAATATCGCGAATCTGTCCGTTTTGGGAACAATGTCTTGCTCAAAAAGCTGGTTGATAAAATTTATCCGTTCGGATTCTTTCATCACCAGTTCGTAAAGATAACTTGATACGGTTTTTTCCTCTCTGTTTTCTCCAACAATGATGTTAGTGACTGTTGTTTCTCTGGAACGTTCAGCGACGATCGTTCCATCAGTTAGGTATTTTTGGATAAGACCATCCGCGCGATCTTTATTTTCGTGTAGAATCGTAAGATTCATCAATACCAGCCCTTGCTCGGGCTCAAACTGTTTTTGATCATAGTCATCAACTTCAACAAAATCAATCTTCTTTACTTTATTATGCCGAAGAATAGTACGCCAGTGATTACCACTGGTAGAACTAAAAAAGAATTCCCATCCGGTACGTTTCCAGCCATCTTCGTTTGTGCCGCCGTATTCTTGCATTACCCATCCAAATGGAAAGATAATAGTTTGTGTTTTGAGATCGTAGGAATAGATAAGATGCTTGGAGAATACTCCTCCACCAGGAGAAATGCTCTCATGACCAAATGCCCTTCTTACTTCATGAAGTTCGGAAAAAGTAACTTTTGTTAGTGTTTGTCTCAAGTTCAACCTCCTTATTGTGAATGTGCTGTATAAAATACTAACACTCATTAGTGTTTTTGTCAATAACACACACAACACACCTTTTCAATTTTTCTTCTTTTTTAAAAGTGCCTCTTATCAGGACGCGCTTTCTTTTTTTAATAATGTTAAAAAATTTCTTGACAAGGAGAGAAAATGAAAATAAAAAAGCGGGTTGAGGTTATCGCGCCGCTTTTTGTTCGGTGAGAATGTTATTAAACATTCCCGACGATTTGGATATGTTGAAATGGAACTATCGCCTTGGTTGCGGCCATCTGAATATTACTCCATCTCTAATCCAGTCAAACTCCTTTTTACAGTCATCCATTGTGCAGATCCATTTGTCTTTGGCATGATCAAATATGCTTGGCATTCCGCATCCTTCGCATATGGCGTACACCCCACATGGGACTTCCACTTTTTTTAGTTCTTTCATGGCGCCCTCCCTTTTTGATTGATCGCCAATTTAAATTTAGAATCTTCAATCAATCTATCACGAAGAATTGTTCTTGACAAGGAGAGAAAACAGGGTATAATTGAGATTACAACAACCAAAGGAGTGTGCGATGGAACTTCTAATCGTTTGTGCTTGGACAATTACTTTGGGCCTGACAGCTTTCAAGATTGTGGGGCCCATTCTCTTGGTACTCTCTGTACTTTCTTTTTCTTTGGCACTTGGTGGAGAAGATTGGGCTGGTCCTGTCTGCAGAGTTGTTTTTGCTCTTTTCTGTATCTGGCTTGTCGTTTTTTTTGGGCGAGGGATGATACTATAGATGTAGTATCAGAATAAACAAGGATACAAAAAAAGAGGGATTAAAGCGCTTCAACATTATGTTTGGGCGCTTTTTATTTTCAACAAAACAATCAAAACCTAAAACCTAAAACCTAAAACCTAAATCTCATCCGCCTCGGTAATCTCTCCACGAGTGATATGAGTCAATTTAACAAATTTGTGTTTTAAACTGGCTTGAAATTGATTCATTTCTTCCAGATTAAGCAGTTTGCAAATCAAAGCGTATATCAGCAGTCCGGCGATTCCGGCGGCCGCCCCTTGGGTCATAATTCCCCAAAGTTTATTCATATCCACGATGTTCGCCAGTGGAGTCTTAATTAACTGAACGAATAAAGCCATCACAATCGTCGCCACTGATATTTTATTTATTGATTGCAACATAGCCGATTCATTAAGCGAACCGGTTTTTTGTCTGAGTAGAAACCATAAAAATGCTACTTGAACCGTCATGGAAAAAGAAAACGCCAGCGCCAAACCACTAATGCCCAGTTTTTCTTTCAGGTAAAGGCCGGCGATTATATTTATCAGCGAACCGATTAAGCCGATTAAAAAAGGCGTCCAGGTGTCTTTTAAGGCGAAAAAAGCGCGGACGAGCAAAGGAATCAAAGATTGCGCGCCCAAAGAAAGCGCGAAAAAAGCCAGAGTGTTTGAAGTTAAAATAGTATCAGACCAGGAAAAGTTTCCACTTCCCAATAAAACCCTGACAATTTGCGCGCGCAATAATAGAAAAATAATTGTCAGGGGAGTGATGAAGAAAATTATTTGTCTGATGGTGTGCGTCAGACTTTCGGTAAGCTGTTTCATATTATCTTCACCGGCGAGTTGAGATAAAGTGGGGAAGGCGGCAATGGCAAATGATATTCCGATTATGCCGATAGGAAAATGCTGAATATTATTGGCAAGATTGAATACGGCCACGCTACCGGCGCCAATAGTGGAGGCAAGAAAAGTGATGACAGTCAGGTTGAGTTGAGTGGTGGCCAGGCCAAGGGTTCTTGGAATCATTGTGCCGAGAATTTCTTTGATATTTTTATTTTTGAAAGGCAGTGTCGGTTTATATCTGAATCCGTATTTAAAAAATACCGGAAGCTGGGCGCCGAGATGGAGCAAAGCGCCGATGACCACGCCATAGGCTAGCCCTTTGAGTCCGTAGCGCGGAACCAGAAATAAAGCCCCGAAAATAATTCCTAAATTATACAAAATTGGCGTTAAAGCGTATAACAAAAAACAGCGGTAAGATTGTAAAACCCCGCTGACCACACTGCTCAATCCCAATATCAACGGGCTTAAAAACATTATTCTGGTTAGACTGATAGTGGCGGTCAGTTGCGGTTCTGTAAATCCCGGGACGAGCAGGCGGGTAATTTGAGGAGTGAAATAATAAAGGATGGCGGTTAAGAGAATTATAATCAATCCGAGGATATTTATAATGCCGTTGGTGACGAGCCAGGCTTCTTTTTTGTCTTTTGCCAATAATTTTGTGAATACCGGAATAAAACCGGCAGACAGCGCGCCGACGATAATTAAATTGTAAATAAGGTCGGGGACGCGGAAAGCGGCAAAATACACATCCAGTTCGGCGCCGGCGCCAAAAATATGAGCGAATATTCGGTCGCGAAAAATGCCGATTAAACGACTGGCAAAAGACGCCGCGCCGAGAATAATGGCGGCGCCGGTGATGGTTTTTGTTTGGTTGGAAAAAAGATTAATCACAGAATATCCTTAGCAGAAGATATTAGTTGTAAGGGTTGAAAGGGTTATTTTTATTTTATCGAAGACATAACGATAATTATCTTTTTTACTCATTCTCGCTTTGGCTGTGAGGTGTTTGCTTGTTGTGGCAAACAAATCCGCAAAAAAGATAATTATCGTTATGTTGAAGCAAATTTATAAACAATTAATAAAACCCTAAATGAGTTTCATTATAAAATGATTATAGCACAGTATGTTTTTTTTTGGAATTTCGTTTTAATGTTCAACACCGGAAACTATTCACAACCGCAATGAATAAATTATCTCTATTTTGTGGTATAATATATAGAGTCTGACACTGAATGTCATTTTTGCCAGTTTCCCAAAAATTCGGCGGTAAAGTTAAAAAAATTTTTCAGCTTAGCACAACTAAACCTCAAAATTTATTTTAACTTTCCCGCTCGAATTTATTGAAAAACTCATCAAAAAGCACATTCGGCGGCAGACCCTTGAATTAACTTGTGACGAGTCTTTAATCTGTCATTGCGAGGCCTTTAGGCCGTCGCCCCGTCATAACGGGATAAGTGTTCCCTTACAATCCCGTAACAATTTGTCATCCCAACTTGATTGGGGATCCAGATAAATAATTTAACAAACAACGAGATTATCCCGATTTTGTATTAACAAAATCGAGGATCCTCGATTTCGCTGAGGCGAAATCGGGACTACACTCCAACCTAGTCGGGACTCGTAATGACAGGCATAAATAAAGTTTATTTTTTAGCTAAATTTGGTTAAGTATTTATATAAACTCGCTATGAGTTCATAATATATTAAACTGTGACAAAAAAACATTGGAAGAAAATAATCTGGAGTCGGGAGCATCAGGCTGAAGCGCTGGAAACGGAAAATAAGGAGGTAAAGGAGTACGAAATGGACTACGGCGTTGAAGAGAAATTTTACCACTATCGGCTGGTGGACAGTCTTTTGCATTCCAAAAGAATGTTAGAACAAGACCATGATAAAAAGGATGGGGATTTTAAAAAATACAGAAGACAGTTGAATTATTTGCGCGGGCAGATAGTCTGGCATTACATCAAAAATATTTTTTATTTTCCTTTTTGGCTGATAAAAATTTTATCTCCGTCTTTTTTGAGAGGAACGCCGAATATCTGGACGAATATAAAATTGATAGCGACTAGAAAAGAATTTCATCCGTTGAGAATGGCGATGATTTCTTGGTTGGTTTTTACATATTTAATAATACAGGGCGGAGTTTTCTTTTTTCAAAGAGATTTAGAATTAGTCAGGGCGGAAACTTATAATTGGGTGCAAACCGGCTGGACCGCCAGCTCCAGCGTGACCGCGGTTCACGCGGATAGAACCGGCTGGACTAATTATTGGGATATTTATCCGACGAATGTAGTGACAACTACGGGTTCGGAAATTACTTTAAAAGCGGTGGCTTCATCTACTGTTCAAACCACGACCGGCGATTTTGGACAAGGAACGGTCAGTGACACCGCTGTTGGGACTAACGCGGTTAATTTAAGCGCCGGATCGGCAATTGCCACCAATGGCATTTCAGCCGGTGTGGACCATTCTTGCGCTTTAAAGGAAAATGGGGCGGTATATTGTTGGGGGGATAATGCTGAAGGTCAATTGGGTAATAATAATGCCGTAACTGATAGCGATACGCCGGTTCAAGTGGTGGGTGTAGGGGGTACCGGAACTTTGGCCAATATTACTTATATCGGACAAGGCGGAGCGACAAATCATAGTTGCGCGGTTAATACCAGTGATAATGTTTTTTGCTGGGGGAGCAATACGGACGGACAACTTGGTGATCAAAATGAGCCGACGGCGAGTGATACTCCGGTGCAAGTGGTTGGGGTTGGCGGAAGCGGATTTTTAGGAAGTGTTTCCAGCACATCCAATGGAAATGATTTTTCTTGCGCTTTGACAACAGGCGGTGCGGTATATTGCTGGGGAGATGGAGAAAATCTTGGTATAAACAGTTATGATGATTCTATTTCGCCGGCGCAAGTGCTTGGCGTAGGTGGTGTTGGAACTTTGAGCGGTATAATTGAAATAGCCAGTGGCGCCAATCATACTTGCGCTTTGAATATTAGTAGAAATGTCTATTGTTGGGGACGCGGGAATGAAGGTGAAATGGGTAATGGCGGTTTTGTCAGTCAACTTGCTCCGGTGCAGGTTTCCGCTGTTGGTGGTGGAGGAACTTTGGATAATATAGTTAATGTTACCGCCGGTTCTGATTCAGTTTGCGCGGTTAATACCAGTGGCAGTACATTTTGCTGGGGTAGTAACGCGGCCGGACAATTAGGAGACGGAACCGTAACCAATCGAAATACGCCAGTACAAGTATTGGGTGTTTTCAAAGTTGGCAATCTTGCTGATGTTATTGAAGTTTCCGCCGGTTCTTTGCATACTTGCGCCGTGAATACGAGCAATAATGTTTATTGTTGGGGCGATAATACTAATGGCGCTTTGGGCGATAATACAACTACTCCAACAACAACGCCGGTGCAAGTATTAGGAGTCGGCGGGAGTGGATTTTTGGAGGGTATTACTCCTTTGTCCGGTGGCGGTTATCATACTTGCGCGATTAATTCCAGCGATGCGGTGTATTGTTGGGGGGATAATGAATCGGGACAATTGGGCGACAATAACGCGCCGATTGATGTTTCCACTCCGGTTCAAGTTGTCGGAGTTAGTGGAACAGGCACGCTTAGTTTAGGCACGGCTTATAATTCTTCAGGCACATTTACTTCAAATATAATAGATACATCGTCAAGCACGGCGTGGAATACAATCGTTTGGACAACAAGCACTCTGGCAAACACATCGGTTACGATGAAAGTTAGGACCGGACAGAGGTCGGATATGGGCGATGCGACCGTTTGGGCCAGTTGTGATGTAATAGACAATACCGGCAATGATATTTCGTCTAATAATTGCGTGACGGACGGACATAGATATATTCAATACCAGACTGCTTTGGCGACCAATGATACCGGTATCACTTCGGAATTGCGCGATGTAACTATAAACTACACCAGATATACTGATGTAGAACAAACCATTACTTCCAATCCTTTTAATACCGGTGATTCAACTAATTTCCTTTCCAGCATAGGATGGACAGAAAATTTACCTAATTCAAATACAAATATTAAGTTTCAGATAAGAACTTCGGCTGATGGGACGACCTGGGGCGATTGGCTTGGACCAACTGGCGTAGGAGACTACTATACCGATCCGGCCGGAGGAGAAACAATCAATTTAACACATACTGACGGAGCCGGCGACCAATATTTACAATATAAAATATATATCTCAAGCTCTGATGGTGAAAATACACCAACACTTTCCGATGTGACTCTGACTTATGTAATAAATCAAGAACCGCAAATATCCGGTTCGGGTGTAACGGCCACGCAATTATCAAATGGCCATGTGTCAATTAATTGGGGCGCTAAAGATACGGATACCGGCACAGCCACTTCTTCTTTTGAATATTCTTTGAATAATGGTTCATCTTGGAGTAATATTCTGGGCCATTTATCAACCGGCGCGACCACCACGAGATCAATTTCCAGTTGGACGACAACGACAGTAATTTGGCAGGCAAGAGATGAAATTGACGGACAGGATGTTTCGCAAATGAAGATAAGAGTGACGGAAGACGATGGCGAGCTGGCTAACAATACGGTTTCGTCAACTTCCGGAGCGTTTGCGTTTGATGTGGCCGACCCGACGGTTAGCACTCCGGCGATTTGGGTAGTGGCTACTACCAGTCCGGCTACGGTTTATCATACCGTTGCCGATACAAATAGTATAGAAATGGCCACCTCGCTTGATTCGGCGATGTCCGGGGCTTCCTGGGTGGCTTCAGCGTTGACGTCTACTGTAACTTTAGGTTCTGACCCTGATACGGTCTACACGCAATATAGAGATTCTTTTTCCAATACAACTACAATCCAATCGGCGACCACTCCTGAAACGCCAACCGGTTTGATGATAAAAGATATTTCCAATCCAACCAGCGGTGACTATAAAGAATTTATCGTTTGGACGACGGTGGCTTTGCCAACCCCAGGATTCAGCCGGTATGATATTTATCGTTCAACCGATGGAGTAACTTATTCATATTTGGCCAGCGAGTCCACTAGAACAAATAATTATTATCTTGACCAGACTGTTTCCGCTAATACCACTTATTATTATAAAGTCGCTACCGTGGATTCGTATAAAAGCACTTCAAATTTTTCTTCCGTAGTTTCCGATAATGCCGATGGACAAGGCGGAACAGATGTGACCGCGCCGACAATTTCAAATATAGCCGAATCCGATATTACTACGCAAAGTTTCACGATTACATGGGATACAAATGAAGTTTCCAGTTCAAGCGTGGCTTATTCCGCGTCCGCTTTTGGTCCGACATTCACCACGACGACGGTGGACACAATGGTAAAATCCGCCGGCAGCAGTCTGGGAGGACACTCGGTTACAGTTACAGGATTGACTCCGGGCGTGACCTATTATTATCAAGTAGCTTCAGCCGATCCGGATGGCAACACGGAAATTGACAGTGGCGGGGGCGCGTATAGTATTGCTACTACGGATGGGCCGACTATCTCCGGAGTATCAGTTGAAAGCGCTTTAAATAACCAGGCAACCATAACTTGGAATACAAATGTGTCCTCTGATTCTACGGTATATTATTCAACCAATTCTAATTTATCCGGTTCATCAAATGAAACCAGCGCGACTCCCGTTACAGAACATTCCATTACTATAACAGGATTAACTCAAGGCACAAGATATTATTTTTATGTCACATCCGGCGCCGCTACTGATACCAATGGCGGGGATTATTATACATTTACGACAACCGCTGATACCACCGCGCCGACCATATCAAGCGTCACCGCGTCGCCGGTGGCGGACACGACAGCAGTCATTACTTGGACAACAAATGAAGGCGCCACATCGCAAATGATGTATGGCACGACTTCGGGCGGTTTGGATAATTATTCAACTTTAGCGACAGGATTGAATTTGAGCCATACGGTTTCGCTTACCGGTCTAACTGTAAATACAACGTATTATTTTACCGTATCGTCTGTGGATGGTTCAGACAACGCCACGACTTCTTCGCAAAGTTCGTTTACCACTTTGGAAACGCTTTCTGAAGAGTCAGAAGTGGTGGTTAGGGAAACAGCCGCGGAAGCGGAAGGTTTGGCGGGCGCGCCGGGCGGAGGCGGTGGTTTTCCTTATGTGGAAGTGGATAATATACCGCCGACAATTTCAAGCATCAGAGCAACCGATATTAATTCCGATTCAGCTGTTATTCAATGGACGACCAATGAATCTGGCGACAGCGCGATTCAATTTGGCAAGACAACGGAATATACCGGAGTGTTGGTTGATTTTGACAGGTTCGTCACCAACCATAGTTTGGAAATAAATAATTTAATTCCGTCCACTATATATAATTATAGAGTGACTTCAATTGACGAGTCCGGCAATCGCGCCTATTCGGCCAATCAGACTTTTACCGCGCTTTCAGGGTTTGAAGAACTGGACGAATTGCAAGATTTTCAAGATGCTTTGGAAACTCCGGAAGAAGGCAGTCCGGAGTCGGTATTCAAATCTTTGATTGATAAAACAGCGGATATAATCAGAAGAATGAGTGGACAGATTTCAACGGAAGCGCTTGAGTTGGGCTTGGCGACGCAATATTCCACAATCGCTGAATTGGGCAAACTGGTTCCGATTCCTTTAATCAGCGGACAGCCGGTGGTTGAAGCAGGTTCAACTTATGCCCGAATATTTTGGACAACGGACAAGTTAGCTAATTCGTTGGTGGCGATAGCGCCGGACACGACTTATCAAAATAATCAGGAATATGTGCAGGTGGTCGGCAATGCCGATGAACAAGTGGAAAACCACGAGGTTTTGATTTCCGAATTAAAATCGAATACGCTTTATCATTATCAAGTAAGGTCAAAGACGCCGGTTTCCGACACGGCGATGTCAAGGGATTTTCTTTTCACGACCAGAGACGAACAATTGGAAATTATAACTTATAAAGTAAACTCAAAATCTGATACCGAAGCGGTATGGTCGTGGACGACAAACGCGCCAACCGATTCAAGAGTGGTATATATACCATACGGAGCGGATGGGATACTGATGATTGATTCGGCTAGAAGCGCCTATGATAAGGCGGTAACAGCTTTGCATGAGGTAGTGACCGAAGATATGGAATCGGGGTTGACTTATCAGGTGGAATTATCAGGTGAAGATTTGAACGGAAATATCGTCTCCAAGACCATCTCAACTTTTTCAACTTCAGAAGTGGACGCTCCACCGGTGATTACTCAAGTGCAAACGGATGCGGCTTTATTGCCCGGTGACCAAACTGCGGTTCAGGCGATATTATCGTGGGTGACAAATGAACCTTCCACCAGCCAGATATTCTACCAAAGGGGGTTTGGGGTAACGGAAGATCAAGTGGAGTTTAATCAAAAAACACCTTTAGATCCGAATTATGTGAAGAGGCATATTTTGGTGATAACCAATTTTGATCCGGGGGCGGTTTATCAGTTCCAGGTGGAATCGGTTGATTCGTCGGGAAATATTACCCGTTCCAGAACATACACATTATT
>MFQY01000040.1 GCA_001783185.1 Candidatus Magasanikbacteria bacterium RIFOXYC2_FULL_40_16 | reverse complement strand
GGAAAACGGCTCATCTTCATCTACATATTTAACTTCATCATTATCGTCATTAAAAACCGTCCCGCCTTGAAAAATACCACCTTCAATCAGCTTACCATCAATCTCTTCCAAAAAAATACTCGGCCCTTGTCCCGATGTGAAATCGAGATAAGTGTTCCCTTTCATATACGAGCCAAAACCGCCTGCCAAAGAATAAGAAAAATAAAGATACTTTTGCGCGCGGGTAATCGCCACATAAAAAAGCCGACGTTCCTCTTCAATTCCGTTCTTCTCTTTCATTGACCTGTCCGAAGGAAACTGTCCATTATTCAAACTGATGATAAATACGCTTTCCCATTCCAAACCTTTGGCCTGATGGATAGTTGATAAAACTATTTTTTCCCCACTGTCTTCTGTCTGGCTGACCGGCTTGGCGTTGAACCCTTCTTGCAAAGTAGTTTCCGCCAAAAATTTATCCAAATCCGTTTGTTTTTCCGCGAACAAAGCCAACTGTTCCAAATCCAGCATCCTTTCGCGCGCGTCCGGATATTCGCTTTCCAAATATTCTTTATATTTTGACTGAATTACCGCCTGAATCAGAGCGCTCGGCTGTTTTACCGCTTCAGCTTCCATCATTTTCCAAATCTGCAAAAAATCATTCCAGCCGACTTTGGCCCTCGGTGGTAAAGCTTCACCCACCTTATCGAGCCATAAGTCGCTCCCCCTATCAGGGGGAGCTGACCGCTCAAGCGGATTGAGGGGGTTACGACCTCGAATTATCTCAAGAATTTTTACAGCAACTGCCGGCCCGATGCCAACTTGCATATTTAACACCCGACTCCAAGCGATATCATCTTCAATATTGCTGTATACCCGCAAATAAGCCAACGTATCTTTAATGTGGGACCGTTCAAAAAACCTTACTCCTCCGCGGTATTCATACGGAATATCCCGCTTAGTCAATTCCACTTCCAAAGCTTGCGAGTGAAAAGCCGCGCGGAACAAAACCGCCATTTTATTCAACGGCACGCCCTCATCATTCAGTTCCAAAATCCTGTCAGCGACAAAATTCGCTTCTTCCTGACTGTCCGCGAAAGCGCGCGCTTCCGGTTTGGTAAAATTATCCAGCACGCTTTTTAAATTTTTTGGATACTGATTCAAATTATTGGCTATCACGACATTAGCAACATCCAAAATATCCGGCGTGGAACGATAATTTGTTTCCAATTTAAAAATGCGGGCGTCGGGATAAGTATTTTTAAAGCCAAGAATATTGGCAATGTCAGCCGCGCGAAAAGAATAAATGCTCTGCGCGTCATCGCCCACCACCAAAATATTTTTATGATGCGACGCGAAACTTTTAATAATCAAAGCCTGAATCTTGTTTGTATCCTGATACTCATCAACCAAGACATATTGAAACTGTTCGCTCAATTTTTGTTTGACATGGGGCGATTGGCACAATAACAAATAAGTATTAACTAAAAGGTCGTCAAAATCCATGGCGTTGGCTTCCATTTTCCGTTTGGAATATCCATTGGCAATAGCGAAAATCTTGTCGGCAATATCCAGCCAGTTCGGATACTTATCATCCAAAACTTCACCAAGGCTAATCTGCGCGTTTCGCGCGTAACTGATTAAGGACTGTATAACTTTCGGGGATGGATAGCGTCTGTCCTTTTTATCCATTCCTTCCAGTTTTAAACATAACTTTATTAAATCCAAACTATCCTGCGTGTCTAAAACCGTAAACCCAGCACCACTTTTTTTATCAGAAAAGTGGTGCTGGGTAAAATTATTTTTATAACCGATTAATGGAGCATACTGGCGCAAAATGCGATAACCGATATGATGGAAAGTACCAGACCATGGCAAAATGGTTTCCGCTCCGAGCAGATTTTTTACTCGGGAAATCATTTCATTGGCGGCTTTGTTAGTAAAAGTGACAAGCAAAATATTTTTCGGAGACACGCCTTTTTCCAATAAATAAGCAACCCTATAAGTAATAGTGCGGGTCTTTCCGCTTCCTGCCCCGGACAAAACCAAACACGGCCCGTCGCCTTCCTTTACGACTTGAAGTTGTTCCTTATTTAATTCTTTTTCGTAATCTATTGCCATAATATAGTCTGCTTATTTTAACACAACGAAAAAAAATGGGGTAGCCCATTTTCCTCACACGCTAAAGCTTCGGCGGGCAAACAATCATTCCGCCACTAAAACAACCCTCCTGCCATTTTTGACATCTCCACCATTCCAGTCGTGAATAGCGTTCAATAAATCGTCATATTTATATTCAAAATTTTCCCCAAACTGCGTGCCCGGATCATTGGTAATAAAAGTCTTATCCGTATAACCGCGAATTATGAGCGCGTGATATTCCGGCCCGCCATCGCGAAAATGCGGATTGGGTAAAACTTTGCCATCGGCGACAACCAACACAATATCTCCGCCGGCCAGAATCTTCTTTATCTGTTCAACTGTCGGATTTTCAACAATCTTGGTTTTTAAATTGGAAGAATAGTATTCCATCAGTTCTTTTACTTTTTCCATTTCAATACTCAAACCCCAGTCCTTAACTTCCTCCCATTCAACCATTTTTATAATTTCATCACGGACAAACAACGGACTCAAATTATATTCCTTATAATAAGCGTCAAACATCAAAACTGCCGCTTCTTCGCACGCGTCTTGCCACGGCTGGTCCCAATTCTTTTCCGGCGCCTGCGAAGTGAATGGCGCGGGCAAATTGATTTCCTCAGGCAAAACATCAACAAACTGCAAATCTTTTTTATTTTTAATTACCTCAACCGCGGCATTATTATCTCCCGGCTTGACAAATTCGCCTTTATACAGCCATAATATAGCCAAAATAAAACCCCCGCTGATTAAAATACAGGCGAGATTGAAATAATTGTGTTTCGGGTTAGACATACAGATATTATAGCAGAATAAGCAGATTAAGCAGAATAAGCAGATTAAGCGGAATAAGCAGATTAAGCAACTAAAGACATACGAATTATTATATGAACTTTTTTAACATTATTCACAAAGATAAAAACTCGCAAGCGCGCGCGGGGATTTTGCATACCGAACACGGCGATATTGAAACCCCTATTTTTATGCCGGTCGGCACGCAAGCGACGGTCAAAAGTTTGGATCCGGTTGATTTGGAAAACATCAACGCGCAAATCATTTTGGCCAACACTTACCATTTACATCTCCGCCCTGGCGAGGATTTGATAGCCGATTATCAAGGATTGCATAAATTTATGAATTGGTCAAGACCGATATTGACTGATAGTGGCGGTTTTCAAGTGTTTTCTCTGGGACAAGGCAATGAGGGTGTCCAAGGCAGATTGGTAAATATCGACGACGACGGCGTCACTTTCACCAGCCATATAGACGGCTCTAAACACCGCTTTACTCCGGAATCAGCGATTGACATCCAACATAAACTTGGCGCCGATATTATTATGGCATTTGACGAATGCACTCCGGATAATGCCGAAGAAAAATATGTGAAAGAAGCGATGGAACGGACACATGCCTGGGCAAAGAGATCGCTTGACGCGCATAACAAAAATACGGCTTATCACGGCTATAAGCAATTTTTATTCGGCATTATTCAGGGAGCGAATTATAAAGAGCTTCGCGAAGAATCCGCCCGCGCCATATCAAAACTTGATTTTGACGGCATCGCCATCGGCGGAGAATCCGTCGGCTATAATATGGAAGCAACCAAAGAAATTCTGGATTGGGTCAATCCGATTATTCCTGAAAATAAACCGCATTACACTATGGGCGTGGGCTTTTCACCAATGGATTTATTTGAAGTGGTGGAACGCGGAGTGGATATGTTTGATTGCGTCGCCCCGACCCGCATCGCGCGCAACGGGACTTTATTTAACAAAAAAGCCGGGGCAGAAAATAAATATAGACTGAACATAAATAATGCTCAATATAGAAATGATAAAAACCCGATTGATTCGGATTGTAAATGTTCAACCTGCCAAAATTATTCCCGCGCTTATATTCATCATCTGTTTGATGCCAAAGAATTACTCGGTTACAAACTGGCAACTGTTCATAATCTCTACTTTTTCCTGGATTTGATGAGACAAATCCGCGAAGCGATTAAAGAAGACCGATTTTTGGAATTAAAGAAAGAATGGAAATAAAAAAAGTAACTTTTACCTCGCCACATCCTCTCTAATTACGAGTTATAAGGGCACCTTATCCCGATTTCACATCGGGACGGATTACGAGTTACGGATTACTTCAAACCTTGACAAAACCCTTAAAATAGTGTATATTCTATCCCAAACAACCAGAGGGGGTTAAATTAAAAATGAAAAGATTCTTTTCCGAAGTGTTAGGCGAAGTCAAGACCATCTACAAGAAACTTCTCAACCCACCGAGGTGATACCATGCGGAAGGAATTTTCGCGAAGTTTCGTCCTCTTCTGGGGACTACCCGGCCTTTCCAGGCCTATCATTTTCGTCCCGGAGTGCAAGGCAGTTCCTTGCTTCCCCAGCGCCACAAAGAAAGGAAAAAAGTAGACAGAGCCCCCGCCCCGTTTCACAACGGGACGGGGGCTAAATTTTTTTTACTTTACAACTGGTCCTGCGGTTTTTCTTTATTTTCTCTTTTTAACAACTTCCGCATATTTTTTTTGACAAAATCTGACGCATCTTTATTTCTTTTTATTTTTTCTCTGTAAAAATTAAAACGATCTCTCATATACTCCATATAACTTTTACTCTTTCTATTTTCTTCATTTCTATTTTGTCTGTTTTTAATTGCTTCTCTTGGTGGCCTTACACCTTCTCTTCTGCCTCTATCTTTGGGAAATATTTGTCCCCCCACTTCTTCTACCGCCGACCGTCGTAAACTTTTTTGCTTTGGCAATTCTTGATACTCATCACCAAATTCTTCAAAATCTTCCATACCTACAAAAACATTCTCACCGTTACCTCTTGGCTCTTCTTTTTCTATAATTCTGATTTTCTTTGGTTGCCCTTCGGCTTTTAATTCTGCCACTCTCCGGGCAGCTTCCAACATTGCTTCATCCCCAATCACGCTTGCATCCACAGCATCTTCACCCAATTCTCCGGCCTCTTTTACTAAAAGAACTTCCTCCGGATTACTATTATAAGGATTAGGGGCGTTACCTTCAATATTTGGATCAGAAATTTGATCTACGTCCACTCTTGAATTTACATCTATACCTTTTTCAAATTTTTCAATGATCGGTTTTTCTTTTCTGTATTTCGGTCTATCACTTGTGCCCTCTCTATACTCAACATCTTGCTCTGAATCTACCACCCCCAAGATGTGCCCTTTTTTAGCCTGTCGGTATTCACTTTCCGCGTCATATCCGTGCGGTCTGTTTTTTTCGCCCATATATTTAAATATTATATTATGTTTAAATGTTTAAATGTTTTTATGTTTAAATGATAAACATCGCATCCCCAAAACTGTAAAACCGATATTTTTTCTTTACCGCCTTCTTATAACATTTTAACATAAACTGCCTGCTCCCGGCAAAGGCCGATACCAGCATCAACAGGGTTGATTTGGGTAAATGAAAATTGGTAATCATCCCATCCACAATCTTAAAATTAAATCCCGGTTTAATAAAAATATTTATCTCGCCGACATACGGTCGTAATTTTACAACACTATCTCCTATCTCATATCTCCTATCTCCAATTGTTTCATTGTTAAATTGTTTATTGCTAATTGTTAATTGCGCCACGCCCTCAAGTGTTCGTACTGTTGTCGTCCCCACCGCGATCACTCGCCGACCTTCGGCTTTAGCCCTGTTTATTTTCTCCGCGTTCTCCGCCGTCAATTCTACCTGCTCGCTATGCATAGTATGATCTTCCACCCGCTCGCTTTTTACCGGCAAAAAAGTCCCCAGCCCGACATGCAAAGTCACCTCGGCAAACTCCACGCCTTTGGCTTTCAATTTATCAATCAATTCCGGCGTAAAATGAAAACCGGCTGTCGGCGCCGCCACCGAACCCTCTTTTTTCGCGTAAATCGTTTGATAAATTTCCAATTCATGCACCTCATCTTTCACATAAGGCGGAATCGGCACATCACCATATTTATTCGCTTTTTCC
>MFQY01000039.1 GCA_001783185.1 Candidatus Magasanikbacteria bacterium RIFOXYC2_FULL_40_16 | reverse complement strand
GATAGAACCCAAAAGCAAAGTCATAGTCATAGCTACGGAAGAAATCGCATCCAAAACATCCGCCTGATTGACAATAGTAAAATCCGCGTTGGCGGAATCGGAGATTTTATGACGCAAAAGCAACAGGTTGGTAATTTGTTGTTGCGCGTCAGACATTAACTCTTCTGATACTACCTGAACATTTATACTGCTGAGAGATTCATTGCCTGTTAAATAGCGCTGGGCTGTGGTAATAGGAACATAAATCAAATCATCGGCATTACCAAAACCTGTCCCTCCCTTGCTTTGGGTAACTCCTATAACGGTAAACTCTAAATTATTTATCCTTATCTTTTGCCCCGTCGGATCAGCTTCTTCGCCAAACAAATCATCTCTGGCTGTAGGGCCGAGTACGGCCACTTTGGAGATATTGTTCACATGGGCATCATTTAAAAAACTGCCGATTTGCATTTGAATACTTTTTATACTCAAATAAACAGTATCTACGCCATAAACATTGGTATTCGTATTTGTTCCTTTTGTAGTTTTAACCTGAAGCCGGGAACTGACCGTCGAAGCAATATTTTCTATATAACCCACTTCTTGTTCTATGGCCTCGGCATCATTCGCCACCAAAGTGCTGGCCGAACCGGCTCCGCTTCTGGTCATACTGCCAAAACTCTTTTGATTGCCGGGAGAAATGACCAATAAATTTGAACCTAACGATTGGATATTTGATTCTATATCCTTAGCCGCGCCCTGTCCGACTGAAATCATAGCAATTACGGAACCGATGCCGATAACTATTCCTAATATCGTCAAAAAAGATCTGGCTTTGTTGGCCGATAATGAAAAATATGTTTCTTGGATCAAATCGGAAAATATCATAAAATTATTTGTCTTTTAAAGATAAAACCGCCCCGTCTGATCTATCAGAAACAATTTCGCCATCTTTAATTTCTATTATCCTATCTGCGTGTTGAGCCACATACCTTTCGTGGGTAATTAAAATAATCGTGTGGCCTTTTTCACGGTTTAATTTCTTAAAAGTATTCAACACCACTTCACCTGTTTTTGAATCTAAATTTCCTGTCGGCTCATCCGCTAAAATTAAATCCGGATCATTCACCAAGGCTCTGGCGATTGCCACTCTTTGCATTTGTCCTCCGGACAACTCATTTGACAAATGTTGCCAGCGATCTTCATCAAGCCCGGACGCGATTAGAGCTTTTTCCGCTTTATTTCTTCTTTCTTCTTTTGGCGTATTATTGTCATACAAAAGCGGAACCATTACATTGCGTAATACAGTAGAACGCGATAACAAATTAAACGACTGAAAAACAAACCCTATCTTTTGCGAACGAATCTCCGCCAATTCATTGTCCGATAATTCCAGCATATTTTTATCATTTAGCAGATAAGTTCCACTTGTTGGTCTGTCTAAAGCGCCTAAAATATGCATCAAAGTTGATTTTCCTGAACCGGAAGGCCCGGTAATAGCCACAAACTCGCCTTTTTTAATTTCAAAAGAAACATCATTCAAAACCTGCAATCCGGTATTACCTCTTGTATACATTTTATTTATTTTTTGACATTTAATCATATTAAATTAACGCATCATCATCATGGCTCCACCCATCGCGTCCGGGCCTTGATTTTTAGAACTCTCGCTTGAAGAACTGCCGGCAGTTGAAGAATATCCGCTATTTATTGTTTGAGTTATTACCTCATCCCCTTCATTCAATCCTTCAATAATTTCTATCGTCATATCATTACTTAATCCGGTCGTCACTTCTTTTCTGACATTATTTCCGTCAACCATAACTTCCACATAACTATTATCGCCCGATGCTTTAATCGCGCCGATTGGAACTAACAAAACATCCGGTTTAGTTTCAATGATTATTGAAGCGCTAACACTCATACCAGATTTCACGGTTTCATCTTGTATATCAAACCCTATTTTAACGCCATAACTGACTACACCCTGCGTAACAGTACCCAAGACATCCATTTCTACAACTTCACCCGTAACTGACAAACCAGGGACAGCGTCAAACTCCAAAATCACTTTCTGTCCTAATTTTACTTTGGCGATATCTATTTCATTCAAAGTTACTTCCGCGATTTTATCATCGGTTATAAGAGTAAGCACTGTATCTGAACCGGACACATTATCGCCTAAAACCACATCCAAATTAACAATCATGCCATCAAAAGGGGCAGTGATAAAATAATCACTATAGGTTTGTTGGGCTTTAACCAACGCATTGCGTTTTTGTTCTACTGCGATTTCTTTATTTCTTATTTCTAATTCAGTGGCGCCCTCTTCCAAGTCAGTTACCGCGTCTCTTTTTTCTTCTAAAGTCCTTTCACTCTTGGCCATTTCCATTGGTTGATTTATTTCCATGTCAGCAATATTTTTGACAGCGTCGGTTATACTCTCTTTATAATTCTTAATTGAGTTTTGGATAGACAAAAGAGAAGAAATCTGATTATTAACGATACCGGTATAGGAGCTTAAATTGCTTTGATAAGTAGACACCGCGCTGAATACGCTTAACTTATTTTCCGTGCGATAATAAACCCAATAATCAATCGCATTTGTTTCCAATTTAATCAAATCCGCCAAATTCTGGCTTGTTTCCAATGTTTGCGCCAGTAAATTTTCAATCATTTCTTCTTCTGAACTTCTGCTAACTTCCCTATAATCTTCAAAATTACTATCGTATTCTGTCTTAACATCGCGATAAGCGCCTTCAGCCGAGTTCAAATAATTGGTAAGCTTATCACGCTCTTGCCAATCATTTGTATTGATTGAATTTACCAAAGCCCATTTATTTGATGAACCTTCCGTAGATGCGCCGCTCTCTATTATCCCATTGCTCAATATAACATTATAAACTCCGCCAACAACATCCGGTAAACTTAAAAAAGTGTCCGCTATTTCATTATAAGCATCCACATATGACTCTTCCAAATTTAATTCCGCGTTTGTCTTGTCATCAATCGCCTCTTTATAAGAATTCTCATGCTCTAATCTTAATTTTATCAGACTGTCTTCGGCATCTTTCAAAGAATTTTTTGCCTGTAATAAAGTTGATTGATCTGTCGGCATAATTAATTCCTGCAAATCCAATTGCGCCACTTCCAAATTTGCCTTCGCTTCGGCCACTTCCGTAGCCGCTTCACGACTGTCAATCTGCGCAACCAAATCCCCTTTCTTTACTTTCTGTCCGTTGACCGCATTAATTGAAACGATATTGCCGGATACTTTCGGTTTGATATCAACCTGATTGGAATTGGCGATTTGACCGGTGCCGGAAATAGACAATACTAGAACTCCTTTTTTTACCGATTCTGAAACATAACGCACGCTTTCTTCTTTAGTGGCAAATTTTTGATATCCCAAATATCCGGAGAAAATTGCCAAACCAGTCAAAACTAACGCTATTAATTTATGCGCCGATACAAAACCAATAATTTTTTTTACCATAATATTAAATTAAAAAAATTTCAGTTCTTCGCTCCGCGACCGTATTAACGCGAAACGAAGCGTCTCAAACTTTTTTAAAAATTTATTCTGCGGTTTCACAACCACATTTAAATCTATGTTTGAAACCGTTATCAAAAGTGTTCATAACAATATTACAATTCCGGTTTTATAATTATTTCAAAAACCGCCCCACTCTTATACAAGTGAAGCGGTCCTTTAACTTTTTATTCCGGGCATCTCTCCCTACATTCTTCGAAAGTCAGTCTTTCTTCCAGACATCCTCTAACGCATTCCTTTTTATTTTCCATATCTTCACACAAAGTAGAAGACGACGTCTTCCTGCATTCCCAGTATCCAAAACGCTCCATCGTTCTATCCTTTATCATACCCATGTTATCCATGCCCACTTCTTTTAAATCATAAACTTTAAAAACACCGGCTTTATCCCTTTCACCAATGGCAACAACAAAACTGCCTTCCTTTAAATCTTTTACACAATTGGCGCAATCTCTAATATTGACAACCTCCAGACCATGCGGGGTTTCCAAGACAATATTATCTTTGTCCACCTCAACCAACCGTCCGGCTATCCCCCTATCTTTCATCATAATCGCTCCATTCATAAATGGTCTGAACATCCCGCCAATCGGATGATTCTGTTTTATTCTCTTATCTATCTCTTCCGATATATTAGTGTATGTCGCCATTATGCCGGAAAAAATGACGAACATAATCAATCCCAAAGCGATAAAACTGAATGATTTTTTATATGAAAAATCTGTTTTTGAAATAATAAAACCGGAAACGACGACGAATAAAATAAAAACCACAATCAACAAATACGGAAACGATTCCAAAAATGCCAAAATCCCTCTTTTGCCAAAACTTAAATAAACCAGCGCATCGGCTGATTTCAGATAAAAAAGAAGTAAATTAAAAAATAATATTGACAACAAAACGCTCAAGACAAAGGAACTGCCCAGCCCGAGTTTTTCCGCCAAGAAAATATATTTGGAACGTAATTTTACCTTACCTGTTTTTATCTGTTCCAATATTTCTTTCCTAATTTCGTTATTTTTCTCTTCCATATTTTTTTAATAAAATTTCTTTGAGTTGTTTTTTTCCTCTGGATATATATGTGCCGACAGTACTTACCGGCATTCTCAATATATCGCTTATTTCTTCATAACTTCTGTCCTCAAAATAGTATAATAAAATAACTTCCTTGTATTTTAGTTTTAAATCATTAAAAGCCAAACCAATCTTTTCCCTATCTATTTTTAAATCAATCCTTTCCGCCAAATCCATTTTCTCTCCAATTATTTCATACTCCAATTCGTCAAAAGAAATCCGCCCCCTATTATAATATTTTTTTATATGATTTATCGCTTCGTTGTGGGCGATTCTATAAATCCACGAAGAAAATCTTTTGTCCGGATTAAAGCCATACAAATTTTTATACGTTTTAATAAAAATATCTTGAAGGACATCTTCAATTTCATCAAAATCTTTAATAAATTTACGCAAATAATGAGATAACTTGCTCTGGTAGCGCTGAATTATTTCCGCATACAATTCAGGGTCTTTTTCGCGTATCTTGACTATTAGTTCCTCATCAGATAAATTTTCTATACTCATACTCTGATTATAATACAAAACCGCCATAATTTTTATTTCATGTATATTCGCACACAAAAACAAAAAAGTCCAACTACCAAACAAATTTTATAAACCAAAAAACCAGACAATGCGTCCGGTTTTTATTTTTTAAATACCTTTATAAGTTCCCTCATTTCTTCTTTCAACCGCGAGTATAAATATTTGATTATCTTCTATTCTGTAAATTATCCTTATTTTTCCTTTTCTGATTCTAAATATATTGCCATATCCCTTTAATTTTTTAATATCCAAACCGATAGCTTTGCCAATTTTAATTTTTTGAAACAGATCCTTTACAATCTTTTTTTCTTTTTCCGAAAATTTGTCCAAAGCTTTTTGTATCTTATCAACCATACAGCTTATTTAGATGCGCGATAAAATTTCTTCTATTTTTACTCCGCCCTTTTTTATCTTGGTAAAATCCACCACCTCTTCCCATATTTCTTCCTTATTAATCGGCGAAATCTTAAAAACAGGCCGAGAACGCTTCACTATTATAAAACTATTCCCTTTTTGAATCTGAGAAATATAACTGTCCAAATTTTGGCGGAGTTCTTTTACTCCGACAATCGCGCTATTCTTTTGCATACGGATAAAGTTAAACTTAAGATTATCTATAGTTTAACCTATACAAAGCGCTATGTCCATCTTCCACTGTGGATAAGCTGTCTTTTAAACTGCAATATTTTCATTCCTAGTATAGATTTTTATTATATGATACAATTTTAATTATATATTATACTCTTAAATTAATGTTTTATGACAAATGATGAACCCAAAGGAGGGTGCTCAATTCATGGTTCTTATGAAAAATGCGGCCATATTGATGGCGACTGTCCTATAAGTGTTGAGCAAGTCGAACCTCAACAACTGCCTACTAGAAAAGAAACCGAAATTATTGAGCAAAATAAAAAACAAGAAGTTGAACGCGTCCGTGACATAATAAATAATTTGATATATAAAGCGAACAGCGCTGAACGTAAAAAATTGGCTAAAGAATTGGATGGCATTAAATTATATGATTTGCCATTAACCAGAGAAGAAAAAGATTTTGCCTATGGTATCACAAAAGATGGTGGCTTTTGGACTAATAATTTTTACCATTCAAATGAACATTCTAGAAACCGCGAAGACGTTACTCTTGAAGAAGTAACCGCTGAGGTAAAGATAATCCTATCTTTACTGTCTGAAGCTACCCCTGAAGAACGTACAGAATTAGTTCGTGAACTTAATAATATATGGACTTACAAGTTACCACTTTCCAAAGAAGATGAGAAAAAACTGCACTCGCCATCAGTTGAATTTGAGTCAATCAGACGGCAGGCAGTCGACGATAAGATGCCCATCGGCGGATGGGGCGCAAGAGGGAGTGAGTATATTTCAAAAAAATACTTAGAAAAAATACTCGCATCTAAAAAAGGAGACGACAAAAATTTTTTTAACAAAATAGGTACAACACCAGAAGAATTTAAGAAAGTTGAAATTTTAACAGATTTACTAGGCGCACGGTATGATCAATTTTTGGCCGAGGAACATGAGGCTAGAGCTAATAAAGGAGAAGGCCGTGATAAAGAACATGAATTAAGTTCAGCCATATATTGGTATAAAAAATCCTTAAAAGGAGCTGAAAATCTTGATTCTTTGCCGGAGGTAAAAGAATTTAGAGAACACATAATATATAAATTGCCATTACTGCAACGTGAACATGCTTGGTGTTTAGCCGGTGAACTGAAAAAAACTCCCGACAACTATGATCGTGGGCATGTTGTTGAATTAGAGAAGAATATTAAAGAATCCGGACAGCCAATGGAGTGGTTCCAGATTACGAAACAGGATATTGAAAAATGGAAAAAAACATTAAAACCCTCGGGAATAGAACAATTGCGTGAGTTAATTAAAGTGGCCAATTCCACTCGCCGTCCTAAATTATTACAAAAATTTATAAACCTTATCTCAAAAAATAAAAACTAGACAAGTCCTCCCAAAAAACGAACAAATAAACCAAAAATCCGACATAAAGTCGGGTTTTTGGTTGCTTTTATTGACAATCAGCCAAAAAAATGATATCATCTCTTGATGGCTACCCCCTTCTAAAGGCCAGTTATATAAAATAACCAATAATATGGCGGAAAATGTAATTTTAAGATTTGAAGATGTTACTTTTGAATACGAAACAAAAAAACCGGTTCTTGACGAGGTTAGTTTTAGCGTGCGTAAAGGCGCAAAAATAACCTTAATGGGACAAAACGGCGCCGGAAAAAGCACTATCTTTAAACTAATAACCAAAGAATTAAAACCTGTCGGGGGTAATGTGTTTACCGATAATAACGCCACCATCGCCACCGCTTCGCAAATGATTGATAAAAAAGATTTTAATCTGACTGTTGAAGAATATTTTTCAAAAGCTTTTGTGAAAGTTCCGGGAAATATCAAAAGCCAAATAAGCAAAGTAATGAACGCCGTTAATTTGGAAGTTCCGACTGACAGAAAAATTGGGGACTTGTCGGGCGGACAGCAAGCAAGAATTTTATTGGCATACGCGCTTATACAAAATCCTGATATCTTGCTTTTGGATGAGCCTACAAACAATTTGGACAAAGCCGGCATTGATCACTTAATCCAATTCTTGGTTATGTATGATAAAACTGTGTTGGTTATTTCCCACGATGCTGATTTTTTAAACTGTTTTACAGAAGGAGTAATCTACCTTGATGTCTTCACTAAAAAAATGGAAACTTATGTCGGCGATTATTATTCCGTGGTGGAAGAAATCCAAAAAAGAATTGAACGAGAGATAAAGAAAAACGCTCAATTGGCAAAAGAAATAAAAGATAATAAAGAAAAAGTAAATTTTTTCTCCAACAAAGGAGGAAAAATGCGTCGATTGGCCAGTAAACTACGGGAAGAAATTGAAGAATTGGAAGAAAACAAGGTGGATGTCAGACATGAAGACAAAACCATCAGAGATTTTACTATTCCTTCTCAAGGAATTGTCGGCAATGTGGTGGAAATAAAATCTGTAAAAATAATTAAAAATCATGAACCGATAAAAAAAGAAGTTAATATTATTTTAAGACAAAAAGATCGTCTTTTAATCTCCGGCCCAAACGGCATCGGCAAAAGCACGCTGTTGCGCGTTTTAGTTGATAACGCAAATGATGACGCGACCATACTGAAAAATACCTGCGTCGGTTATTACAGCCAAGATTTCGCCACTTTGGATTATGAACAAACCGTTTTTGATTCTTTAAAAAGCGTATTAACGGACGGAACAGATATTCAGGATATGCGCTCTGTCGCAGCGGGATTTTTAATTACCGGCGAATTTATGGGGGTCAAAGTTTCCAGTTTATCAGAAGGGCAAAAAGGCTTGCTCTCATTCGCGCGATTAGTCCTGATGAAACCCGGCCTGTTAGTATTGGACGAGCCGACCAACCATATTAATTTCCGCCATATTCCAATCATAGCCAAAGCCATAAATAATTATGATGGCGCGATTATTCTCATCAGCCATATGCCGGATTTTGTAAAGGAAATAAAATTCAATAACGAGCTTGACCTTGGTAGATTATAAGTAAACTTAAGATAAACTAAAAAAATCCCGACTTAGTCGGGATTTTTTTATTATTTCACTAACCCTCAAATCTAATCGTAATCCTGTAAAAAATATTGTCTTCCGGATTATGAATTTCCATCTTTGGATGATGATGCTTAAACGCTTTTACCACATGACGCGCGATGCTCAAACAAAGATTTTTTTCCATCATTTCATAAACCACCGAATCGGATTTTTTATTAACGGTTCTTTTCATATCTTCGTCTTTGTTTGAATATTTTCCGGCCAAATTCTTTACCAAAGAAAACAACTCATCTTGATTTTCCAAGACGCTGACTTTTTCAAAAGCCAAAAAACTGGCTTCCACTCCCCTATTTTCTTTTTGTTTTTTAGTTCTTTTTTTACCCGCCTCGTTGACGCTTTTCTTATCCCGCGTCTGCGCTATTACCTGTTCTTTATTTGTCATAATATTTTAATTAAAAAATTGTATTTTACGCAGATAGTATAGCAAATCTTCTCTCCTATGGCTAATGAGGTTTGACATATCTCAATATTTATGGCAACCTACCCAACCAATAACGGTGGTGAAACAATAGGAGGAACTCAATGCGTACCCGCATCAAAAAGGCAATACAAGAAGCCCTCAATGGGTCTCACTGGATTGAAATCACTTTCAAAGTAGAACCGATGCCGACTACAATGGGTGTCAGACACATAATAGATATGTATTTGACCAACGATATTAACATACATATCAACGGTCTGCGTGATCTGTTTGATATCGTGCGATCGGGAAAACTATCGCTTGATACCCCCGGACGTGTCATTGATATCGGGCTTGGTCCTGATTTCAATGAGACATGGTTCATTGAAAGAATGTGCGATTATCTTGAAGATATCAAAAAAGCTATCTAAGCAAAACCGTGTTGAAATGTCTTATCACCGTCAGCCTCGCGCGGACAATGTCCATGCGAGGCTCTTTTTTAGCCATATCGCCTTTAATTTTATTTTCTGCTACAATATATATACCCTATGAATATACAAAACTTAAAACTGGCGCTTCAAAACGAACCGAAATTCCGCTACAAACAGGCTTGGCAAGCGGTTTTTAAGGATTTGATTGGAAACTGGAACGAAAATACCACCCTGCCAAAAAATCTGCGGGAAAAATTAAATCAAACGGTTCCGCTTGAAATAAAAGCGGAAGTCTTTGGCTCCAAACACAGTAAAGCCATAAAAGCTTTGTTGGAATTGGAAGACGGCAATAAAATTGAAACGGTTTTACTGCAACATAACGACGACCGCAATACCGTCTGTGTATCCTCTCAAGTCGGTTGCGCTTTGGGTTGTAAATTTTGCGCGACCGGCAAAATGGGTTTTAAACGCAATTTGACCGCCTCGGAGATAATTTCGCAAGTTCTATTCTTCACCCGCTATTTAAAACAAAATCATCCGAATAGCCGAATCAGTAATATCGTATTTATGGGGATGGGTGAACCATTTTTGAACTATGACAATGTGATGGAAGCGGTTAAAATCATCAATGACCCGGAGTGTTTCAATATCGGCGCGCGCCATATTTCCATTTCCACCAGCGGAATCGTGGAAGGAATAAACAAATTCGCCAAAGAAAGCCTACAGCTTAATCTAGCGATTTCATTACACGCCCCGAACGACCAGCTCCGCGCCCAATTGATGCCGATAGACAGAAAATATCCTCTGGAAGAAGTTATGGAAGCGGTGGAAAAATATGTAGAAAATAAATCCCGCCAAGTTATGTTTGAATACCTAATGATTGAGAATATCAATGACGGCGAAAAAGAAGCGCGCGAATTGGCCGAATTGATGCGCCATCCGTTGTATGTGGTCAATTTAATCAGATATAATCCGACCGGCGTTTTCAAACCGTCGCCCGCGAGCAGAATGATAAAATTTAAAAATACCCTGCTTCGCGCGGGCGTGAAAACCACCCAACGACAAGGTTTTGGCACAGACATCAACGCGGCCTGTGGACAACTGGCCGGAAAAAAGAAGCAAAATAATGAGTAATAAATCCAGCACCTTCTTACGGAGTATTAAACTCCACAGGAAGAATAATTTTTATGTCCAAAGCAAATTCCCCTCTGGAGGCGAGCACACGTCCTTTGGCGAAAGCTACGGGGTATTCTGGGAAGGTGCTGGATGAATATTATTTTTATATTAAAAAATATGAATAACAATAAAAAAATAGAATGGGAAGATAGGCTTAGTGTTGGAATCAAACTGATTGATGACCAACATAAAAATTTATTTGCCACCATAAACGAGCTGATTGATATTATAAATGTAATCTCCAAGGCAGAAAAATCCGCGACAGAAAAAAAACTTGACGGAATCATCAATCAATTGATGGCTTACAAAAGATTTCATTTCGCGACTGAAGAAAGATACTTCAAAGAGTTTAATTACGAAAAAGCTGACGACCACATATTCAAACACCAGTCTTTTGACAAGAAAATAGACGACATCCGGAAAAAAAATGAAAGCGATGTTTTTTCTTTCGCGTTTGAATTGGTTGATTTTATGGAAGACTGGCTAATCGGGCACCTAATGACTACTGACCAGGAGTATAAAGAGTGCTTTAAAGTTCACGGCCTTAAATAAGTATTCTGACGACTTTACACTTTCCTACTTTATCAACTTCCACCTCATCGCCGGCGCGATGACCGATAAGCGCCGCGCCCAGCGGAGAATTATGCGAAATAATTCCGTTTTTCGGGTCGGCTTCAGACTCGCCTAAAATCGTATAAGTTCTCCCGCCTTTTTTTGTTTCTACTGTAACTACGCTCCCAAGCCGGACAATTCCGTCATTTTTGACTTTCACTATATCGGCATGGTTCAAACGATGTTCCAATTTCAGCATCGCGTAATTTATTCCTCGCAAACGGCGTTTGGCCAGCTGATACTCCACATTTTCAGAAAAATCACCCAACTCCGCCAGCCTGGCAACTTCTTCCGCCGCTTTTGGTCTTTTTTTCTTTAACTTTTCAAGCTCTTGCTCCAATTCCTCATATTTTTTACGGCTCATCGCGTTATCTGAAGGCACTTCGCCGTATTTTGCCGGTTTTCGTTTGGGAAGTTGCATATTGTATTTTTTATTGATTATTATCTAATCAATATACCACAATTTAAGATTTTGTCTAAGCCATTGCTTTTTATTGGATATAAGAGTATACTCCAAAGAGTTAATTTTATAACCATAAAAATATGGGAAATTTTAGACGAGACAATAACAGATTCGGAGGAAGAAGAAGTGGTGGTGGAGGCGGTGGATTTTCCGGCAGAGATTCAGGAAGACCAACAATGCACCGAGCAACTTGCAGTGAGTGTGGAGACAGCTGTGAGGTGCCCTTCAAACCAACCGGCGATAAGCCAATCTTCTGTAGCCAATGCTTCAAAGGCAAAGGAAAGACAGACCAACCAAGAGCCTTTGGCGGAGGAAGAGATTCAAGAAGATTTGATTCCGGCGACAAAAAAATGTATTCCGCGGTCTGCAGTAAATGCGGAAACAATTGTGAAGTCCCTTTCAGACCGACAGGCGACAAACCGGTTTTTTGCAGCCAATGCTTTGGTAAGGATAAAGACAAAGACAGTGGCAGAAGTCCTGACCAGTCAAACAAACAGCTGGAAATGATAAACAGCAAACTGGACAAAATCTTAAATATGCTCAATCTTTCTGCGCCAAGAAAACCGGAAGAAAAGAAAGAGGAAGCTAAGAAAATAGAAAAAACCAAAACAAAAAAAGCGGAAACTAAAGTAAAAAAGACCGCTCCCGCTAAAAAAGCCAAAACAAAAAATAAAAAATAACTGACAAACTCAAAAAACCGCCTCAAGCGGTTTTTTGAATAAATGCGCAAGCTATTGACAAAAGCCAATTTTTATGCTATACTAGGCTATTAATTTATGTTCGGAAGAATTATACCGAACGACTCGTCTCTTTTTGTGTTATTATATGACTCGGAAGAATATCGGGTCACAAATTTTTTATGACACAAACAGAACAAACACAAGGCAGTTTTAACGGGCTTGGCATAGCCAATAATTTGCTCGCTATTCTAGCCCAAAAAGGATTCCACACTCCTACCCCGATTCAGCATCAGGTTATTCCCGAAGCTTTAAACGGAAAGGATGTCGTTGGTATCGCTCAAACGGGAACAGGTAAAACCCTGGCTTTTGGCATCCCAATGATTCAACGATTGTCCCGCAATAAAGGGCAGGGCTTGATTTTAGCCCCTACCCGCGAGCTGGCTCTGCAAATAGAGCAGTCGCTTAAACAAATCGGCACCCCGCTTGGATTGCGCTGTGTAGCAGTTATTGGCGGTACTTCCCAAAGCAAACAGGTATCCGGCCTAAGAAACAACCCTCATATCGTAATCGCTACCCCGGGACGCTTGGTTGACTTAATGAATCAGGGGATATACAAACTTAAATTTGTTAATACCGTTGTCCTTGATGAAGGCGACCGTATGCTTGATATGGGATTTTTACCTCCAATCAGACGCATTTTGGGAGAGATTCCAAAAGGACGCCAGACTATGTTGTTTTCCGCGACTATGCCGAAAACCATTTCCGCGCTGGCCAGCGAATTTATGCAATTGCCAATAAGAATTGAAATCGCTCCGCAAGGAACTTCATCTGAAAATACGGAACAGGAGATATTTATTGTTAAAAAGAATGATAAAATGCGCTTGCTTGATTCTGTATTACAGCAAAACAGAAACGGTTTGGTCCTTATTTTTTCACGAACCAAATACGGCGCGAAAAGAATCGCCCGTGATGTCCGTAATATGGGACATTCATCAACCGAAATCCATTCCAATCGTTCTCAATCTCAAAGAAAAATTGCCCTGGATGGCTTTAAAAACGGAAAATTCCGTATTATGGTCGCGACTGATATCGCTTCCCGCGGAATTGATGTAAAAAATATTTCATTGGTAATCAATTTTGATTTGCCGGAAACTTCGGAAGATTATGTTCACCGCATCGGCAGAACCGGACGCGCCGGCCAGCGAGGAAAAGCGATTTCTTTCGTCACCCCGCCGGAAAGATCCGATATCAGAAATATTGAAAAATTAATCCGTAAATCATTGCCGGTTTTAGCTCTTCCGACGCTTCCGCCGGAAAGAGAAAAAGTTCATCAGGAAATGCCGGAAGAAATTCAAAACCAAAGAAGTTATGGCGGACGAAGCCAAAAAAACTGGTCTCGCGGAGGAAACAGACAGAGACAATCCGGCGGGCAAAACAGAGGCCGTTCATCTCAACGCCGTGGAAACAGAAATAACAGTCAAAGACGATTTTCCAGATAAACCGCTAAAAAAATATCCCCGCCGACTCGGCGGGGATATTTTTTATTTTTTATACAATCTCGCATTTGTCGTCAGACGATATTTTTATATTATAGATTGGTTTATCTTTTGCCGAAGGTAAATTGTTGATTGTAAACTTTAGTTGTTCATCACCAATTTTTTGGGAATATTCTTTAAAACTTTCCAAATTAAATTCTCCGCCCAGATCCCCCCCAATAACGTATTCCATATCCTCGGCAATTTTATCACGTAAATATTTTACCGCTTGAGGATGATTTACAAAAATCTGTATATCATCATGAGACGGAGCTACGGTTGGAATCTTAGTATCGTCATTAACTTCGCCGTCAACCAATATATTTACAATTGCGCCCTCTTTATGCCCACCTTCCAACACTACAAATTCCATCGTTTCCGGTTTTTCCCAAAGCGTTTTATAAATTGATTTCATCACCGCTTTTAATAATTCAGGACGAACGCCATATTCTTGAGGGTTCTTGGTCATTAATCCAATATGTCCACAACCAATACTCTCCGCTTTAACTAAAGTTTCCAATAATTTCTCCTTTTCAGATTCAGTCGTGTTTTCTGTAATTCCCGATCTTGGATCCGGATGATGATCATCCGTATGAAAATAAAACTTTCCAGTTTTCTCCAGATATCTTTTCAAAATTTCGTCTACTTTATCCAAATCCAATTCTTGTCTGCCGGCTTTTTCAACAACAGTCAAAGCCAAAATAAACTCACCCGCGTTTCCGCCCGGCGTCCCAACAATTCCGTCGTGACCGCGCCCATCAACACATGATTCGGCGGTTGCATCAAGCAAATCTTTAGCTTCCACCCATGTTATTTGTCCTTCCTCTATAAATCTTTTTGTTTCTTCAGGACTTAAAATCCTTTTTTCTGATTTTTCAATATGTCCTTCGTGATGTTTATCGCACATAGTTTTTATTTAAAATAATTAAATAATCGTCTGTTATTCTATACAATTATCCCCTTTTTGTCAAACTGTCCGATAACCCCGGAATGAATCAAAAAAAGCCGCCCCAACTAAGTCGGGACGGCGTGATCTTTCTTCTTAGGTTATGGTTTACAGCTTTATGACTCTCTTGATGTATGAGAATCTCTGCTTCTGCAAGCTATTCTGGATGAATTGCATATAGTCGACATTCTTGCCAACATATCCCGGACCAAGAATCCCGGTTTCCGTACACAGACCGCTGAGCAAGAGCTCCACGCCCGCCACAAACGGCGCGCCGGTGCCTTTTGCCAAAGACGACATATCATAGTTGTGGTCGTAAGGCACGCACATACTGTAGACGATCTGTTGCTCGTTTCCGAGGTATTCACCGGTGGCGTAGACACGCATCACGGTGCAATCCCTGTCACTCGGTCCCGGCGTCCAGACTTTCTCCAACAGCTTCAGAGTGACATCAAACGGATAGAAACTTCCGTTCAAACCAAGCGGAATGTCCGCGTCCACGAAGCCCAATGGGCCAAGAACGGATGTGTATGCATATTCCTCATTAGTCATCTCTTGCGCGTATCCGTCCGGACCCAACAGATGGGGAGATGCCCCGCTCGGGCCATTGTATTCGTAGTCAGACGCCTCGCTTGCGCTCATCACCCGATCGGTGAAATCGCGAGCGGTCTCATGGGGACGCAGGGAAAATTCCTTATGGCCGAAGCCTTTATAGAAAAAGCCCTGTCTCTTCAAGAAATCAAGTTGGCGAAATGTGCTTCCATATCTGATGGTCTTTTCCGTCATGTTCAAAACATTCGGGAACTCGGTTTCCGAAGTCCTGATGCAGTCAGTCAAGAAAGCAACCGGTTGGTCAGTCAAGACCTGCGGCAAGCGCGCCGAAAATTCCGACAAATCCACCGGATTGCTTCTAAGAAGACCGGGGAGCGTCCGCTTGATTCCGTTTTGCCGGAAATTGACATCGCGGGTGTACAACTCCAGATCATCCGCCGGAGCGAATCGGAATTTCTTACCGCCGGCGACTTCCAAAGCGCCGGACTCACTGCTCGTAGTATGCATCTTGTCGCCGAAGAAGTGGAAAGCATCGCCCAAAAGCATATCATTCAAACCGGGCGCCAATCCGCAATCAACCAAAACGGTCTTGCCTCTTTCTTTGGCCAATTCATTCAGAGCGAAGGAATTTTCCGGGCTGAATGACACATCCACGATACGCTTGACGGCAGTATGCTCAATCAAGAGTTTCAGGTAGTTATACCCGAAATCGCC
>MFQY01000038.1 GCA_001783185.1 Candidatus Magasanikbacteria bacterium RIFOXYC2_FULL_40_16 | reverse complement strand
AAGGCAAAAAGAGTCAGTCTTCCAAGTTATCATGAGCAACCTTGAAGAAACGTTCGGTTGGGTTGGACAGTTGGGACTGTAATTTAGTTGTTAGATTTTAGATTAAAGATTATAGATGGTGATTGTTGAATTGATACATTGCTAAATTGTTTTTTGTCATTGCGAGGCCTTTAGGCCGTCGCAATCCCGTCTTGTCATTCCCGTGTCTACGGGAATCCAGACAAAAAACCAATAATTTTCAATTTTCAATTTAAAATTTTAAAACAATAACGAAATGTTCTAATGTTCTAATGTTCAAAATGTTTTTTTAATTTTGGATTTTTTATTTTTCGAATTTGTTTCGGATTTCGGATTTCGATATTCGAATTTAGGACATAATTGTCAATTTGGATTTTTTCTTATATAATACCTCTGTTTTTAAAGTATTATAATTTTTTATGCGTTTAACTTTTTACGGCGCGGCGCGCGAAGTAACGGGGTCATGTTTTTTGCTGGAAACAAAAGATAAAAAAATACTGGTGGATTGTGGAATGTTTCAGGGCTCAAATTTTAATGAAGCGAAAAATCATGATGATTTTTTATTTGACCCGAAAACGCTTGACGCGGTTTTTATTACTCACGCGCATCTTGATCATACCGGTCGGATACCGAAATTGGTGCGGGACGGTTATAACGGGCCGATTTATATGACCAAAGGCACGGTTGAACTGACGCTTTTAATTTGGGAAGACGCGCAAAAAATTATGGAATATGAGCATAAAAAATTTCAAGCGCCGGTTTTGTATTCCACCGAAGATGTAAATAAGGCGTATGAATTGTGTAAGGGGATAAATTATTATGAAGAATTGGATATAGGCGGAATCAAAGCGGTATGGAAGGATGCCGGACACATTTTTGGTTCGGCGTTTATTGAAGTTGAAGCGGAAGGCAAAAAAATAGTTTTTTCCGGCGACATTGGCAACAGCAATGTGCCGATATTGCGCGAAACCGATCAAATCGGCGCGGACGCTGATGTATTGCTGTGTGAGTCAACTTATGGAGACAGGGATCATGAGAGTCACAGAGAAAGCGTGGAAAAAGTTTTGAAATTAATCAATGAAGCGTATGAACGGGGCGGGGCGATTATGGTTCCTTCTTTTTCATTGGAACGCACGCAGGAATTTCTTTATGATTTAAAACAGATGAATAAGTTTAAACAAAAATTGCCGGTGGCGTTGCCGATTTTTTTAGATAGTCCGTTAGCGATTAACGCTTTGCCCGTGTATAGAAAATATCCTGAATATTATGACAGGCAGGCGCAGGAGATTGTTGATGCCGGCGATGATTTTTTTGTGTTTCCCGGTTTGCAGGTTACCGGCACTCCGGAGATGTCAAAAGAAATAAATAAAGTAAAAAATCCTAAAATGATAATCGCGGGGGCGGGGATGATGAACGGCGGACGCATTTTACATCACGCCTTTCGTTATTTACCTGACCCTAATTCAACACTGATAATTGTCGGGTATCAGGCGGAAGGCACTTTAGGCAGAAAATTATACGAAGGCGCGGATAAAGTAAAAATATTTGGCGAAGAAATAGAAGTGAATTGCGCGATTAAGGCGATTGGCGGTTTATCGGCGCATGGCGATAAAAGCAAATTATTGAGTTGGGTTAGGGGAGCGCAAAAACTTCCCAAAAAGATTTATTGCGTTCATGGCGAACCGGCTTCCGCCACGGCTCTTGCTCATAGTTTGCGCGATGAAATGGGAATAAAGACATATATTCCGGATTTTGCCGAGACGGTGGAAATCGCTTGAACACCTCACCACCTGACCATCTAATCACATAATCACTTGTTCAACAAAATTACAGTATTTCTTTTTTATAAAAAAAGAAAGACCGAGAAATTAATCTCGGACTTTCAGAGTTCAATAGAATCCGTACTCGACATTACTATTAATATATATCAATTTTAGCACTTTGTCAATACCCATTTGTCCACAAGCAAAAAATCGTTATATTTTCGTAATTTGTTTATTGACAAGCCAGCCAAGTTAGGGTTAAAATAATCATAGATAAAACTAATTTAAAAAAATAATTACAATAAATATGTCCGAGACAAGACGGCCGTCAGAATTTATTACCACCATGGAGGAAAGAAAGCCAAGGCGGTCTATTGAGATTACTCCGGAATCAGTTAAAATAGCCGGAGTTGAAATAGAACGTAGTCCTGAAGCCGGTCCCAGAGTACCTCCGGCGGAAAGGTTCGCCAATTTTTCCGAGGACGAATTTTCGTTAAATATGCTGCAAACAATCGCTAAGTCGGCCTCTTTGGATCAGCCGTTGCTTTTGGAAGGCGAAGCCGCGGTCGGAAAGTCATATACGATTGAGTATTTGGCTCATCTGTGTAACAAAGAAGTATACAGAATGTCGCTTAACGGTCAGACAGACACAACGGATTTAATCGGTAAATGGGTTCCGCGAACGGAAACAGTTAGAAAGAAAATAGAATCTTTATTAAAGAATCCTGATCAGTGTAAAAATGAAAAAGCAAGACAGCTTATTGAGGCCAAAATGGGAATCAAACGAACGGGTAAAAAAGAAGACGCGCCCGAACAGGCGGAACCGGCAACAGGATTTACTAAAGAAGAATTGGAAATGATTGCTACGTTAGAAGGGGTAGAAGTGCCGGAGGGTGATTGGGTATGGCAAGATGGAGACATTCCGAAGCAGATGAAAAATGGCGCGTGGTCGGTGCTTGATGAGGTTAATACTTGCGAACCGCAAATTTTGGTCAGGTTAAATGCGTTATTGGAAAAGGGCGGACAACTCGTGTTATCCGAGGATGGATCAAAAGTAGTGGAGCGAGATGAGGGTTTCCGTCTGTTCGCCACAGTTAATCCTCCCGGAGGCCGATACAAGGGACGCATTCCATTATCCGCGGAATGGATATCTCGTTGGAATTATCAGAATATGGGTGAACTGCCTAAAGAAGTAAGGGCGCTACGGCTTATGGTCGCTGACGGCGTACCTACGCCGGAAATCAAATCAGATAGGATAAACACCGTTCAAAACGAGGAAATTCCCGCGGAAAAAACTTTGGCGGATTATTTCGGAGTGGAATGGGTTAGGGATTTGTATACAAAATACGCCGAATTCTCTGATAAAGCGCGCGAGATGCTTCGTAAAGGCGAGATTGCCAAGGACCAGACGCAGACCTTTGATTTTGATCAACGTGATGATTGGCGTTTTAGAGAGTATATCCGTAAATTTTATGAGCCGGGCAAAATGAAAAAAACCATACAGGATGCCATTATTTATGGTTTTGCCAATAAATGTAAAAGTTTGACTGATCGAAAAAAAATTATGGATTTGGTTAAACTTATAAATGTCGCTGAACCAAAATCTCAAGCTACGTCGGAACAAGATGAAATTGAAGACGCGGAAATGACGCAAAAATTAGAAAGCATAAAAAAAGAACTTGGCGGAATGGTTTTGCCAAAAGGGCATAGAGATATTATGCTTAACAAAGAAACGGGGGTTCCCGAGTTTGCAGGTCGTTTCGTTGGACTGCAGGAGCATTTGGATGAACGTGGTAAAAGATATGGTGTTATCGCCCCTGTTCTTGACGCGCCGGAAATTCCTAAGGGATTTACGTTGGAGCACACGCGCGCGATGTCAGAAATTTTTGGTAAAAATAATCTTGAGCCGATGAACGCGCCATCTGCTGATCAGATTGACGACAAATATCTCGCGATGATGTATCCGACAAAACAATCGGATGAGGATAAAACAAGTGGTCTTATAAATAAGAGAGGAGATTGGTGGGCTAAAACCGCGGACGCGGCATTTACAATTTCCGAAAAGGAAGAAGAGGCGAGTGGTGGCAAAAAGAAAAGAGCGACATTTGGGGAACTTTATGTTGCGTCTATGAAATCCGAGGCCGCGCGGTTGGGAGGTTCTTTGTTTTTCACCGAATCAATCCAAAAACCAAATTACAAAGACGGAACCCAGCAATACGGCACAACTGAAGGAATTGAAATGGACAAAGACCCGCTATTGCCGATTATTCAAGAGGTATTCGGCGATAAAGCCAATCGTTTCAATTTAACCTGGGATCAAATAACCAATGAATTACTGCCAAAAGTAAAAGAAAAAATCCAAAATGAGTTTGTCGGCAAACGCATAACTGTTCCCAATTTTGAAGTAATTTTAACACCAGCGCTTGTCAGTAATCTGCAAACAACGCTAAATCATCCGGAAAACTCGCAAACCAATACTTATGAATGGACTTCAACCATACTGTCTAAACAAGACGAAACAGACAGCGGCTACCGTTTGCTGGTTGGCGACTCGGGGTCTGGCGGTGCCGGTTGTGTCGACGGCGCTCTTCGCGAGTACAGGTGGGACAATAGGGGGTTCCGCCTCTCGGTCGTGTTTGAGAAATAACTGATGTTTGGTCGCTGATTTTTTTAATTAGATACTTTTACTAAAAATTTGGGTTAATGAAGCCGGCCTTCGAGCGCGGTTCACCCGTTCGGATATCCAAAACAGCCAGAGTCCGCGTTTTGCGAATGACTTTGGCGATTTTTGAATAGCCGGTTCAGAAATTCAGACACGACGGGCAAAGACAGGCCTAAAAACAGTCAAAAGCCAAAGGGCAATTGATGTAGCTTCAGAGATGTTTTTTGCCTAACGCGAGAGGCGGCAACCGTTTGATGGTTGGCAACTCGGAGAATGGCGGTGCCGGTTATGTCAACAACGATCATCGCGAGAACAGATGGAACAATAGGGGGTTCCGCCTCTCGGTCGTATCTGTAAAATTAAGTTTGAACGCGCAAAGATTTTTTCCAGCCACCAATCATTTTGCCGATTTCAATAAGCATAGCCGACCACGCGAAATAGTTGGTTTCTTTAATCAATTTTTGTTCCATCGCTAGACGTAAAAAAATTTTGATAATTTCCGCCTTAACGCTTGCTTCCAATAGAGCTTTATCTTTCAAAACCGGCGCAGTTTGTTCAGCGGTGATTATTTGTTCCAAAAGAAGCAGACAGGATTTATCTAATTTTAAGCCCAAACTATATCTGTCAAATTTGGGGAATTGAGCGATATGTTTTGTGAGTTGTGAGTAGAGGCCGTATGTTTTTTGAAGGAGAATTGTATTCATATACGAAATGAGTGAGAGAAGAAGTTAAATGTATTTAACTTCTTCCGAACGAATGAGTATATATGTGGCAAGGCCCATATAAATTTATATGCTAAAATTAAAAAATTGTTATGAAAAAATCTGTTCGCCGGAAAATATCTGGCTGGCATGGACAGAATACAGAAAAGGAAAAAGCGGGTGTATGGCGGCGCGCGAATTTGAGCGCAATTTAGAAGAAAATTTGCTTGAGATAATTGATGAATTAAACAATGATTCATATTGCCATGGTGGTTATTTCAAATTTTTGGTTTATGACCCAAAACAAAGGATTATATCAGCTCCGACCGTAAAAGACCATATCGTCCACCAGGCGATATACAATGTTCTTTATCCGTTTTTTGATCGGACATTTTCGCCGTTCTCTTTTTCATGCCGAAAGAAAATGGGAACGCATCGCGCTGTCGCGCGAATACAAAAATACGCTCGTCAGGCGAGCGCGAATTATCATGAAGATTGCTGGATTCTGCATGGGGATGTTAAAAAATGTTTTGATTCAATCAACCACGAGATTTTGTTATTTTTGCTCGGCAAGAGGATTCATTGCGATAGAACAATTGCCTTGTTGAAGAAAGTCATTATCAGCTATAGCGTTGGATTTACGCCGGATATGAGTGAATCGGAACGCTGTGGCATACCACTGGGTAATTTGACCAGCCAGTTGTTTATTAACATTTATCTGCATGAACTGGATTTTTTCGCGAAAGAAAAATTATTTGTGAAAAAATATGTTCGTTACGCCGATGATTTTATTCTTATATTTCAAAACCGCCGGGACTGTGAAGTTCACGCTGATTTAATAAAAGAATTTTTAAATAAAAAGCTTAAATTGGATTTTCCTTCTACGCATAAAAAGATAGCGAAATTGTCGCGCGGGGTTGAAACATTGGGTGCGAGATTCTTGCCTTTTTATAAAAAAATAAGAACAAAAACATACCGCAGAAGCGAACATTTGTTCAGACAGCGATGCCAAGATTACGCGGAAAATAAGATCGGCGTTGACTCTCTAAATTCGTCTTGGCAATCATTGATGGGTATGTTAAAATACGGACATAATATCAAATTAGTTGAGCGTTTAATAAATATAGCCAATTTATATGCCCGAAAGACACTTTGATTCAATTTTAGACAAATTTCGCAAAAAAGCCGTGAAACCGGCGGAAACCGGTCCGGCAGAAGCCGCCAAAGCGGAAAAGGAGAATGAAACGGCTTTTACCGAGGAAGAAAATAAAAGATTAGAGGGCTATTTATTGTTGGCGAAAGAAAAAGAACGCTCCGGAGATCAAAGGGGCGCGTATGAGCTATATGTTAAGTATAAAAAAGAATTTATTGAAATAAAGATCAAAAGTGGTAAAGAAAGCGCCGAAGCGTTTCCGCCCGAATATCTTGAGGCGCTGTCCGAGGTGTTTAAAGGCGAAAAGCTTGACTTGATGGCAATGCTAAAAGCGGAAGAGCTTACAGAGGAGTATTTTGCTAAGATGTATCCAACGGAACAGCGCGGAGAAGACACGGCGCGCGGTCTTACTTCTTACCGCCCAAGCTGGTGGAATGGAGCCGTGAATAAAGATATGATCGGACCGGACGAAGAAACCTGGGGTCAAGCTTATGAGCGCTCAATGAGAACCGAGGCTGAACAATTTAAGGAAAGCGTCATTTTCACCGAATCAATCCAAAAACCAAAATATACAAACGGAACTCAACAATATGGAACAGCCGAAGGAAAAGACGCGGATAAAGACCCTCTGTTGCCGATTATTCAAG
Source organism: Candidatus Magasanikbacteria bacterium RIFOXYC2_FULL_40_16 (assembly GCA_001783185.1). Lineage (GTDB taxonomy): Bacteria > Patescibacteriota > Patescibacteriia > Magasanikbacterales > UBA922 > XYB1-40-15. The sequence continues at coordinate 23 of MFQY01000038.1, read as the reverse complement.
AGGTATTTGGCGATAAAGCCAAT
>MFQY01000037.1:6667-9674 GCA_001783185.1 Candidatus Magasanikbacteria bacterium RIFOXYC2_FULL_40_16 | reverse complement strand
CCTTTTCAGGAAGTTTTTTTATTTCGTCAGCGGTAAATTTTAAATCAAATCCCGGAGTGAACTTCCATATTATAGTATCTTTTGGGATAAACTCGTCGGCAAATAAACCTATACCTTCAATTTCACTCGGACCTATTTTAGTTTTGACGTAAAGCATGTTGAGAAAATTTTAAAATTCTTTTTCCGTTTTGGATTTCGGGCAAAGGGGCGAGAGGTAAATGGCCAGTGACAAAACATAATTTAACGTGGCAATATTAACGAGTAAAATTTAATTTTATGCGGATAAAACAGATACAGGTTCTATCTTAGTGTTGGCAAAATTATACCGCAACTATATTTTTCACGACCCCAATAAAATCAGAAATATCCAAAAAGTAGTTAGGGTATGCTCTACGTAGAGATTTTAAGGGACCCGCAGAAACTAACACCGATTCAATCTTTTCACCTTGTGTTGCTCGTGCTTCCGCTTTAGCATAGTCATCGGTAGCGTTTCTAAGATTATCGCGTGAGTATGATTTAACCGTAACTGTTCTATTTTGGGTATTTAAAGTTATCAAATGATAAAACCAATTTTTCTTTTGTTTTTCAATTAAATTTAATGCAACCGAATATCCCGAGATAGTATTTAGCACGCCAAGGTCTTTCTCTTTTTGTTTAACTGCCTGAAAGGTTGCTTCTTTTAACATGTTTTCATAACCCGGAACCAATGGAAGTTTTTCTATGTGAGCAAAGGCAGAAGATGTAACAGCAAAAAATTCACGCCATTCTTTTTCTCCCTGTTTAGATTTATAAGCTTGATTTCTTAAAGTGCCAATAGTTTCTACTGCGGTTGCCCAAACATGTTGTAGTCTAGTACGAATCTGTATTTCAAGCAAAAGACGATTATATTGACGTGCTTTGTGACTATTATTTTTGTATTTAAAAACCAAATGAACGCTTCTGTACCCATCATCTTTTGGATTTGTAATATAATCTTTTTCTTGTTTAAGTTCGTGTTTAAAACGATTTTTTTGATAGTATATATCACGCAATTGGCGCACTTGATTTATTGTATTAACGATAGCTCTTACTCCACCGATATCTTGCATTGTAGAAAGATTCATTGAAGAATTTAATTTAAGTTTATTTATGATAGTAGGCATGCGTTTAAGACGCTGCGCCACAAGACCTTTTTTATCAACTATTTTAATATTTCCACGCAAAGTTGCGTTAAAGGTATTAAGTGGATACGCATGACAAGAACGCCATTTGCTCAAAACTTCAAGTGCCCATTCCTTATCTTGTTCATTCCGATTTTCACTTATCAGAATATCACCGGCTTTGCGGATTTGATTTTTTGAATAATTTGGTACTGATGGGAAGGACATAAATGTGCTCTGACATAGCTATTTTTCTCTACGATTTTAAACATTCCAGAAAGATAAATTATATTGTTGATAACATAGTATTATTTAGCTATTTCAAAAATCTTTTTAACTAATGAAGTGCGCGCATAAAACGCACGACTGATGTTTCGGCAAAATCTAAACTGGTTACTTCAATCAATTCAGCGTTATCAGCATTTTTGCCGTGCCACGCAACTGCACAAAAAATTATCGCCTTCAGTTTCGCCCAACAATGGCTTTCAAAAAATGAATCATCTAAACATACCATAATTGAAATTGAGGGTATGAATCTTGGTCGGTAAAGTCTAAATATTTGTCATCTTGCCACACGAGTTCAGTAAAATTTTCAAAATCCTCACTATATCCGCAGCACATGACTTTGAGACGACTAAACGGATTGCACCACAAAATAATTTTTGCAATAAATGGCGAGAGTTTAATTTTCATAGTTTTATGTAAGTTGATAATTTCCCCGACTGGTAAATATAAGGTATTTTTTATCCCGCAAAACTTGTAGCTGTTGCCGAATTTTATCTTTAATGTGTTTATTTTCCGGATGTTTTTTGCTCAACAAGTTTTCAAATGCATAAACTTCATTGAGTGTAAATTCATTCTGTTTCAGTTTTTCAATGCAATTCATAACATCCAATAGCCAACCCTTTGCTCCTATTTCTTTTTCTTCTCTTAAAAAAAGTGTTTTCTGCCAATTTGCGACGACATTTTCTTTTGGTTCAATTTGACGATTTTTTACAAAAAATATTTTTCCTGCTCGAGGAATGCTTTGTAATAATATATTACAACCAATCCAACCCGCCCTTCTCGCTGTTTGTGATAACGCTTTGCGCTTTTCAATAATATTTGGGACGAAAAAATGCTTTGGAATAACGAGAAAATTTAAAACAGAAAAATTGTTCAAGTCATAATTTAGAAAAAAGAAATTTGGGTTATTAGTGCTTTGCAATCTTTCAATCATTGTTCGATAAGCACCATCAACTATTTTTGTTCCGACAGAGTTTTTCTTGCTTTTTAGCTCATACTCTTCTTGGCAATTCGAGCAAAAGAAATCAGCGGCGGGCTTATTATTTTCATACTTATCAATATCCAAATGCCCGCAATTCGGGCAGTATACTTGTCTGTCAACCCAATCTTCCGACATTACTCTTATTTTTTGCGACGAACTTGTATATTTATCAGCCAATTTTGTATCAAATGACAAATTCATAAATTAAATTCAAAATCTTTTTTTAGTCCGTTACTGACATCCCACTCACCTTTGTTTACACTCACCATCTTACCGGCATGGACAGTGAAACCACCGTTTGATAAAAGATATGGCGGATCGGCAAAAATCATGTCCACATAATTCTCCGGCAATTTAGCCAAATAATCTATGCAGTTGGCATGATAGAGTTTAAAGTTTGGTTTACTGAAGTAAGGTTTTGTCACAAGAATAATATATAAATTTATCTATATTTTACTCTTTAAGGCAAATAATTGCAACTAAAAAAATATGTAAATCTAGTAATAATACCACCATCTATAGAATTCATCCGCCACGGGTATAGCCGCGCTGCTTCCGCCCTCCCCTTCTTCAATCAAAATCGTCAAAACCACCGATGGAT
>MFQY01000037.1:0-6627 GCA_001783185.1 Candidatus Magasanikbacteria bacterium RIFOXYC2_FULL_40_16 | reverse complement strand
TGTCCTTAAATAAATCGTATCAATAAAATTTTCCCTGATTATTTCTTTTTCTACGCCGATTTCTTCCAAATAATCGCTTCTGACGATACTCTTTAAAATCTTTGGTTTGTATAATGTTCCGCCATTGGCGATGACTGATGTCATACTGGCAATCTGCAAGGGTGTGACCAAAACATCACCTTGTCCGATTGACACATTATATGTGTCACCTATATACCATTTTTCATTTTTAGTTTCCTCTTTCCATTCCTTGCTCGGCAAAAAACCGCTGTTTTCTCCGGGTAAATCAATGCCCAGTTTATTTCCAAATCCGAAAAGTTCAAGATAACTTCTGATTTTATCGATTCCCAAACCGGTAAAATTTTTGTAACCCCCGCCGATATAATAATAAAAAGTGTTCACCGACCAGGCCAAAGAATATCTGACATTGGTGCGTCCGTGTCCGCCGGCCAGCCAATCCGGAAAAAACCACGGGTCAACGCTAATTCCGCCCGTGCTTAAGAAAGATGTGCTTTCATCTATAATACCGTCCTCCAGCGCGGCCGCGGCAATGGCCGGTTTAATAGATGACCCTGACGGATAAGAACCGGAAATCGCCCGGTTAAACAACGGATTATCTTCGTTTTCCGTGTATTTTTTATATGATTCCAAATCTATTCCGCCGGAAAAATCATTATTATTATATGCCGGCAAGCTTACTAAAGCTAAAATTTCTCCCGACTTTGGGTTCATCACAATCGCCGACGCTCTTTTTTTGTTTTGCTGATCCAAATATTTTTGCAAAATTTCCTCCAATTTTTTCTGAATATTAAGGTCAATCGTCAGCTTGATATGGTCGCCTGATTTGGGAGGAATTTCCGACAAAATATTTTGTTCCCGCCCCAAAGCGTCAACCTCATAAACTACTTCTCCGTATTCGCCTCTCAAACTGTTCTCATACTGTTTTTCCACTCCGGTTTTACCGATTGAATCAGACGGCAAATATCCTACATCATACAATTCGTCCAATTGGTCTCTATCCAGTTTTCCCAAATAACCAATCACATGCGACAATGAATTATTTTCCTCGGCGTCAAAATAAGTATATAACCGTTTGCTTCCTCTTTGAATAAAAAGCCCGGGCAAATCGGCGGCGTCTATTCTGATGGACAAAGCCGTATCATAATCCAAACCTTCTCTAATTACGATGGATTCATAAGAATAATCGGAATACTCATCAATCTTTTCCATTATATCCGTTTCCGGACTGCCGGTGATTGAAGATAATTTTTTCACCAGCTGTTCCCGCTGTTCTTTATCCTTGGGCAATTCGGAAGGAGTTATAGCCAAGGAAAAATTGGGAATATTTTCCGTAAGCTGAATATTATTTCTATCCAATATATATCCCCTCTCCGACGCGATGGGAACGACTTTTTCCCTGTTTCCTTTCGCGATTTCCAAATATTTATCTCCCAAAAATAATTGCAGATAAACCAAGCGAAAAATTATAATCAAAATAAAAGAAAAAATAAAAATAAAAAAAAGCATCGCCTTTTCCCGCGTAAAATTTGTCCCGATATATGACTTGCCGGCCGGTGTCGCCACCTGCTTGCCGGAGGCTTCCTCAAAAATCACGCTGTCGTCAAAAGTGTTATAAATATCGCGGCGGGAAAAAAGCTTGCCGATATTTTTTTTGAAAAAATTATTTCTCATAAAAGCTAAAATATCATCTGCACTTTATCTCTGCCAAATCGATTTATTTTTTTAGACAGCAGAAAAAATAACAATCCGGTGGCGGCCGACGTTAACGTAATTTCCCAAAATAAATCAGTAAAGAAATTCCTCAACACGATTTTAGATATTCCTGAAGAGTAATTTAAAGTATAAACCAGCGCCAGATACGCCAGCCGATTTATCAAAATCGCTATCGCCGACAACGCCGCGCCCGTAAACCATGACCGATTCGTGAACACATTAATATACAGCAAATAAACAACAATCACACTAAGAACGCCCGGAACGATTATAAATCCCAACGGAGTCACGGCATACAACTCAAACACATAAAAAACTAACCAAGCCAGCCAAACGATGACGCTTTTTTCCCAACCTATAATAAACAATATAAAAAAAATGAAAAATATATTTATGGTGTTAATCGGCTTCGGTAAAAAAAATACGATAAAAAAATGAAATAAAAATAACAAAGACATTACTATGATCATTTTTAAAATCTTCAGTAATACCTTCATATATTATCAAGAGCTTAACAATACTGAAACAGTCCTGATTTTATTTAAATCTATATATGGGCTCAAAATCGCTTTCTGAAATGGCTGATACGGCTCTTTTTCCACTATATCCACCCGCCCCAAAATCAATCCGTAGGGTATTTCCGCTTCCAACCCGGAAGTAATTACATCATTCCCGACCAAAATATCTTCATTTTGCGGAATAAAATTCATCTGCAAACTTAAACCGAAACCGCCCTCAACCACCCCAATGCTTTTATTATTGTTCAAAACCGTGGCCGCAATCTTGCTGTATTGGTCGTTTATCAGTTGAACAACAGAACTGTTCAACTCAACTTTTCTAATTTTCCCGATATAAAATCCGCCTCCGGTTATGACCGGCATATTCATTGCCACACCGTCCTTTGAGCCCCGATTGATAACAATGGTATTGCGCAAAGCGTCAGAACTTTTTGAAATTACTTCCGCGCCCAAAAATGACAAATCATTCCTTTCCAAAAAACCCATCAACTCCCGCAAACCGGCATTTTCTTCTTTAAGCAAAGCCAACTCGGTTTGGTCAACCACGTTTTTATTGTATTTGTCCAATAATTCCACGTAGCCTTTTTTCAAATCATCAACCGAATTAAAACGACTCGCGCCTCCGTTATAGCTGACGCTGATATTATAAACGGCCGAAGAACCCAAATTAAATAAAAATCTTATCTTTCTGTCAGCCCAGCCGGTGGCGCCAAAATGACGCAACAGAATAATTATAAAAACTACCGAGAAAATAATAATAATATTTCTGTATCTCATATTTTAATTCTTTCTGTTGCGCGCCGAAGGCAATTTTACTTCTTTCAATAAATTCGCATTATCCAACAAATGTCCCGACCCTCTGACAACCGAACTCATCGGATCATCGCTGATTCTAACTGGTATTTCCGTGGCATCAGCCACCAATTTGTCAATTCCACGCAATAAGGAACCGCCTCCGGTCAAAAGCAAGCCTCTTTCATGAATATCAGCGGTCAATTCCGGAGGAGTCATTTCCAAAGTAGTTTTTATTAAATCAACTATGTTTTGGACAGACCGACTGATGGCTTCTCTAATATGGGCGTCCGTAATCATAACTTCACGAGGTAAACCGGTAATAATGTCCCTACCGCGCAACGGAAACTCTATTTTTTCATTGGTTTCTATGACTGACCCGACTTTAATTTTAATTTGCTCGGCTTGCGATTCTCCAACCAATAAATTAAATACCTCGCGCGCGTATTGCATTATATTTCTGTTCATTTCATCTCCGGCAATCTTGCTTGATTTCCAAACTACAATTCCGCTTAATGAAATCACGCTTACTTCCGTGCTGCCGGCGCCGATACTGACAATCATATTACCAATCGGGTCTTCAATCGGCATTCGCGAACCGATGGCGGCCGCGATTGAGGATTGAATCACATTTACTTCACGCGCTCCGGAAGCAAACAAAACATCTTCCACGGCTTTAATTTCAACTTCTGTAATCTCAAGCGGAACGCTGATTACCACTCTGGTCCTGGAAGCGAAATTAAATCCCTCGTCATAAACTTTATCTATAAAAAATCTCAACATTTTTTCCACCACTTCATAATCGGAAATTATCCCGTTTGTCAAAGGTTTGGAAACAAATATATGCGGAGGCGTCTTGCCCAACATATTTTTGGCTTCATCGCCAACCGCTACAATTTGGTCTATACGGGTATTTATAGCCACGACCGACGGTTCATTAATAATAATTCCCTTGTCTTTAACATAAACAAGAGTATTGGCCGTTCCAAGGTCAATACCAATGTCTTTGCTGAATTTTCCAAATAATCTATTTAACATACAACCATGAAATCATTAAAGCATCAAAACATTAAAACACTTACTCTAAACCCTATGTGAATTAGAGTTAAAACAATCTAGAATTAAGCTCTTTAATTTTTATAATTTCAACTTTATCAGATGAGCGTTCTTTAATTTCAACACTATCTTCCGCCAGTGTTTTTGGGCTAATTACCACTCTTTTTGGCAAACCGACTAAATCGCTATCGGCGAATTTTTGCCCGGCAGTCGCCCCTTCTCTGTCATCATATAATACCTCTACGCCTTGCTTTGTCAAGGTTTCATATAGCTCATCCGCTTTTTTAATATCCGCGCTTTCTTTACATAAAGAAACCAAATGAACCGAATAAGGCGCGACTGATTCCGGCCAAATAATGCCTTTTTCATCGTGATTGACTTCCACTATACTACCCATAACTCTTGACGGACCAATTCCATAACAACCCATCAAAACCGGTTGTTCTTTTCCGTCTTTATCCAAATAAGAAAAACCGAACGCATCGGAAAATCTTGTTTCCAACGGGAATATATTGCCAACTTCTATCGCTTTATTTTTTACCATACCGCCGCCGCACTGCGGACACTTTTCTTCTTTAACAATTTCCGAATTTCTGTGCAGACCGCACGTCTCACAGCTGAAAATAATATCCTCGCCGTTTTCCGTAAAAACCTGAAACTCGTGCGAATACTTGTCGGTGAATACTCCACCGTCCGCTTCCGCGATAACCGCGTTTAATCCGCATTTTTCAAAAATATTCAGATAAGCTTGTTTTGATTTCTCATAAAAATCGGAAAAATCTTCTTCATCTTTATGAAAACTATATAAATCCTTCATGCTGAATTCACGCCCGCGCAAAAGACCGGATTTGGCGCGCGGTTCATTTCTAAACTTATCCTGAATCTGATAAACCGCCACCGGCAAGTCCTTATATGACTTAACGAATTTTTTTACCAACGGAGTTACCACTTCTTCATGGGTTGAACCCAAAGAATATTGTTTTCCTCCGTCGCCATCCAATTTAAAAGCCACATCAATTTTGTCCCAACGGCCGGTTACTTCCCATATTTCCTTCGGCGTCAGCGCCGGCATCAAGATTTCCTGCCCGCCCAATTGATTCATTTCCTCGCGAACTATTTTTTTTATTTTTTCCAAACTCCTCAAACCCAACGGCAAATAAGTGTACACACCCGCCATTAATTTATCAATAAAACCAGCTCTTATAAGCAGCTGGGCATTAATACTTACTTCATCTTTTGGTGTTTCCTTGGCCGTTTTTGTGAATAATTTTGATTGCCTCATATATTAAACCGAATTAGCTTTTTTATTAAATATTAAAAAAATTAAAAGCGATAAAGCGGCGGACACTAAAATCACAAAATTCCACACGTTCATCAACCCGCTCCCTTGTAAATAAAGCAAAGCGGTAATAAAAATAGCCATAACTATACTGTCGCGAAAGCTTTTCTGCACATGAAAATACATCGGACGTTCTCTTTTATTTACCACCTGATAAGAAGAAAAAAGGATAATTGAAAAAGTGCCAACCATGGCCAAAAATATGCTTACATAAAAAAATATGAAACCGGACAGATTTGTTTCAAATGGATCAATATTCAGTATGACAAAAAACCACGAAACCCAGCATAATATCGTTGCCAAAACCATTACTATCAAATATTGCCTTAAATTCATAAAAAAAAGATAGTTATATAACTCATAGCAAATTCATGTAAATTCTTAACTAAATTTAGCTAAAAAATAAACTTTATTTATGCCTGTCATTACGAGCCCTCAAGGGCGTAGTAATCTCGTTGTTTCGGGGATTGCGACGTCGTCTTGGGACTCCTCGCAATGACAGAGTAAAAACTCACTATAAACTAATATATACTATCATTTTACTACCAACCTTATTTTTTTACAAGGTTAAATATTCTATGCCAAATACCTTATGGAATCCACCTCTTTTTTACCCATTTTTTCATTAATTTTATCCACTATTTCCGCTTGTCTGTCCCTTATTTCCTGCGCGACCAATGAAGTGGCGCAAGATATGGTTAAAGTCCGGTTTTTTAAAAATAAAGGCCTAATATGGTATGCCTTTTCTTTACCGAATAATTCAATTATAGTGTTATCAGCGTGCTCTAAAACCTGCGCGGCTTCCAACTGCTTTTTCGCCTGATCCTCGGGAGAATCTTTTATGTATAGTGTATTGCCTATTGGAGTAAATGACATGCTATTTTAATTTGTTTCATCAAGAATAATTCTGTTGAAAAAACCGCCTCTCTCTTGGCATTTTTTAACTCTTAACTCTTCCAATTTATTTTTATCATAATCTTTAACGCCATAAATTGAAATGATGACCTCTAAAATATCAATCATTTCTTCGGGTGAAGGATTTTCCAAATACTCGTCAACTTCTTCTTTTAATTTTCTCAACAGCTCTCTCTCATACTCGGCGTCATCGGCAATATGATATTTCGGAGTCCGGCCGTCTTTTTCAATTATCTCAGGAATTTTATCTCTGACTAATTTATTAAATTGCAT
>MFQY01000036.1 GCA_001783185.1 Candidatus Magasanikbacteria bacterium RIFOXYC2_FULL_40_16 | reverse complement strand
AGAGGAGGAAAAAATGAGAGTGATAAGTCAAATTTTGACCTCACTCGTCTCAATAATCATATTCTAATGCGCGCGTTGTTTAACTCGGGCGATGAGGAAAGAGAATATTTTTTCTTCCTTCATAAAGACGGTGAAAAAAAATTGGTTGAGTTTTTTAAAAGGCTCCATAGCGATCCCGGGATTGATTTGGATACCGGGATGCGAAATTGCTATTCCTTAAAAAGAATAGACACCGTTTCGTTTTTCAAGACCAAAGGCGGGGGTTATTGGAATATTGAGGTGGGCGGAGGCAAGTGGTCCAATAGCCATAAATATCCGGTTGAGTGCGTTGAAATAAACGGACAGATGTTTTCCAAAGTGTTTTTGGAAGAAAAAAAAGAAGAAAAGCGGGAGGAAAAACTTGCAGACATAATACCGTTCAGAAAATAAATCCAGCACCTTCCTGTGGAGTAATAAACTTCACAGGAAAAATAATTTTTATACCCACTCATCTTCGCAGTAAGTGGGAGGCATTCTGGGAAGGTGCTGGATAAACGGGGGAGAGAACAAAGGGCGGTTTCGACCGCCCTTTTATTTTCTGATTATTTTTGTTATATTTAATAACAGATATGGAAATAACCAATATACACAATTTAAGCGAATACGAAAAAAAATTGATTGAAGTAGCGCGAGCCGCGCGAAAAAATGCTGTCCCGCCAGTAAGCAATTATCAAGTTGGCGCGGCGGTTTTGACTGCCAGCGGTAAAATTTTTCCGGGAGCGAATATTGAAGACGCCGGCCTTAACTCAACCGTGCACGCGGAAGTATCTGCCATTTCAGCGGCCAACGCGGCCGGTTCCAAAAATATCAGGACTTTGGCGGTGTGCGGGGGCGATAGTGGCTCAGAAGTATTTTTGATGCCGTGTTTGCATTGTTGGCAGTTTATTTGCAACTTCACGGAAGTGATTGGAAATGAGATAAAAATAATAGGCGTGCATAGTGAAGGTGACGGTTGTTCAATTGGTTCTACAAATGACGGATCTCCTGATTTTTTGGGGTGGCGCGCGATCGGCGCTGATTTGGACCGGTGGAGGAAATAAAATATTAATAAAACAAAAAACACTCTACCGAATCGACGGCTAGGGTGTTTTTTGAAATAATACTCCAATTATTAAAAACTCAGCGGGTCGGACCATGATACCAGACCCTTTGGGGTCGGTACAGGGCAGGCGGGACTTTTTCCCAGTATCCTTGTGGTGATGGGCGAACCTCCGCCAAAGGCGGGCAGGCGCAACTTTCTCCCGACATAGTACGGGATCTTCGACCGACTTAGTCGGGATGCTCTAAACAATTTATAAAATAAAACACTCAGCGGACCGGACGGGACTCGAACCCGCAACTTCTGCCGTGACAGGGCAGTGCTCTAACCAGTTGAACTACCGGTCCGCTGAGTGTTTTAAATAGTATTTTTTCCGTATGTCTTAATGTACCAATTTACATATTTTGGATTTTTCGCTTTTTTTAGTTTTAGCTCTGATTTGGTGGCTTCGTTATTATTTTTATATTCTATATACCCTATTAACAGCCATGGAGCTCCCTTTTGTGTATATTTTTCTTCGCCATTATTATGTTCTTTTAAACGGCGACGTAAATCGTTTGTCTTACCAATATAGAATTTGTCTAGTTTTTTACTGTATATATAATAAACAAAATATTCCATATTGTTAAACTCGCAACTTTCTCCCGACATAGTACGGGATCTTCGACCGACTTGGTCGGGATCGGGATTGAACCATGCCCCGTACCGACCCCAAAGGGTCTGGTACTGGGGTACCGACCCGCTGAGTTTTTAAATGCTTGTTTATTTTATTTAGAAGCCTTAGCTGCTTGTTTTTGAGCTTTTTTTAAACGTTGCGCGCTGATTTTTTTGATCTGCACTTTGCGTTCAGCCTTCCAAATGTTTCTATTTTTTTTTCTTTCTCCCATATGATATTGCTTAAGTAATAGGAATATATTACAAGATTAGCTTAGAAAAGTCAAGTAGCCCGCGTCGTTCTGAAAAATAAGACGCCAAGCCGGGACCGGCTGGCGTCAATAACAGTTAGCCTTTTTCCTCCTTCTCTTTCTCATCCAAGATTCTGAATTTGGCTTCCAACTCTATCTCGTTAAGTTTGTCTATGGAAATTTGTCTATCGCTGATTTCATTTTCTAGCCGTCTGCAGGCATGATTAATTTGAATTCTGTCTTCATTTGACAGAAAGGTCGCGACCGACAATACAGCAAAAGAGAACAAGAAGATCAAACTTGGAAATAAGAAAAAATTTGCCAACAGGCAACCGGCCGCCAAACTGCCGAATATAAGAGTCATTTTTGGATTGCAATCTCTCCGTATCTCGGACAGCATTAGAGCCAGTTCTTCTATTTGGACATTGGTAATTTCCCTGTCTGAATCTATTTTAGAGAGATCAACGCCGTAGTATTTTGCCAAACGATCGTCTTTTTCCATCTTTCCCTCCCATTGGTATAAAGGCTGGATAAACATTATTATATTTTTTGAAGAATGTCAACCTAGCCGTACTATGGGTATTATGATACATGATTCACACATCATGATTCATGTTATGTGAATCATGATTTATGTATTCGGGTCGGTGATGGGGTCAACCTATTGATGTGTGTTTAGAGTATTTTAGAATTGAGGTTAAATATTAAATGCCAGTCATTAGTTTGACTGGCATTTGCCCCCTTATTTTTGAGTATATTGCTATTCCTTCTGGAATCTCTTGAACGTGGTGATTTTGAAGTCCGCCGCGTCTTCCCTGTTTGCTCCGATGAAGATATTATTTCTCTCCATCAGTACTTCCCGAAGGAGACGACGGTAGACTGCAATAGCATCCTTTACTACATCTGCCACTTCGTCTCTTCCGGTCAACCCCGCCATAGTTTCAAGAGTGAGATCACCTTCGCCTTCTTCGATAGCTATATCATACAGCTTGGGCATTGTTTGGTCTCCTGTGAAAGGTTTTTTAGCTACATATCTGCTGAGACATTACTACATATTTTCAAAAATGTCAAGAGAAGGAGTTTATAACTTAAATCTTTCCCGATTTGTTTGAAACAAATCGAGGATCCACGATTCCGACAAAACGGAATCGGGATAATCTAAAACAAAAAAAGACCCACAGGGTGTTCGGCAGTAGCAATAGGAGCGAAGGAGGGGGCGCTCCCGCTTCCGCCAAACACCCTAGGGGTCTTGGTAAAGTATTCAACAAATTATCACAATTTGTTGTTGCTGTCAATTATTTGACGAGTTCAGCTATTTTTTTGAAGATTTTTGGTTCTTTGGCGGCGATTTCCGATAATACTTTTCTGTCAAGCATTACTTTTTTCGCTTTAAGCCCACCCATAAATTTGCTGTAAGATGTACCCAATTCACGCACTGCGGCATTGATCCTTACTTGCCACAAACGGCGGAATTCTCTTTTCTTACGGCGTCTGTCGCGATAAGCGTGAGCGCCGGCTTTTACATCAGCGGTTTTAGCAAGTTTGATAAGATTTTTTCTTCCTGCCTCAAAACCTTTTACTCTTTTCATCAGGTTGCGTCTTTTTTTGACGTGACCCATGGCTCTTTTTACTCTAGGCATATTATTAGTAGATTAGGTAGATTAGTTAGAATAATTAGATTATTTAGGTAAGAGATTAGTTAGATTTTTTAATTAATTACTAATCGCTAAATATTCTAATAGCTAAACGCTATTTAAGCATGTGGCATCGCTTTCAAAATGGTTTTAGCCATAGTGGCGGACATTATATTGTCTGAGCGTTTGTTTCTTTTTGTATTTCCTCTTTCTCGCGCGTTAAAATGATCCTGCCCTTCGGCGCGTTTTAAAATTTTGGTGCCTTTTTTGCTTCTTTTAATACGAAATCGCTTGGCGATTGATTTGTGTGTTTTTAATTTTGGCATATATTTTAGCTTCTTAACTTGTAGCTTTGTAGCTTTTTAGTTTTTGGCCTGTGTTTAAGTTATTAAAATTTTTTATATTCTATATTAAAATGTGTTTTTTGTCAACCCCTTGGTCATTAAAACATAAAAACATAAAAACATTATTTGAAAGTTGCGCGACGCGTAGTAATTGTTTTTATGTTTTAATGCTTTTATGATGCTAGCTCTTTTTTATGATGATTGAGGTTATCTTATTTCCTTGTTTGATCGGATCCTGTTCGTACCGCACTTCCACCAGTTCGTTAAGTTTGCTGAAAAATCTTTTAATCACTTCAAACGCTATTTCCGGATGGGCGTTTTCTCTGCCTTTCAGCATTATTTCCGGTTTTACCTTGTCTCCGCGATCAATAAATTTTTCTGCTTGAGCGACGCGGATGTCAAAATCATGGTCGCCGATTCTGATGGAAAGTCTGACTCCTTTTATGTCGCTGACATGGGAGCTGATTTTTTGTTTTCTCATCTCCTTTTCTTTCTGATATTTGAAACGGGTAAAATCAATTAATTTGGCCACTGGCGGATTGGCTTTCGGATTAATTTCAACCAAATCAAGTTCTTGTTCTTTGGCTTTTTGCAACGCTTCCGCTACCGGCAAAACGCCGATATTGTTTCCTTCCTCATCAAGCAAGCGGACTTCAGGCACGCGAATGCGCTCATTAAGGTTATAATGAGGTATTAAAGGTTTGTCCGGTCTTTTTCTACGTGAGATGCGCATAAATATAGTTCTTAGTTCATAGTTCAGAGCCAATAGTTTCTGTTAGTTATGAACTTGTTTTTTGGTGGAGATGCCGGGAATTGAACCCGGGTCTATATCGGGTTAGCTAAATGTACTACATATTTAGCTGGTTTAGCCCCGACTAAGTCGGGGGTAGCTTATAGATACAAAACAGCAAAATTGATTCTATAAGATTGTCCGCAAGAATTTCAAAATATGCTCGCGGATAAGGGCATATTTTTACGCTCAATGGTTTACACCACTGTCCCTTTATTGAGTATCAAGGGAGTGATGGCTGTCGAATTTAAGCGACAACGGAAGCCAATGTAGGAACAGCAAATGCGCGAGCAAGTGCGTTCTTAGCACGGCTTAATACGTTTACACGTAAAGTTTTGCTTAGTTTAGCGAGGTAAGCGCTCGATATGCCCATTTAGATAACGACTCCGACTATCGAAGCCTGTCATCCCCATTGGTAAATTGTAAAGCGCGACTATCCGCCTTTTATCTTTCGGCCGAGCTCTCGTTTGAGCTCTCTTCTCTTAATAGTCTCTCTTTTGTCATACTTTTTCTTGCCTCTGCAGATCGCTATCTCAACTTTTATATGACGGCCTCTAGTATACAACGAAATAGGGACGATTGTCAAGCCTTTTTCCTCGGATTTTCCTCTTAAATAATTGATTTCTTTGCGTTTTAACAGTAGTTTTTTCGTGCGTTCCGGGTCGTAGTTGAGCACGCTTCCCGCGTATTTATACTTTGGAATGTGAAGATTGGTAATATTGGCGTCATTTCTATGGAAAGTGACAAAAGCGCCTTTCAGGCTGACACTGCCCGATCGGATGGATTTTACTTCCGGTCCGGTCAATATTAAACCGGCCTCAAATTTCTCAAGGATTTCATAGTCAAATTTGGCTTTTTTGTTTTCAGAATAGACTGGCATACGGGCCGGTTTTTTCAGGTTGATTAAACATACTAAATAGTGTACACTATTTGTAAGATAATTAGTATACTTTTTACCATTTATTTATGTTTTTTGCAAGGTTGAGCAGTGGTTGGAAACTGGGCTTGGCTCTTGCGGTTTTGGCGGTAATTCTGCTATTATCCTTTTTTATCGGGTATGGAATGGGAGGGGAGAATAAAACAAGCGAAAAGGCAAAAACAGACGAGAACGCCGGCGCGGAAGTGAAGATTTTGCGCAGCCAGGAAGAAATCGCCGTTTCCTATAAAGGGAGTATGGAAAGATTGTCCGGCCGTTTGGAGGAAGCGAAAGATAAAGGAGAAATCGTCTCCATTGTCAGTAGCGGATTTTTTGATATATATGTGCCGACTGATTTGCGCGATTTGCATTTGCAAAAAATGCTGGAAGCGTTTAAATTGATGGAGCGGGCGGATTTGACAGGGGAGGAGACAAAAGAAAAAATTATTTTGATAATTAAGGAGCTTATCAAAGAGAACCAAACCATAATTGAAAGTTTGTAATCAGTCCATACTGATTTTGTGCAAATTTATAAAAAGAATTGATTTTAAAATAAACCTTATTTGTAACTGTCATTACGAGTCCCGATTAGGTTGGCGTGTAGTCCCGATTTCGCCTCAGCGAAATCGAGGATCCTCGATTTTATTGGTATAAAATCGGGATAATCTCGCTGTTTTGGGGGATTGTAAGGGAACACTTATCCCCCGACTTAGTCGGGGGGCGACGGCCTAAAGGCCTCGCAATGACAGAACAAAATCATTGTAGGATTAATTATTTATATGGCGAGAAAAGCGCAAAATATAATTTCCGTGATTCCGGCGCTGTTGAGCAGTTTGGCTCTGTTTGTGATTTACCGGTATCAAAGCCGGCTGGTATTTGTCATCGTTTTGCCGGTTTGGCTTTTGTTGATTGTTTTGTTTGAAATAAAAGTACGGAAGGCGAGAAACAAAGAGCAATCGCTTTTGCCGATTATTTTAATAACAATTTTTTCTTTTTTAAGTTTAATAAGCATTGTTGAGTGGAATTTTCTGAAGCCGTTCTTCGTATTTTTAATTGGGTTTGTGATGCTTTTGTTGTTTCAGTCTCTTTTCAGTGAGGACAGTTTTTTACAGATTGAACAAAAACCGTATCGCCGAATAATGGTGGTGATTTGGTCGTTTGACGCGTTCGCGATTATCACGACAATTTTCGCGTTGAGCCTGTTTTTTCCGAAGATTCCGTTTTGGGCCTTGAATTTAATCGGGGGGGCGGTTTTTGCCGGCATTTCAGTGATGATTTGGAAAAAATATTTTGAAATTGCGAGGAAACAATGGCTGATTTGGGCTTTTTTAATTGGTTTTTTAATGATAGAATTAATATGGGTGATGCACTTCTTGCCGTTTGGCTATCTAGTGTCTGGATTTTTCTTGACTTGGCTGTGGTATATTTTACAATTGCTTACCAGATTTCACTTCGGACCCAACGGAGTGGTTTGGAAAAGACAGATTTTGTTTTTAAGCGTGAACTTGGTGATTTTTGCCGCGCTTTTGTTGTTTTTTGTCAGATGGGTGTAAAACATTTAAGCATTTGAACATTTAAACATATAAACATACGGATAAAATAATGTTTAAATGTTTGCATGTTTGTATGTTTAAATATGAATTATTATGAATAACAAGCCCCCGCATTTGCCTCCGGAAGCCTGTGATATACGCGCGCATCGAACCTTTAAGTCAATTTGGTGGCTTTTGTTTTTGATTTTTGTCGCCGGTCTGACCAGTGTCGCTTTGGCGCTTTCCACACTGGTATGGATTTTGCCTTCTTTCGCGCCGGACCAAACGCTGATAAATTCGCAAAAAATATTTAATTCCGGAAACGCGGAAATTGATTTGTCGCTTTTAAACACGGTGAAAAAAAGATTATGGTATGTGTATGATTCCAGAGATAAAATAGATAAGCAATTTTACGCGGAATCGGTTGATAAATACCAGGCGACTATGTTTAGTTCGGACGGCTGGGCCGTAGCCTACGCGACTGATTATAAAAAAGGGGATGAAAAATATTGGGAAGGGGTTGATTATCAAGGAACGGTTTATAAAATACAAAAAGTATTTGTTGACCCGGTCAGCCGATTAACCTATATTAAATTTGAAGGCGACGGTTTTCCGTTTATTTCTTTTGCCAACTGGAATGATATTTATGATAATTATTCGGCGTGGGAATTATCGGCTGTGGAATATAACCAGCGTCTGGTCCGAAAAGATTTGAGCGCGGTGGAGCCGGAATATAAAATATGGGAACCGCAATTATTTTATTCGGTTACCGGTGGAGAGGCGGGGAATATTTTAATAAATAATTCCGGAGAGATGTTGGGTATTTTAAACGAGGACGGGCGAGTAATTTACGGTTGGTTGATTAACAGCCAATACGCTTCGGTTTTGCAGAACGGCGCGCCCGATTATCGTGGAGTGAATTGGTCCGGATATATGGTGAACGGCCATGTCAGCTATGGGGAATTGATTAAAAAAGTTTCCGGTTTTTATGTGGAAAAATCCGACACAAAAATCACCTCAAGCACTGTCGGTGTCGGCGATGTCATCGTGAGAGTGCAGAATCAGCCGGTTAATATTTTGAATTTATCCAGACAGGTTTTGTTGGCGCCGGAAAATTTCAGTGTGACGGTTTACAGGGACGGACAGGAGTTTGATATTCAAGTTTTAAAAAACAAAGTTTTAAATAATTAATTTGGAGAATATGATAAACGAAGAGCAAATAAATGAAAATATAATTTCTATTCTCGGCATAGAATCTTTGCCTGATGAGAAGAAGATAAATATTCTAAAAAAATTGAATGAACTCGTGCAAAAACGCATCGCTTTAAGTATTTTAAAAAAATTGGACGCGGGGGAAAAAGAAAAATTCGTGGAAGCGACAACTAATAATAATGAAGTGGAGATAAAAGCGATTTTGGATGGAAATAGTATTGATATGGCGGGGCTGATTGAGGATGAAGTCGTAAAATTGAAGGAAGAAGTAAAAGACAAAGTTGAGGAGCTTGGGGTTTAAAAGATAATTTGTAGGAATAATATAGAGTTATTTATATTTAGCAATGTTAAGCTCGGCCGAATAATTATCTTTTTTGCTCATTCTCGCCTCGGCTGTGAGGTGTCCCGCCGCGGGCGGGACAAATCCGCAAAAAAGAAAATTATTCGGCTGTCGCAAACTGTAAACAGCGTTCAATAATCTTACAAATAATTATTTATTTTTATTATGGGGTATGCCGCAAGTTAATAACACGAAAAAATTGACCGAAGAACAGGTGGCCAAATACAAGGAGATAGCTAGAGTCTATGCCCAGATTTACAAAGAGCTGGAGCTTTTGGAAGTGGAAGGAAAAAAATTGAAAAATAAAGTCCGGGCGATAGCGGATAAAGTGAAAACAAAAAAAATTTTAGAAGAAATAATCAGTAAGCCATAATAATATGACCGATGAAAAAAAACAAAATAATCACGACGGGAAAGAAATGTCCGAAGCTAAGTTAATTGAAAAAGGAATCTCAAATTTGGAAGACGAGATGTTGGATTTTGTTGAGGTATATGGCGAAAGAATAAAAGGGAAAGTGGAATTGATTAATGGTCTGTTTGGAGAAGTGGATGAATTGAGGAAGGAGTTCAAAGGCGCGGCTGGTGAAGAAGAGAAGGCTGTTGAAGATATGATACAAAAAGCGAAAGAAAGATTGGAAAGCATTAAAGAAAAATTTCGAGCCGCAGTGACAGAGTGCGCGGAATTTGCGGCTGAAGAGGAAATCAAAACCAAAGAAAAGCCGGAGCAAGTAGCTGAAATTATTCCGGTTCGTCCGGTTCCTTTGGAAGAAGCAACGGAATCTTTAAGAGGTGGAATTAAAGGGTTGGATAAATTAGCCGGACTTAAATTGTCAGATCAATCAGACCAAAAAGATAAAACCGAAAAAAAGGGCGGAAAAAAGAAGAAAGGAAAAGCTGTTAAATTGTCTGAAGCGGTTCCTGTTGTTGAAGTAGCGCCTGTGGCGGTAGAAGCGGAACCGACTGAAAAAACAATACAGCCTGAGCCGGTGGTTAAAAGCGCTGAAACAGAAGCAAAAAAAGAAAGAAAATTTCCGGTTGGCAAATTGGAAGTTGGCCCTTATTTGGATTTAATAATCAATCAAGCGGATAAAAGCGCAGTGGAAATAAAAAGTCATGAAGCGGTCAGGTTGATTGCCGAAGATTTTGATAAAGTTGGTGATAATTTTTTAGTCAGCGTCGGGCTTGAATTTTTTGAAAGCAAGATAGAAGAATTGAAAAATGAAAAATATAAAACGCCGGGCGAGTTTAAAGAAAACGCGAAGCGTATTTTAAAAGAAATTATTGATAAAGCGGAAGGAAAAACGGAAGTTGTTGAAGCGCCGCCGGCCGTTGAAAAAGTTTTTCAAGACAAAGAGGATTATTTAAGCAAAATTATTGCGGAAGCGGAAAGCAGGGGAATCGCGGAAGATAGAATTATACAAGAAATTAAACGCGGCAAAGAAGGCGAGGAGTTTAGGAAATGGCTTGGCGGAAAAGAGCTTGCCAAATTGATTGAACAAATAAAATCAATTAAAAAAATAGGCGCGACTCCGGAAGAGACAAAGGAGAATTTTTATAGTGATTTGCGGGGCATAATCAAATCTTTGTCTGATAAGTTTTTTGGCGTTGACTTGGGAATAGAAAATTTGGATGCGCAAAAAGAAGAGATAAAGAAATTATTTTATATGGCAAATCCAAGAAATGAAGTGATTGATTTCTTGAGAGAATTGGAAAGAAAGGGGAATATAAAGAAAGAGACTTTGGAATTTGTCGAAGAGGGTGTGAATATGATGGACAGTAAATTAAACGCGGAAAATGAGGATGACTTTTTTGGAAGAGTTAAAAATATAATGAAAGAATTGCGTGAAATTGATAAAGACAGACCGGCGGTTGAGGCCGTTCCCGAACCGGTTTTCAGGCCTTTGGAGCCGGGGGAATCTGACGGTGTGCCGGAACCGATTGATTTGTCAGAATCAACAGCGTCGGAGGCGGTGCCGGAATTTATTCAACCGGAAAATGAACCGGTGGGTTTGGAAAAATCAACCGAACTAATCAGAAAAAATAAAATTTCAACAGCCGAGAAGAGGAGCGAAATTGATTGGATTATGAGCGCGTATGACCCGAAAGCGGAAATAGATATTTTGAGAAAATATGCCGATGGCGTGGTGGACAAGGAGCGCGCGCGAGATTATCCAAATTGGCAGGACGAAGATTTTGGCGATTTACTTACGGAATTGGAAATAGAGAATCCGCAATTGTTTGTTTATGATAAAGAAGATACTTTTGCCGGCAGGCAAGTTGAGGCGGAGAGATTGTTGAAGCGAGAACCGGCGGAAGCTGAAAACGCTGAAGTATTAAGAATCGCGGAAGAGGAGAGATTAAAACAAGTTCTTGAAGAAAAAAGAAGAGCTTATGTAAAAGCCAAAAAAGATTACGAGAAAAAAGACGGGGTGTTGTCTAAAGTCGGCAGGTTTTTTTCCAGAAAGAAAGCCGTTGATGTAGAGGCGAATTTTGCTCAAGCTGAGGCGGAATACAAACAGGCTCGCGCGGAATATGTGGGCGCGGAGGTTATTCGCGCGTTGGGAGAGAAAACCAGTTTGGTGGATGCGCAAATTTTGGAAGATGTTAAAACAGCCGGTTTGGGTGAAAAAACTTGGGCAAGAGTCAGAGGAATTTATAAAAAACTTGGAGATTTGAATTTGGAGTCAAAAATGAAAGATAAGCCGAAAAGTTGGCTAGGCAAGATGGGCGCAAGGATGTTATCAGTGCGTACGGCAATTAATGCCGGTTTAGTAGGTGTCGGTTTTGCGACTGGTGGAGTAGGGTTTGCGGTTACTGGAGCTGCCAGGGCGGGGATGCGTTTTATTGGCACTTCCGGTTTTTCTTATGATTTAATGAAAAACGCGGCTATAGCCAAAGAAGAAAAGTCAGGGTTGCTGGCGGATTTGAGTATTGAGGATATTAATAATTTGTCAGAGGATAATCTAAATGAAAGATTAGAGATGATTGAAGCCAGGTGTTGCCTGGATGGTGTTGTTCTTTCGCAGAGTAAATATACGGAATTATATAATCGTCTACAAGACAGATTGCGGGTGTTATATGGAGAAAGGGTGACTAATTTAGATGAGATTTTGGATGAATCAGACAAGTATGTGAAAAAAAATATAAAGGAGCAGACAAAAATAAAAAATAGACACAAAATTATAGCTTTGAGCGCGGGGGTTGTCTCCGCTAGCGGTTTAGTTGGTAAGGCAATTAAAAATGTTGCGGGAGGTGTAAGCGCGGTTAAGGATTGGATTACCGGCGGGCACGCTGAAACTCATGATGTGGCGCGAGGAACTGCGCCGGATGTGTCAGAAGCCCCTTCTGCGTCAGTTTCAGTTGAAGAAGTAACTCCTAAAGTTGATTTTACCGGTTTGTCTCCACAAGAAGTGCATAGCCAACTGGAAGTTTCTTTGGGTTATGACGCGGTGGCAGGCAAAGGCGAGGGCATCACCCATGTTATTTACAAAGATATCGCGGCGCATCCGGAAAAATTACAGCTTTATGCTGAGAAAATTCCTGAAGTAAGAAAATTGCTGGATGCTCATAATGGAAATGTCAAAGAATTGTTCAGCCCGGAAATAAGCTTGAAAAAATTGCCGGTGGACACCAGAAAGATTCTTTTTGATATATACAAAAATGATTTTAACGACAGCGCTGTTGATTGGCGCGACGCTTTGCATATTAAAGAGCCGGAAAAAGTGGCGGTGGTTTTTGATGGCGAGAGATACCGATTGGGGGCAACGGACGGGAGCGACGTGGAAGATAAATTGTATTTGGAAAAGAGAGAAGTAACAACGGAAAATCTTGGCAAATTATCTGATGAGGAGTTGGGAACAAAAATAAAAGCGGATGTAGGGGAGATGGTGGGCGGACAGGATGAGCTGACTGTTAGAGGACGGCCTGATTTGAGAGCAGTAAAAGAGTATGAGGAAACAAATTTTAGTTCTGAAACGGCGGAGCCGAGGAGCGCGGAAAGGGTTGAAAAAATAGTTATGCCGGTTGATTTGCCGAAAGAAGCCAAGATTGGAAGTTTGGAAGAGATGGCGGCGATTGTGGAAAAACAAAAAGTATTGGCAATCGCGCCTGATGTTAAACCGGACGCGATTTCCGGCGCGGATGAGGCGGCAGTGAGAGTTGAAGAAGTAAAGACTGCGGAGACTGTTAATGAATTGGCGATTGATCCGATCATTATTGATCGTTATGAAAAATTATATGATAGTGAATTTAATAAGTACTTGGGTTATTTGAAAAACAAGGTGGTTTATCATAGTTTGGAAGGAGGAAGCGTGGGTGATTCAGCTGCTTTTGGGATGATGGTTGCTGAGGATTTTGCCAAGAGTGAAAAAATAAATCCGGCCGATAAGGGGTTAATTGAAATTTTAGGTTCAGAATCAAGAGCAAAGCCGGAGGAAATGGCTGAGGCGGTTAGAATAAACATGATAAACAATGTGACAGGGGAATGGGAAAAGGAGGCGGATTTATTGTTGAATATGGAGTCTAGCGCTGATAAAGAGATAAGTGTTGAACCAAGCGGATGCCACGCTATCAAATTGACTGTTGGTAATAAAGATTATTTTATTTTAGATAAAGGAAATAAATTTTCTTTGAATGAAACCGGCAATATAATTGCGACTGATTTGGATGGAAAAGAACACCTGGTAGATGTGGATATGGATGAAACGCCCCCGAGAGTGGCTTTACGAGAATAAAAACAAAAATCTGCCAGCTGGCAGATTTTTGTTTTGGAGGATTGTTTTTTTTGTATAGTTTATTTGACTAATATAAGCCATTTTTTTGGCTATTTTTTATACCCATAAAGTTAGCGTACCCCTTTAAGGTTCCTATGAAGGTTCCTATCTCTCTAATTTTAATGGGTCAATATTTTTAATCTCACATCCCGCCAATTCAATTGGGGA
>MFQY01000035.1:10606-17148 GCA_001783185.1 Candidatus Magasanikbacteria bacterium RIFOXYC2_FULL_40_16 | reverse complement strand
AAGTGTGATGTTTGGAAAAAAGAAAGAAAAAAGAATCAAGCTTCCAACGATGAATTGTTATCTGGTTGCCGATCAAATCGGCAGGTTTATTACCGATACCGTCTTGTCGGCTCATAAAACCGGCGGAGTAATCGGTTTGTCGGGCGGGGTTGACTCTACTGTGGTGGCGGCTCTGGCCCAAATGGCCTTCAATATCCATAACAGGCTGGAACTCGGTCCAAAGCTTGAGTTGGTTGGCTATATTCTGCCAAGCAAGACAAATCAACCGGAGGATGCTCTGGATGGTCTAAAAGTGGCCCGAAGGCTGGGTATAAGGCACGAAATTTACAATATTGAGCCCCATATCTCGCCGTATGATAATATTCTTAGTCGCGCTGACAAAAAATCTTATCTTTTCCACAAAGGCAATGCCATTTCTCGCGCCAGGGGAAATATCCTTTCCACTTTTGCGGCGTTGGAGAATAAGATAGTTCTCGGTACCGGCAATAAGGACGAAGACTTCGGCATTGGCTATTACACCCTTTTCGGGGATGGCGCTGTCCACTGCAGTCCGATTGGCGATCTATCCAAGAGATTGGTTCGCCAAATGGCGGTTTTTCTCAATTTCAGCGAATCTGCCAACCGAATACCAACAGCCGGGCTTGAACCTGGCCAGACCGATTTTAAAGATGTCGGCTACAGCTACGATGTGGTGGAATTGCTTACGGAAGCATACACCCAAGGCCTGACCAATGAGGAAGTGACCAAACACAGTTTGATTGTTGATTTGATTGAAAAAGAAATGCTGGGGTATGTGAAGACCTTTGGCGTGCCGAAGTTTTTGATGGTTAAGGATATCATCGGTGATTTCCTTAGGAGAAACAAATCGGCGCAAGCCAAAGCCAAAATCCTCCATCCTCCCATAGCCAAAGTCACACTTGAGTATAAGTAAGCGAGAGCTTGCTTGAGGGTCCCGACTAAGTCGGGACCCCTTATTTTTTTAAAAATAATTTTTGTGATAAAATACCGGTAACTATGCAATTAAAATCAAAAGTATCACAATTAAACAGGGTGGGAAAAACAGTGGAAAAGCAATTGAACAAGCTCGGCATTAAAACCGTGCGGGATTTGCTTTTGTATTATCCGTTTCGATATGAGGATTATAGTAAGGTGGAAAAGATTGCCAATCTTGAAGTTGGCAAGCAGGTCACTATTAAGGCCGAGATTACAAAATTATCCAGCCGGTATAATCCAAGAACAAGAATGGTGATTGTGGAGGCGGAAGTGGCGGATGATTCCGGCGTTTGCAATCTGATTTGGTTTGGGCAGAGATTTATCATTAAAGTTTTAAAGACAGGGGATTGGGTGAATTTTTCCGGCAAGGTCAGCGTTAATAAAAAAGGCATCAGTCTGGCTTCGCCGAGTTATGAAAAAATCCGCGCCGGTTTCAGTACCGCTCATACAGCGCGCATCGTGCCGATATATCCGCTGACTTATGGAATAAGCCAAAAACAGCTTAGGTTTTTAGTCAGCCAAGTGGTGGGTGAATCAACAAATATTGCGGATTGGTTGCCGGATGATATTCTTGAAAAAACCGGACTCATGCAATTGAATGAAGCAATCAGTAAAATTCATTTTCCGGTTTCTGAAAACGATATTGAAACGGCCAAAAAAAGATTGAAGTTTGATGAGCTTTTTATTCTTCAGCTTAGGGCGGAGATGATCAGGCAGTCTTTAAAAAGACAAAAAGCTTCAAGAATTGAATTTGATAAGGATGTGGTAAAAAAGTTTTTGGAAAAATTGAGTTTTACTCTGACTGACGCGCAAAAAATCGCCACTTGGGAAATATTTCAGGATATGAATAAGGCTGAACCGATGAACAGACTTTTGCAGGGCGATGTCGGCGCCGGCAAGACGGTGGTGGCGGCAATTTGCGCCAACAGCGCTTTGGAAAAAGGATTTCAAGTGATTGTTATGGCGCCTACTGAAGTTTTGGCTTCCCAGCATTATGAATCTTTTGTCAGTTTATTCAAAGACGGAAAAAATAATGTTTGTTTGTATACACGCAGTAAAGCGGAAATCCACAATGATAATAATATTGGCCATTTAAGCACTTTAGTAAAGAAAAAAAATTATATCGGTGAAAAAATTAGAAAGGGCGAATTGAAAATCGCCATTGGCACCCACGCGCTTTTGTCGGAAAATTTGGTTTTTAAAAATCTTGGGCTGGTGGTTGTGGATGAACAACAAAGATTTGGAGTGGAGCAGAGACGCCTTATAAGACAAAAAAATATCTATGGCCTTCCCGACGCTTCGGTCGGGATGCTCGATTTTCAAACGAAGCCGGCAGCTTCGAGAAAATCGGCACATTTTTTAAGCATGACAGCCACGCCGATTCCGAGATCTTTGGCTCTTACTTTGTATGGCGATTTGGATGTGTCAATTATACGCGGTTTGCCCCCGGGCAGGAAAAAGATAATTACCCGGTTGGTCGCTAAAAATGACAGAACCAAGGCGTATGATTTTATCAGAGGGCAAGTAAAGCAGGGGAGGCAGATTTTTGTTATCTGCCCGTTGGTTGAAATAACGGAAGATAATATTTTGAAATTTGACCAGCTTGATAAAAAAAATGTGCTGGATGAATATAAGAAATTATCAGAAAAAATTTTTCCTGATTTGAAAGTCGCGTATATGTACGGCAAGATGAAGCCTGTAGAAAAAAGCGCGATTATGGAAAAAATGAATAAGGGAGAGATTGATATTTTGGTCTCAACTTCAGTGGTGGAAGTGGGAGTTGATATTCCCAACGCGAGTGTAATGGTTATTGAAGACGCGGAAAGATTCGGGCTGGCGCAACTGCATCAGTTTAGAGGAAGAGTAGGTAGAAGTGTTTATCAATCATATTGTTTTTTGTTTACCCAGCACCATTTTTGTGTTAAAAATGGTGCTGGGTTTACGGAGAATTTTTCTCAAAAATCGCAGGATAGATTGAAATTTTTTGAAAAAAATAATGATGGGTTTAAGTTGGCCGAGTTTGATTTGGCTCAGCGCGGTCCGGGCGAGGTTTATGGCACGGCGCAAAGCGGAATTATGAACCTTAAGTTCGCCAGCACTCGGGATATTGATTTAATCAAAACAGCCCGCCAGTTGGCGAGCGGAATTGATTTTAGCAAGTATCCGAGTTTAAAAGAGAGGGTGAAAGAGTGGGAGAGCGGGATGCATTTGGAGTAGATATTATTTATGGATGTATAAAAATTGTCTGTTTACCTTGTTAAATAACTCTTCTGTTTGATAAGTTATTCCTTCCTTTGAGGATTGTCTGCCGGGGTCATTCACTGTATAAATAGTTTGGCCACCTTTTTGGGTTATACCGGTAAGAACTATGTAATGTCCGTTTGGGGAATATTTCATTGTGTTTGAACCTGTAAATCCAGCTTGCTTTCCACTTTGTATGAGCCATTTTCCATCCTTGAGCAATTGCTTGGCTTTTGCTTCGTCTACCCATTCATATTTTACAGTATAGTCTGCGGCGATTTTATCCATAAATTTTTTTCCGGCTGTGCCCTGTGTTGAAGTGCCTTTTCCACACTGAACTGCTCCGGTATTTTCCGCAATTTTTCCGATTTCAGGTGGTGTAACGCTTGTTTCCCCGAGTCTTTTTAAAACCATAGCAATAGAAGTTGGAGCACATCCGGCATTTTTATATGTACCACAACTATACTTTTCGCTTCCCCATGGGGATGCCCCTTGTCCAAAGTAGGAGGACATAGTATAGGTAAGGCCAAGAGCTTCAGGAATTGGTTGTATGCCAGATAATTCAGTTGATGGGGCATAATCCTTGTCCTGGTCTTCTTTTCCCAAAGCTTCTTCAACACTGATATTAGCCACCCGTAATATTTTCAAACTACCAAACTCAACCAATTGCGGATTAATCGTCCATAATATAGTGTAAGAACCGACTGCCAGTAATAATCCGGTAATTGACCGACCAATCATTTTTTTCGCCCGGCCGATTTGTTCAGTATTGCCGGCTGAAGTAATCCATAAAACACCGGCAAAAATGATAACAATAGTGGCTAAAATAGTCGTGACAATCACCGCGTATCTATACATTGCGGCCAAATAATCCGTAAGGAAAGGCGAGTCAATATAGTTGGGGTCAGTACCCAGATCAACTGTTTTTACTATAATTTTTCTATTGCCTAATTCGTCAATGCCATCATATTGGATCGTACAGTTGCCAGCTGTGCAAATATCGCCCTCTTTCATATCTTTGCATTGGGTTGGGTCGCATTGGACGGTTTGGGCTTTAGATGCCATCGGTATTATTAGTAACAAAAATAATACAAAAAATAATATGAATAATTTATTTGGTTTTTGTGTTATTTTTTGCATAAACAAATGCGATGAGTAAATAATGATATTATATATTTTTTTTACCTAAAAATATTACGTCGAAATACAATTTTACCGCCCCCGCATGGCTTGTGACTATTTTTTCAACTCTTCCCCCATTTTCTTCTATCTCTTTAATTATTTTTTCATATTCTTCTTTAAACTCACTGTTGGTAGAAAAAGGGCTACCCCATATCATAGTGGTATTTTTTGGAAGGATTCCTTCTCTCCAATGATAATGGCTTGGGTCTATCAAACCAACAGCATCAACCTGAAAATTGCTTTTTAGTAAATTAAATACTGTTTCGCCTCCTTTAGAAAAGCCTATGAGATATATTTTATTTCCAGTTTGTTTTTTTGCTTCTTCCGCTTGAGCTTTTATATCATTTATACTATCTTCCCAATTTGCATATACAATAGTGTAGCTGTTCTTTATCTCAGCAGGTATATTATTTTCCATAAATTTTTTTCCAAAGTCAGAAGATGGTTTGCCCCCTATAACAACTAAAATCCCGGCCGTTGAGCCGAATTGATTAATTTGGCTTTCATCAGAAGCTATATTTACATTAGCCACCCTCAATATCTTTAAACTACCAAACTCAACCAATTGCGGATTAATCGTCCATAAAATAGTATAAGAACCGACTGCCAATAATAATCCGGTAATTGACCGGCCAATCATTTTTTTCGCCCGGCCGATTTGTTCAGTGTTGCCGGCCGAAGTAATCCATAAAACACCGGCAAAGATAATGACGATAGTGGCTAAAATAGTCGTGACAATCACCGCGTATCTATACATTGCGGCCAGATAATCTGTAAGAAAGGGGGAATCAATATAGTTGGGATCATAACCAACATCAACTGTCTTGGCTATTAATTTTCTTTCGCCCGTGATTGGGTCCAGCCCGGCATATTCAATGGAGTAGTCGCCGACAGTGCATTCGTCACCTTCTTCCATGCCTACACATTGCGATTCTTGCGCGTTTACGGAAAACAAAGGCAAAAAAATTAATATTGCCGTTATTATGAATGATATTTTAATTTTTTTAATCATTGTATATAAATAAATTATTCAAATGATATATCAATAGTCTCTATACCCTCAGGGTTTGTTTTAATTTCATCAATCGTTATAGATTTTTCTTCATTACCTAGATAGAATTTAGTTTTAGATGTAGGGCCTTCTAAAGTCTTGCCAATACTAACCAAAACTTCCAAAGCTTCATCAATTCTGGCTTTGTTTAGATTTAAGCCCGGGATATTGATTCTCAATTGTGGGGTGGGGAAAATATTGGTAATACTTTCAAGTATGCCATTAAGTACACCAACGCTTTCGCCCGGCAAAGCGGTTAAAACATCAACGATAGAACAAGCTCCGCAATCATTAAAATTATTAATGCAAGTTTCAAACGGAGCGCCGACGCAAATACCGTCTCCTGATACAGAATCGCAGGTTGAGTCTCTTGTTCCGGTGCACTCAAAGCCGGATTCTTCTTGGCAGGTCGCGCTGCAGCCATCTCCGCTAACTGTATTGCCTTGGTCGCAATTTTCAGGCGGATTATTTATCTCGCCGTCTCCGCAATAATCCGCGGTTACGGTTCTTAATTCGCATGAGTCTGTGCACCAAATACAGTCAACACCATAAGCAACAGGCACGCATCGTAGGCCATTATTTGATCCGGCATCACATTCTTCATTGTAAGGGGCGAAGGCTTGTATATCTATTAGCGGGTCTGTAGAAGCGCTATTTCCGCAAGAAAAGACACATTGATACGAACCATCAATAACGGCGCAGACATAACCGGTTTCAATTTCGCAAGCCGAACTGCATCCATCTCCGCTTGTCGCCGGCAGACCAGTATCGTAGTCGCAATCTTCGTAGGCAGGGTCAACTTCTTCGTCTCCGCAAAAACTGGTGTTTCCGGCTTGTTCAACCGAGCAGTTGGATAAGCAAACCGTGCAGGATGTAAGTCCGTAGGAACAATCAGAGTCATTGTTTTGGGATACACCCAAGTCGCAAGCTTCTCTGGTGTCATCACCTGT
Organism: Candidatus Magasanikbacteria bacterium RIFOXYC2_FULL_40_16; assembly: GCA_001783185.1. GTDB lineage: Bacteria > Patescibacteriota > Patescibacteriia > Magasanikbacterales > UBA922 > XYB1-40-15. The sequence goes on along the minus strand of MFQY01000035.1, from coordinate 10,731 downwards.
GCCGGAAATACCGTCCGGGCCGACGCTGATAATATTTTCAACTCCATCGCCACAAAACGGAGCGGTAAAATTTAAAATCTGACTGCAATCGGCATTGCAAAAAGTACAAGAAGGTGTGCCGTACG
>MFQY01000035.1:0-10472 GCA_001783185.1 Candidatus Magasanikbacteria bacterium RIFOXYC2_FULL_40_16 | reverse complement strand
ATTCCGCGTCTTCAAGAGTTTCATTACCGCATAAGTAACAGCCGGTTATATTTATTGAGTCGCAAAGGTCACAACCTAAAGTGCCAGAAGGAAGCGAGCCTCCTGTTTGACTGGAACAAGTGGCGCCGCCAAAAGTCAGGGGAGCCGGTACGGATAAATCACAAACTTCAAAATCATTTAAATAACCATCAGTGCCACAAGCATTGAAAGTGCAGGCTTGATCTCCATCACCGCCATCCCAATCACAAGCTAAGGTGTCTATGTTTAAGGGGCTTTCAGTCGGCCAAACATCGCAATCTTCTCCCAAATCGGCATAATTATTACCGCATACGGCGAATTGGCATTGTGAACTGCAAGTGCCGAATGGAGTTAGCGAACCGGGTGGGTCGCAATCTTCAGAACCGCCGGAACCGTTAGGGTCTTGTACCACACTATCGCCGCAAATGGTTAGACCGGTGCAGGTTGCATTACAAGTATTGGCATCGGTGTTATCGCCGTCATCACAAGTCTCCGGTCCGTTGATTGTGCCATCTCCGCAGTAACTGGTAACACCCAATACTCTTTGACAAGTGGCATTGCAAACCATACAGGCAAGACTAGATCCATAGACGCAGGTCTCGGTAATCGTGTTACCGTCATCACACATCTCCGCCCCATTTACAACATTATCTCCACAATAGGTAATAATACCCGGAACATTCTGACAAGTAGACCCGCAAACCGTGCAGGACATCTGTCCATAAATACAACTTTCGGTTACGGCATTACCATCGTCGCAAGTTTCAGTTACTCCTAAACCATTTGGCGCTTGTACTGTGCCATCTCCGCAGTAAGTTGGCGCTGTGCAGGTCGCATTGCAAGTATTGGCATTAGTATTATCGCCATCGTCGCAGACTTCATTAACTTCGGCTCCATTTGGCGTTTGAGTGACATTATCACCGCAGACTGTTAAAGCGGTGCAAGTTGGATTACATTGGCCGGCAGTAGTTGTATTACCATCATCGCAGACTTCACTTAAGCCTACACCGTTTGGCGTTTGTCGTGTGCCATCGCCACAAACGGTCGCACCGGAACAAGTTGCATTACAAGTATTGGCATTAGTATTATCGCCATCATCGCAAGTTTCAAAGAATAGGGTTAAAATTCCATCACCGCAATATAAGCCTTGCATTGTTTGTATTGTGCAGGCGGTATTTCCATCGCCACCATCACTGCAATATTCGCAAGTATCGCCCCAGCCGGCGGTACAGCTGATGGTATTCAAATAACCGTCGTCACATTCTTCTCCGGCTTCAACAAGCGCGTTGCCACAGTCGGCCGCGGTTAAACCGTCGCAAGTTTCATTACAGTAATTCGGAATGCTGGAATCCCTGATTCTTATAATATCAAGGCCGGTATTGCCAACTAAATATGCATAGTCTCCATATATATCCAAATTAATAATACTGCCAGCCGCGCTGGTGTTTCGATAGTCAGCGGAAAAGTTTGGGTGGTAAGGGTCGCGCACATTTATGACCTGCATATTCGTATTGTCGGCCACAAACGCGTAGTTGCCATAAATCGCCAATTCGTCGGCGTTTTGAGGGGTATTGATTAAACTTATTGATTGAGGGGCTGATTTGTTTGAAACATTAAAAACTCTTAACCCCATATAACCGTTGGACATATATACATAATCATCTATATTTATCACTCCGAAATAGGCTGAATCAACAGTATATCTCCCCGCCAAAGATGGCGCCGCTTTATTTGTGATATTTACAACTGTAAGACCGCCACCACTGCCGTAACTGTTCACATAAGCATAATTTCCCGATACATCCACTCCTCTAACATTTGCTATCGCGAATGTGGAAACCCAATGTGGGTCTTCGGGGTCGGTTATGTCAATTATATTCAGGCCACTGCCTTCTGACGCCAAATATGCGTAATTACCGTCAATATCCACGCCAAAAGCCAGACCTGTACAATATGTGTAGGCGCCCCAATTATCATCGCATGAGCCGACTTCAATTATATGCGCGGGATCGTTAACTCTATATATTCTTAAACCGTAATCAAGTTCTGCGCTGTATAAATAATCACCTCTAACTTTTAAGTCTGAAGTTCTTTCAGTCAATTGAAATGGAACCGAATTAAGCAAAGAAGGACTTGTTGGATTGGTTAAATCAAAAATTTTTAAATTTGTATCCCAAGCGTTGTATGTTTCACCTAAATACATTTTTCCGCCTTCAATATCTATGTCCGTAAACCCTTCAGAACTTGTTAGATGGGTAGCCAGAGTGGGAGTAAAAGTTGGCGTTATATCCACGATAACCAAACCGCTTTCTTCCGCGGCCAGGAAAGCATAATTGCCGGAAACGACAACATCACTGACAAAAGCTTCAACATCAATTGAGGCGATTGAGCGTGGACTGGCATTAGTTGAAACATCAACAATATGCAAGCCATCATTTCCTCCGGCAACATAGGCTTTACCGTTTAATACCACTGCTTCTTCCGTATAACCATAATCAAACACGCCATATAATACAGGGCTCCATTCATTGTTTATATTTATTACTTCCATACCCCAGGAAGTGGCAAGGTAGGCAACAAGATTAGGGACATCTACCTCTATGCCATAAGGAGTCCCGCCGTTGCTGTCAATATCGCTTATCAATGTTGGAGTGGATGGAGTGCTTATATTTAATATAACCATACCGCGATTAGCATCGGACGCATAAAGGCGTCTGTTGACCGAAGATACAGTTAAATCTCTAAATGCTCTGGTGCCTCCGGAATACCCGCCAACCGGCATCGGGGCTGAAGGGTTGGAAATATTTATTACTCTGATTGTTGTATAGTCAGCTACATACGCGTATGTTCCGCTTATAGCCACATCATAGGCGGTGCCGGGAGTATTGCTAGTAATCACAGATGTCGGGCTGTTTGGGTTGGATATATTTACAACGCGTAATCCGGCGTTGCCATTAGCAAGATAAGCATAACTCCCTGAAATTTTTATATTAAAAACCGTGTCAGAAGTAAGAAGAGTTCCAACTATATATGGGGAAGTCGGATTAGAGATATTGACAACATACATATAATTTCCGGAAGCGACATAAGCGTAATTGCCGGAGATTTCAACGGAATTAATGGTGTGTGTCCCTTCCGAGCCGGCAATTCTATTGCTCCAATCGGTAAACAAAAAACCGCCCGGTTGGCCATTATTTATGCCGTCGTCGCAAGTTTCTCCGGCCACGGAATTTGTATAATTATCTCCGCAAGAAGCGAGAGTGCAAGCTTGCAGACCGTCGCCGCCGTCATAGTCGCACGAAGCGGTATTGGCGAGAATGGTAGTGTCGCATTCTTCTCCGGGCGCTTGGATTGTGCCGTCCGGTACCCCGTGGTTACAAGCAGTCTTTATTTTTTGGGAAGAGGGGGTAAACAAAAGACCGAGTACGACAAAAAATAAAATTAATATATTTATTTTTTTCATAATTTTTCGGTTTATGTTTAATGAGAATATTATACCATATAGCCGGGATTATGTGAACAAAAATTAAATTAAGAACACCCCGACTAAGCCGGGGTGTTTTAAAGTATACTTTTCTTTAGTCTAGAGTGATGTTTATCAGGTCGTTTTCCGGGTGATCCGGGTCAAACGGCTGAATTGTGACACTGACTTCTTTTTCACCCATAAAGAATGGAGTTTTTATTCCAAATCCTTTTACTCTCACTTCCACTTCAATCGGTTCATCGACTCTGGCTCTGTTTAGATTTAGTCCGGGTATATTTATTCTCAATTGCGGAGTGGGGAATATATCAGTTATGCTATTTAATATTCCGTTTAAGAGTCCCGAGGTTTGTCCGGGTAGAGCGGTGAGAACATCAACAATGGAACAAGCGCCACAGTCATCGAAATTATTTAAACAGCTTTCAAAAGGCGCGCCAACGCAAATGCCGTCTCCGGATATCGGCGAGCATGCGGATGACCTGGCGCCAAAACATTGCCAGCCTGATTCTATGTCGCAGGCCACACTGCAACCGTCTCCGCCGACCGTATTTCCTTGGTCGCATTGTTCATATAAAGTGTTAATATCTCCGTCTCCGCAATAATCCGCAGTCACCGTTCTGGATTCGCATGAATTAGTGCACCATGGACAATCAGCTCCGTAATCGGGCGCGCACCTTATTCCGTTTTCCGGTCCGTCATCGCATTCTTCGTCTATATCAATTATGCCGTCGCCGTTTATATCAAAGTTAGTATCTTCATAAAAAGTATCTAGGTCCAAATCAATTCCGCAATGAAATTCGCATGTGTATGAACCGCCTATTCCGAAATTACCGCAAGAATAACCTTCTTCCACTTCGCAAGTACTACTGCAACCATCGCCGTCTGTGGCCGGTAAACCTTCGTCATAGTCGCAATCTTCATTGGCGGGGTCAACTTCTCTGTCCCCGCAAAAACTGGTGTTTCCGGCTTGTTGCTCCGAACAGTCCGACAAACAAACAACGCAAGATTGCAATCCATAAGAACAATCTGGGTTATTATTTTGCGCGATGCCAAGATCACAAACTTCTTCTCCGACTTCCACGATGCTGTTGCCACAGTAAGGACCGGAAAAATTTAAAATTTGACTGCAAGTGGCATTACAAAAGGTGCAAGAGGGGATACCGTATGGGCAGTCAACGGCGGTTTCAGTTATATTATCACCATCGTCGCAAGCCTCGCCGGAATCAATATGGTTGTTTCCACAAAGCATAGCGCATAAACTATCCGGAGCGGGCGGGGAGGCCGGATTATCAATACAGCTCCAGCCGGTCGTCCACGACATACAAGTGCTTTCACAACCATCTCCGCTGACAGTATTGCCGTCATCGCAATACTCCGCGTCTTCTAGAGTCCCATTACCACATAAGTAGCAACCGGTTGTATTTATTGAATTGCAAAGATTACAACCCAAAGCGCCGGAAGGAAACGCACCTGCCGTTACACTGGAACAAGTGGCGCCGTCAAAAGGATTGGTCGCCGAAGTATCGCAGACTTCAAAATCATTTAAGTAGCCATCATTACAAGCTCTGGTAGAGCAATTGGCATCGCAAGTGGTAGTATCTGAATGAATTTGACTGGACCAGACGTCACAATCTTCTCCTAAATCAACATAATTATTTCCGCATACAGCGATTAAGCAGGAAGCATTGCAAGTTCCGCCGGGCGGGTCGCATTGCTCACCACTGGTAGTATTAATTGTGCTGTCCCCGCAAACCACGGCAGTACAGTCGGCATCGCAAGTAGCGGTTTCGCCACCAGTCCCACCAGTGCAATCTGTATCAACGACAAGGTCATCAAATAAAATATTATTTCCGGCAACCCCATCCCAAACTGATGTATTTGCAAAACGTATGGCATACATTGGGTTGTCTTCCAGGCTAGGACTATTATCCGGCATCCATAATCGCACAGAATAAGTACCCGGATTTGATGGCGCTGTTAGATTAACATTGAAGGTGTGAGTATTACCCGCAGACCATTCTCGGGCATCCATATTTAAGTTTAATGTTGTCCCGTCGCTTATAACAATAAATACCGGTCTTTCGTTAAACAGGGCGGCATAGCCTACATTTTCTAATGTGATGCTTAATGATAATGCCCCCCCCGGCTCAACAGGATTGTTGTAGGAAACATTCCTTAGCACGAATCGATACCCCAGTTCACGTTTAATGTCCTCAAAACAATTGCCACTAATCAAACCGCTTATTACATCCGGATGATAGCTTCTATTAAGGTATGTCCAATGAAACATTTGTAATTCGGCTAATGCGGTAGGGCATAAACTTCTTGGCGGATTAGGACTGCAGGTTTCGCCACCCATCGGTGTATATAAGGTTTCGGTTGCAAGGTATGGATATTCTGTTGTTGTATTTACATATGTGCCAAAATCTGAGTTGCTCGCTAAGAAACAGTCGTTATGATGGCCGGTACGAGCGCGATTAGTGCCGTTGTATGCCTCGACTTCGGTAAGCGGAACACTAGTACCAAAAGTTTGTTGTTTAATCAGGGGCGTTCTTAATTGAATCATGCGACTATCTGGGAACGCATTTAATAGAGCAGTTACAATTTCTGCTCGGTCAGTTAGATTTGTTGAGCTAAGAGGTGGCGGGTAACCAAAGAAGTCAGTATAGTACCATTCACCCCAAGTTCCGATGAGACCGGTTTGCATTGTTAATATTACATCTGAATTTGCATTCAACAATGGGGAAAGTTGTGAAATATGTTCCAGCATTCGTAATTTCGTTGCGTCCCCAAAAGGCGCTGTTGAATCGGTTGTGTATGCAAAACGCAAAATAGCTTTTACCCCGGCGTTTCGCATGGTGTTAAAGTCTGCAGTTAACGCATTCAAGAATGTGGTACTGATGGAAGCATTCACAAAACTGTCTAAATAAACTATGCGTAAAATAAGAGAGACGCCATTGGTATTTCGTAATGAGGTTAATGAACTTAAACTTAGCGGAACGTGGCTTGATGAGTGTGTTTCATAGTGTTGATAAAGACCACGCTCCGGGTTTACAAAGTCGGATGTTGATTCTGTAAAAGTTTTTGTGGTTATCTCTGCGCCACAACTGCCACCGCCGTCGCATTCCTCTCCGAGTTCAACAAGGCCGTTTCCGCATTCGCTTATAGTACAAGTTGCATTGCAAGTACCTGTGTTTGGTGGTTCGCAAGTTTCTCCGGCGGCGCTGTTGATTACACTATCGCCGCAAACCGCTGTGGTGCAGTCAGTGTCACAAGTGGCGGTTTGTCCGCCGGTGTCGCATTGTTCGCCGGTTTCAACATAGCCGTTTCCGCAAACAGCCGGCGTGCAGTTTGAATTACAACCATCGCCCTCGGTGGAATTTCCATCATCGCATTGTTCAGTTTGTCCCGCGCCGTTAGGATTTTGAGTTGTTCCATCTCCGCAGTAAGTCAGAGCCGTGCAGATTGAATTGCATGTTCCGGCATCAGTAGAGTTGCCGTCATCACAGGCTTCTACCGGCAAACAAGAACCACCAGGACATTGCGCGGCGTTTACGCAAACATTGCCATGGTTGGTTCCACCCGCGCACACGCTGGCGATGGCGATTTGTCGTGTCCCGTCTCCGCAATAAGGACCGGTTAAATTGAGCACTTGCCCGCAATCAGCTCGGCAAAAAGTGCAGACAGGATTATCATAGGGGCAATTTGCCGATGTTTCAGTTATTGTGTTGCTGTCGTCGCAAACTTCAAAAATAGGCGCGGTTGTTCCATCTCCGCAATAAGGACCGGAAACATTGCTTTGCGCGCAACTGTTATTACAATACGCGCAAGTGCCGTTATATTGAGGAATACAAGCAACTCCGTTGTAAGGATATTCATCGCAGGTTTCTCCGGTTTCCGAAAAAGCATTGCCACAGACTGGCGGCACAGAACCGTTGCAAGTTGAGTTGCAATAATTTGGTTGGCCGGATAATTTAACGCGGAAAATACGCAAGCCGCTTCCGTAATCAGCCACATAAGCATAATCTCCCAATACATATACATCACTTGCGTTGCCTGGTGTATCAACTGACGTAAGAGCAGTCGGCGCTGTTGGAGTGGATACATTTATAATACGCATGCCGCCAACCAGTCCATCGGTCATATAAATATATTGTCCGGACATAAATAATCCTCTGGATGATCCGGGAGTATCAATCAGACCGACCAAACTGGGACTGGCCGGATTAAATATGTTGATAATCCGCAACGCGCCGGAAGTATCGGAAGCGTAAGCGTAATTTCCGAAAACCGTTACGGCATAAATCGGGAAAGGCGAGGTATATGATCCGGTTATAACAGGACTGGCCGGGTTGGTTACATTTATGATATGTAATCTGTTATTAAAATCGGCCACGTAAACATAATTTCCCACTTTAAAAACGCCGGTGGGATTACTTCCGGGAATAGTAAGAGTACTTTCGGAAGACGGGCTGGCCGGATTTGATATGTTTATAATTTGCAAGCCGGTATTAAAAATAGCCAAATAGGCATAATTTCCGGAGACGACCACATCCGTAGCGGCGGCGCTTGTCGTTCGGCTCCCTACAAGAGAAGGGCTGGCGGGATTAGTTATATTTATAATTTGTAAACCGTTGCTATAGGCGGCTACATAAGCAAAACTACCGGCGATATCTAAGTTCCATGCTGTTGTAGCATAAGTCCCAACCGAAGTCGGGCTTGAAGGGTTGCTTATGTTTATAATGCGCAAGCCCCCACCGCTGTCAGCCACATAAGCATAATTTCCTGAAATTTTTATACCGAAGGAATTACCGCTGGTGTCAAAAAAACCCATTGGCGTAGGTGGAATTACAAGACTGGGCGGTCGTCCATTATTCACGCCGTCGTCGCAAGTTTCCGGGCCATTGGGTGTATCGTCTCCGCAATATTGCGGAGTTCCGGCAAGGGTGTTGGCGCAATGATTCCAACAGGAAGTACAGCTTGGAAGGAGAACAGGGGTATACGCGCAATAAACGGTTTCGTTTAGGGCCGAGCCGTTGTCGCAAACTTCGCTTGATTCGATTGATTGCACCACTGCGTCTCCGCAAGTATTCGCGCAGGTATCAATGTCGTAACCGGGATAAACTTGGCAGGTAGATGGATTACAACATGATGGAAGGCTACTAAAAATCCAGTCTCGTTCACAATTTTCATATAAGGGGCTCCAATATTCAAGAATAGTATCCCCACAGACAGCTTTGACGCCATCAAAAGGCAATAAAATAAAAAAACCGAACAACAAAAAGAAAAATAAGATATCTATTTTTTTAAAATCGCGGATAGCCCCCATAATATAATGTTAAACTAAATTATTTTGTCAAAGATAAGATTGTTTCCCAGCCGGTAATATTTAAAGGTTCCTGAATAATTTTATTGTCCACAAATATCGTCGGGGTGGATTCAATCATCAGGTTTTTGGCCATCTCCTCATTTTTTTGCGTATAGTTTGCCACCTCGGCGCCGGCTAAACATTCTTCCAATTTTTGCGCGTCAAGTTCTATTATTTCCGAAACATATTTTAAAGAATTTGTATCCAGCAATTTTTCTACAAACAAAGCGTCTTTGAATTCTTTGTATTTATTTTGTTTGTAAGCGCAAAATAAGTATTGGTGCGATTCAGCCGAAGATTCGGGGAAAGTGGTAACATTGAGAGTTTTTAAAATAATTTTTATTTTGTCAGGAAATTTGGTCAATAATTCTTCAAACATTTCCATTTGATCTTGGCATCGGGCGCAGCCAAGGTCTTCAAAAGCGATTATGGTTTTGGGCGCTTTTAAATTTCCTAAAATTATATCTTCATTGAAAATGGGGACGATGTTTAGTATTTCAAGCCTATTTGGGTCATTGTATAATATTTTTTTCGGTTGGTATTGAATAAAGCTGACAAACAGCGCAAAAACGGCCACGGCGATCGCGGGCACGAAAAGAAATAATGATGTCCTTATTCTCATAAATTTAAACTGATTCATTATTAATTTAGACAGATTATTTGATTTTTGAATTAATGGCTGGCTATATATAGACAGTTAAAAGAATGACATGAAAAAACTTAATACGAGTTCATTCAGTTTTAATTTTCTTTGAATTTGTTTTAATTGATGATTCATAATTCTATTGTGAATAACCCGGCTTCTGTTTTGTCGGTAAAATGAAGCGTGGAACCGTCTGCCGAGACAAAAATCTGGTCAATCACATGCGCTTCATCCGTGGCGATTGTGGTTTTGCTTCCGGTTTGCAGGTCTATTCTATATATAGTGTCTTGAATATTGTCGGCAATGGTCGGTTCAAAACCGGCTCCGACCGGCAGTTCCACCGGCACTCCGCAATAAACATAGCGTTCGCTGGCGAAAGCGCATTTATCGGCCCAGGTGTTTATTGATAATGCCCGGCGGTTGGTGTCAATCTGGTCGCCGTCGGCATTAACTATCCAAAGTTCAGGTTTATATTCGCTGTTGGTATTATAAACGCTGTAAAGCAATTGCTGGCCGGTGGTTGACCACTGACTGACCATTCCGCGTCCTTCCACGGTCAGGGATTTAAAGTTTTCACCGTTTTGGCCGATTAACAACACTTCTTGCCTGTCTGTGCCGAGCGCGTCGCCGGTTCTGGATAAAGCAACTATTTTTCTGGTCGGCGACCAGTCCACATCTACTTTATAGCCGTTCTCGCCAAGCGGTTCTATGTATTGGACATTGCCTCCGTCCGGGTTTGAAGTTATTAACCAGCGATTTTCCGGAGAATAGCCCATACTTTTTGAGGCGATTTTAGCTCCTTCATTGGAAAAAGAAAAATCTTCCCAATGTTTTGGCAGGCTGACTTGTTCTTGAGTTTGAAAATTATAATAAATATTTGAGCCGTCGGGATATTCAATAACCGCTTCGTTATCATTGGGCGACCAGGTGACCTTATCCACATTGTAAAAAACCTTATCACT
>MFQY01000034.1:8790-9416 GCA_001783185.1 Candidatus Magasanikbacteria bacterium RIFOXYC2_FULL_40_16 | reverse complement strand
AACAAATTTACCTGTCTTTAGCAAAACAATAGAAACTACCTCCCTCTTATCCTAGATAACATAACAGACTGTCTATTTGGACAAGACGTTAGACTATTGTTGTCAACAAATCCTTTTATTTTAGCTGTACGATAATTAATAGGTAATCCGGAACTAACAAAAGTTAATATATATATGTGTCCTTCTACATCTTTGTAGGCTAATGTATCGCCCAGTATTGTCCCCCATTCATTTTTTGTATCTTTGTCCATAATGTCTAAAGATCGAAAGACAGTTGCTGTCGTTAATAATAAATGACTAATAGGCTCAACTTCAGTATCAACATATCTTTTGAATTCCATAAGACTATCTTTTTTTTGTTTGAACCAAGTATCAACAATTTCTGATTTAAAAAAAGAGTGGTCTCTGGTCATATTAAGATCCTCAATTAAAAGATTGGTTAGCTTATTAAAGAGGGATTCTATTGAATTTGATCCAGGAGCACCCATGCTAGTCGTTATCAGTGGAATTTTTTCAAATATATCAAAATAAAAATCTGGTTGACCGATGAGTGTTAGCCAATTATTGATTTGTTTTATCATTTCTTCCTCAACTTTAGTTAGATCATCAGCATTTTTCGAAGTCTT
>MFQY01000034.1:6871-8705 GCA_001783185.1 Candidatus Magasanikbacteria bacterium RIFOXYC2_FULL_40_16 | reverse complement strand
TGCAGGCCATTTGAAGTGGATATTGAACTAGGCACGGAAACCAGTGAATTTTCAGAAGAAATTTTGGATGGAGTATTTAAAAATGAGGGGGGGATAAATGGCGTGTATGGTTGTCCTCCGGATGCCTCTAGGGGTATTATTTCAACATGTGGTACAAAACCTTGTTATCAACCTGGGAGTGTAGATATATCTAATTTTTATTATGATTATTTGCCAAACAATATGAGTTTGGATTTACTGGCTGAAGCCAGTGTTTCGCCTTATTATGATATGGTATGCGATGTTGGATTAGTTCCAAGCGGTTTTGATATAAGAAGGGGTTTATATAATACCCCCGCTGATATTGATGGCGATAGGCCTGGTACGGGTGTACTAATAGATGAAGACGCTCCGGAGGTAATTGAGAATTGGAAAAAAACGATGTATAAAATTAGTAAGAGTTTTGCTTGGAATAAAATCGGGGCGAACACATTGGTGTTGCGCGCGGAAATTCACCCAAATAAAGATGTTGTAGGTTTTAACACTTCGGCTCCTGACAATGCGGCGAATTATACAGCTCGTTTCGCGCCATGGGTTGGATTGGGGACATCAAATAATCTGATGGATGAATTTGATTATGAGTTTGAAAGGGGCGCGTTTGAAACCTGGTCTCATCCGGCTGATACCGGCGGTATTGACCCGACAAGCGTCGTAGGGTTTGGTAATTTGATGAATTTGGATGACGCCACTACGTATGTGAATGAAGAGAATTTGGAAGCGATGTATTTTGTTCCTTTGATGTATAAAGGTTCTCTTTGGGGCTTTTTGCCAAAAACAATCAATGCGATAGGCCAACGTTATACTGATTACACAAGCATAAATGAAGATTTATTGCGTTTGCCGATAAAGTATTTAAAGAATAACGCGGAGGATGGTTTAGCTACGACTTATCGTTCCGGTCTGGAGAATTTACGAAGTTATGATGTTGTGCAGGGTGGGACGGCTGATTCATTAGTAAATTTAACCCCGTCTGATATTGATTTTGAAGGTACGAATGGTAAAGCAGCTTTGTCAAAGTGGTGGTATAGAATTGATAGGGATGATGAAAATATGGAAGAAGAGGGGATGTTTTGTACGGGAACCGGTTGTAATACTGTGGAAGTAAACGCGGAGACAAAATATGTTTTAACATTTTTTGTTGATGATGGGATGACTCATGACCAAGAGGGGCGCGGTTTTACAAGTAAGAGCCCATCATTTGTGGATGAAATGGGAGGCAGTATAACATTGAGTAATAATGATGTTGAACATATTCCGGAAACTGCCGAACAGGATCCTTTCCAAACAACATGTCAGAGAGGGCCGGTAGTTGGAAATCCGAACCAGTTTTATGGTCCGTGGTGGGCGGTGGCGGTTAATTTTGATGGAAGTGGACAGTTTTTAGGTTATACCACAAAATGGTGCACCGGTGATTCTGTCGGAATAACGGGTGGCGCTGTGCCGGATTTTTCATGGTGGGGCGGTGGCATAAGTTTCGCGGTAATCGCGCAAATGTCTGACCAGTGTTATGAATTTGAAAAAATCAACAGAACAGTTCAGTCCGGTTTGGCGGAAACTTTAAATAAGGCTTGGACAAACAGAGTGTGGGCCGGAGCGCCTGATGATTTGCGCCACCCTGATTCCAATTATCAAACGGTTATTACTAAAGCTATAGCGCAAGAACCATTCGGGTTGGTGAATTTATCAGGGGATTATATGAACGCGAGTGGTATGACGGAATTGAGGAATTTTAGTTTTAGTAGTCCCAACATTGATGGTATTCCTTACGCGTGCAATGTGGCGGGAACAGGGAATT
>MFQY01000034.1:0-6741 GCA_001783185.1 Candidatus Magasanikbacteria bacterium RIFOXYC2_FULL_40_16 | reverse complement strand
ACAAAGCTGTTTGCTTTGGTGTTTACCAGGGCGACATTGAATACTAATGCCAATTACACAATAGTAGATGTTAACGATGATAGTAGCAGTGATGCCTTTTTTTATGGGAAAATCACTGTCCAGTATGGCGGTGGAACGAGGCTTGAATATTTATTGCCACCTAGCGTGTATTCACTAAATCCGATGAATTGCGTTGAGAGTGAAGATGGTGGAATTCAAAGTGGGTGCACAGCCGGCGATTTTAACAATTTTACCGTAAATGGTCGTACCGGATTAACTAAAGATTATGATAATATAAACGGGGTTGAATTGACGGAAGTAAACCAGAGTGAGCCTCTTGTCGCTATTGAATCTTTAACCGCCAATGTTAAGTTTTTCGCTTTCGCGGATGATAATCGTATGCCAATAAGAAAGGTGTCGGTTGACTGGCGCGATGGTTCAATCGCTAATGAAAATGTCACCGGTTTTTATAAAAACAGTAAACCGTTTTGCGCAGACGGAATGGTACAGATGTGTGAAGCGGCATTCGGCAGTGATGAAATCCCTTCCGGTTTGACCTGTGACGGAAATAATAACATTCATTGCCCGGCTGAATTAAAAACTGCGTTTCATCCGACAGGCAACAATCAAGAAAGCAATGTGTCTAATGAGTCTCCGAATTGTATGGATGAAGATGAGTTGGAAGGTTTATCAGCTACCACTTTTTTTGGAACCCCGAGATTCGGCAACCAATTAAGAGCTTGTACTACTAATCCGTTTGAATTTGAACATCCTTATGCTTGCGATGAGGCGTCAGGCGACGCGATTACCGCAATTACGGATTTGCCATCCGATATACAGACTGTGGTTATTGACGCGATTACCGAGTATAACTTTTCAGTTGAACCGGATGATGTTATCGATTGGCACGGTGGGTACGGGGTGTGTTGGTATAAACCTCGCGTGCAAGTGGTGGATAATTGGGGCTATTGCAATGGGGTATGCCCTGAAGGCGAGGCGGGAGCTTATTGCTATTCGCAGAATATAGAGGGTGGAGGGGGCGATTGCACTTGGAACACCATACCGGGATATACGCCATATACGGAATATAAGGGAGATATAATTGTTATACCTTTAACGGATTTGTTGGCGCCTTAATTTTTTACACAAGATGAAAAACAAAATTATCACAAAATTTAAGGATTTTTGGAGAGTAAATCCAGCACCTTCCTGTAATGTAGAAAACGACGCAGGGAGAATAGTTTTTATATCCAATTATTTTCGCAATAAGTTAAGTGGTATTTTAGGAAGGTGCTGGATAAAGAGAAATCAGAAATTGATGTTTTCATTTTTTGTGTTGTTTGTGGTTGGTGGGTTGTTAAATGCGACGGCGGTTCATGCCATACCAGAGGTAATAACTGATTTTTTTTCAGATATTGGCGGTGATATATTAGGCGGTTTGATTCAATTGATTTCCGGGATGTTAATGTTTTTAGCGGGACTTTGTATTAAAGCAACACTATTTTTCTGGGAATATTTTATGGAATTGGCCGGGTATAATGATTTTATGAACGCTCCGCCGGTAAAGATTGGTTGGATAATGATTCGGGATTTGGCGAATATGTTTTTTATTGTGGCGTTGATGGTAATCGCGATTGGAACTGTGTTGGGAGTGGAGCAATATGAGTGGAAAAAATCCCTAGTAAAATTAATATTCGCGGCGATATTTATAAACTTCAGCAAGCTTATTCTTCAGCTGGTGCTTGATTTTACGGGTATAATAATGCAAACTTTTTTGATTGCGTTTAAGGGGCAGTCGGGCAATCTGATTAAAATTTTCAGTTTGAATCAAATAACAGAATTGCTTAATAGCGGGGGCGGTACGGGGAGCTTTAATTATAAACTTTTCATTGCCTCGGTAGTTGCTTTGACGATGGCGATGTTGGTGATGCTGACAACAGGCGCGTATTTGGTGGTGATGATTGGCAGAATGATAGTGTTGTGGATGTTGATGATAATTTCACCGTTGGCTTTTATTCTTTCCGCTTTTCCTTTTGGCAAACAATACGCCAGCGAGTTTTGGAAAAACTTTTTTAATTACGCGATGGTTGGCCCGATTATGGTGTTTTTTTCTTGGCTGGCTTTTGCTTCTCTCCAAACCGGCAGAATCAGCACGGAAATAAATTTGGAGGTTGATAAATTAAAAAACGCGGGGACGGCTATTGGCGGAGAAATTGGGGAAGAATCTGCCATATCAATTAATCAAGCCAGCACTTGGGAAAATCTGGCGAGTTATTTTATCGCCCTTGGGTTTTTTGTTGTTGGTATTACAATGGTAGGGAGAATGGGCGTGGTCGGCGGAGGAATGGTAAGTAAGGCGATGGATTTTACTAAGAAAGTAGCAACCATCGCTTCCGGTTATGCCGCGGGCAGATGGTTGGTGGATAGGGGAATTAAAAAAACGCGTGAGAGTGGAGAAAGAATTGCTTTGGCCACCGGTAAGCTTGCTAAAGGCGGTTTAAGGTTGGGCGTTGAAAAGACAGGAATTCCGCAGAAAATATATGAAAAAAG
The DNA here is from genome assembly GCA_001783185.1 of Candidatus Magasanikbacteria bacterium RIFOXYC2_FULL_40_16. Classification (GTDB taxonomy): domain Bacteria; phylum Patescibacteriota; class Patescibacteriia; order Magasanikbacterales; family UBA922; genus XYB1-40-15. The sequence continues at coordinate 4,191 of MFQY01000034.1, read as the reverse complement.
AATGGACAAAGACAGCCGGTTAGGCAGGTTATTAAATGCGCCACAAAGAGGCCGGGCCGCTTTGGAAAGATTAGGACAATTGGAAGAAGACAGAAAGAGGGCAATAAAAGCGACTGCCGGCGCTTCGCGATTGGCTCCGGATGAAAAAATGATGGCGATGCAACAGGTAATTGCTGAAGATTTTGAAAAGGCAAAAGAAAATAGAATCGTTAAATATAAACATGAGGCGAGGGCGGAACGCTCAAAGAAAGACTTACCTGAATTTGCTGACGAAAAAGCCAGATTAATGAGCACGGAACTTGGGATTGATGTTAAAACTCATTTTGTAAATGATAAAGGAGAAAATTTATGGAGTAATGTTGAAAAAGCGGTTGAGAGCGGAGATGTGAATGCTTATGAAGGAGCAATGAAGAAAATAGAAGATCAGGTTAGAATATATGATGAGGTTAAAGAGCAGGCAAAAGCAGGCAACTGGGAAGGCGAGGGCGGAGTAAGCAAGTTGATGGATGGAGCTTATGGGTTGAAAGGATATACAAATATGGAAAAGTTAAGAACTGATTTGAGTGGCCTGGAGAAGAATCCGGATGGCTCTTATACGGATATAGCACAGGTGCAGGCGCAGGCGTTGTTTGATAATTTTAATTTTGAAAGCAACCCTCTTTTTAGTGCATTTAATGAAGCGAGGGATAGTATCAAAAGAGGAGACGAAGCGTCCGCTCTTAAAGCAGTCAATCGCGCGATTGTATTGGACCCGGAAAATGTAATTTTGAAAAAAGCGGCGATAGATTTGGAGAAAGGGAATTTACTTAAAGCGAACGCGTCATTAGATAAATATTCCGAACAAAATCAAGAAGTTTTATTCTTAGAAAAGACGCAAAAAGCGATTGATAATAATAATTCCGCGGAAACGGAACGATCTTTTGGCGCGTATCTTGAAGACCAAGAAGGGTATGCTTCATACAGAAGATTAAACGAAGCGGTCGGAAAGAAAGACACAGATGCGGTTGTAAATGCTTCTGAAGGTATGAGATCTGCCGTTGGTATAAAGCAAGAATATTCACAGGCGTTGAAACGAGATATTGACAGAAAATCAGCAAAGAGCTCTGCTCCGGTTATTTCAAGAATTTTAGAAGAGATGGCGGCGGAAGAAATGGCGGGAACGGAAAAAGCGGCTATGGATACTTTAAAAGGAATGTTTAGTCATTCATATTTGAAAGAAGAGCAGAAGCAATTAAAGACGAGAAAGAAAGCCGTGGATGAAAAAATGATTAGTGAAAAATTGGCCGATATACAAACTGAAGGTGATAAAAATTTGGCTCATTCCGAATACGCGAAAGGATGGTTGGAAAATTTATATTCTAAATACGCGGAAGATGTGGAAGAAGCGTTGAAAGATCCTGAAACTATAGCAAAAATAGTTAAAAAATATAAATTGGCGGATGTGTATGGAGTGTCTGAAAAAGAAGTTGTGGGGGCTCTTTCAATAGAGACGGAAAAAGCGGACACAAAAGAAGCGAAGAAAAGAACACTGGTTGCGGCTATAGAAGGAATTGACAAAGAAGATTTGGATAGCTTGGAGAATGAATCAGAAAAAGGGAAAACGGCTGACAGGAGTATTTTGATAAAAAATATTGAAAAAGCCAAAAGCCACCCCCCAAAAGTTGATGAGGATAGTGTTTTAAGAGCTTACGCGGAGGGCACGATAATGGGTCCGCAAAGAGCCCAGGCATATGAAGATATGGGTGTTTTTGATGGTCTGGATAAGATTCAGGGCGAGTATGATGAATACAAAGCGGGGAATAGAAACAGAAAATATTCTAAAGAATTGGAAGGTATAAAGGGGCATGTGGCGGACATAATCAGGGTGCAAGAAGGAAAACCAAGTGATAGATTAAGGAGATGGGAAGAAGCGGATGTGAGAGAAAGATTGAGTGATTATAATGATTATGAATATGAAAAGTTAACTAATCTTATAATGAAAGACGCGGCGCAGATGCAAAATTATAGGAAGAAGGGAAAATTGACACCAGAGGAAAAGAAAGCGATGCAATCGACTTCACAAAATCTTTCAACAATGATGGCAGTGATGATGAAGAATTTTACAGGTTCAATGCCAGGTTTGATTGAGTCAACAAATAAAAGTTTTCAAGGGAAAGACTTCGATACTGGCGACAATATCGGAAGGGCGGTTACCGCGATAGTGACCGGCGCCGATTGGAGTGATGTGGAGAACGATGATGGATTTCAAAAAGTTGAGCAACAGATGAGATCTAATTTTAAAGAGAAAGAAAACAGATTAATGAGAGTAATGGCGGAAGGGTATCAAGGAGCGGCCAATAATGGGTCTACGCATTATTATAGACAAATTTCTGAAGGTAAAGACCGATATGGAAATGATGTGTTTGGAAATACGGTATTGATGAAAGACGGAATAGGAGACGGGAAGAATTTGGGGACCGGCAAAAAAGGAGTAATGGGTCAAACCTACAGATCAGGAGAAGAAAGAGATATGCTTTACCCCTCAAGAAATTTTAACAGCGCTAAAGATACGAGAGCATTCATACAAATGAAAAATGGTAAAGGCGTCGCTTATAGAAATAAATATGATGAATTGTCAATGAGAGGAATAGCGGATAAAACAGCCGATCAAATAAGAAATTTAGCGCAAAATTATTTGTGGAGTGGTTTTGGAGGGGGATATGGAACGGCGCCATGGGATGGCCAGGAATTTGATGCGAAAACAGAGCCGAAAATTGCCCTTGCCCTGACATTCAAAAGGATGATGGGCAACCACAACACAGCAAAAGATAGGGTAGCCAAAGGACGGGAATTGGAAAAATTTAAGGCGTTATTGAATAAATTAGGTGTTGACAGGGTAGGTAAAGATGGGGATGTGATTTTGGATAAAGCGACGATAGAGGATGTCAAAGATTTCTTGAACGAAAAATTGATTACTGGTATGGAAGGACAAGCATCAAGCCATACGGGAGATGAAGTTGAACGTTTGGAAGTGAGGTAAATGAGGAAAAAATAATTAAAAATTTTTATGGTGGACAACACTAGTGAAAATAAAGAGATTGTAAAAGGTGGGGCAATTGCCGATATCTTTATTTTTGCGCCAAGAGAAATTGAAGAAAGCGAAATGCAAAAAATTAGGGATCAATTTTATTTTCAAATAAATAGCGGTTCGGTAAAATCAATCGATATTTTTAATGTGATGTATGGTTATTTTGAGGAAAGTAATTTTGGGCTCGCGGAAGTAAAAAAAGTTGCTAATACTTTTTGGCCTCTGTTTGTGGAAATAAGCTGGCGAGTGTTAAAAATGCTGAATAGTGATATACAAGCTAAAATAATCGCTTATACATTGCCGTTTGCGGTCTCGCAGTATATTAATATTAAACCGGCTATAAATGATGTTTTCGTTGGCCTTTACTATTATGATGATCCTAATAGTTTGTATAACAAAGTGGGGGAATTATTAAAAACAAGCAGTTTGCCGATTGCTTTTAATGAAAAAGGCGAAAAAATAATAATGGGTGATTTTGTAAAAAAAATAAGCGCCGGCAACGAAGGAAATGTGTCAAAGTTTCAGTTGATGGCTGATTTTGAAAAAGCCCTTTTTGCGGAAGGCGAAAAAAGTGAAAATCAAAAAATTGATGAATCAAAAAGATTTCAAGAATTGGTTGAGTTTATTCAATTTTTTATAAAAGGGACGGACATAAGCAAACAGGTTGTTAATTATTTGGATAGCTTAGATGAGAGAATAACAGTTGATTTGGATAAAGAAATGAAAAATATTATTGGTTTTAATTTACTGGATGCTTATTTTAAAGGCGGAGAAGAAGAGAACACGGAAGAACCAGTTGATTTTGTTTCAGATTTTTTACAAAACAAACCCAACTTCACCGCCTGGATCCAAGAACCGGCGACGCTTCGCTCCCTGCTAACCTGGCTGAATTCTTTTGATGACAAAAACAAGGCCAGGAAAGAATTGGAACAATTATTGCGTAAAGAATTGGGAGAAAACGCGCTGACGGATATGGATTCCGCTTTGGCGCTGGTCAGTTTGGACGAATTTTTGAATAAAAATAATTATTCGGGTGATGATTTGGTTCATTATGATGAAAAAGAAGGTAAATTTGAGTGGAGCGTATAGAAGAATTCACCTAATTTCTAATTCACCTAATTTCT
>MFQY01000033.1 GCA_001783185.1 Candidatus Magasanikbacteria bacterium RIFOXYC2_FULL_40_16 | reverse complement strand
GTCCGTTTGCCGGTTTGGCAGGCGGATTTTTGTATTATAAAAGGCAGTCCGGTTTCGGACTGCCTTGATTGTCTCCGTTTTAGTTAGCGGAGGAGCGGCGCCAGCAGGAGAACATACTTCTGGAGTTCTTCGTTTGCTTTGATGAAGGCCTCCACCTTTGCGAACAAATCATCCGGTAGGTTTATTGTTTCCCCCCAGATCGTATCACCATCCCCAAAATCCACAAAATTGTTTGCAATCAAGAAATATAGGTCTGGCTCTAGTAGAATAGATTTTACGGGATGTTCTCCCTGGTACAAGACCAATTCTTTCATTGTGGTGCCATCTTCTCCAATGTAGGTATGGAATTGTCCTTTCACCGTCGTACCTCCCTTGTTTTGTAGTTGGATTATAAATTAACAGAAATCAGTTGAATTGTCAATACTTGCTTGTTGACTTTATTTTGTGGATGTTATAAGATTTATCTACTGGAGCAAGAGACACACAATCAGGGAAATCTAAAAGAGAGAGAAGGTCGCGGCTGAAAGCCTTCTTTAGAAAGAACTGATCTGTACCGCTTTTGCGCGCAGACCGAAAATTAGAAAGTGAAACTTTCGGGTGGAACCGTCTTCAAGAACTTGAGGACCCCGATGCGATTTTGCATGGGGTTTTTGTTTTTTTAAAATAAATAATGGCATGAATGCGGATTGGTGGGGATATTACGGTTCGTCTCACTTGTTAATAATGAAATATTATTTGCGTGATTCGCGTAATTGGCGTCAATTTGCGTATTCGTGTTATAACTATAATTATATGACAGAAGAACAAATACACAAAGCCAGGCACTCCGCTTCCCATATGTTGGCGGCGGCGGTGTTGGAATTGTATCCGGGTACAAAACTCGGTATTGGGCCGGTGATTGAAAACGGTTTTTATTATGATTTTCAATTTCCCGAGGGAGTGGTAATTTCCGACGCCGACCTCAAAGATATTGAGAAAAAAATGAAGCATCTTATAAAACAAGGGCACAAATTCGCGCGCAAAGAAATGTCAGCCGACGAAGCCAGAAAACAAGAGAAAGGTGAGAAGTTTAAATTGGAATTGATTGACGAGCTTGATGAGAAGGGCGAGCAAATCAGTTTTTATGAATCAGGGCCGTTTCATGATTTGTGCGCCGGACCTCATGTGGAGAGCACAAAAGAAATACCGGCTGATGGTTTGAAGTTGGAAAAAATCGCGGGCGCGTATTGGCGCGGGGACGAAAAAAGAGAAATGTTGACCCGCATTTATGGTTTATTGTTCGCGACCAGGCAGGAATTGGATGATTATCTAAAAATGATGGAAGAAGCCAAAAAGCGCGACCATAGAAAATTGGGAAAAGAATTGGAGATATTTATTTTCGATGATGAAGTCGGCCCAGGCTTGCCTCTTTGGCTACCAAACGGAACAATAATCGCCGACCAACTTCAGAAATTAGCCGAAGAAAAAGAATTGGAATATGGTTATATGAAAGTTAGAACTCCGCATATCGCCAAGGAGGAGCTTTATTTGCGTTCCGGACATTTGCCGTATTATGCCGAAAGTATGTTTCCTCCGATGGAAATGGATAATGAAAAATATTATTTGAAAGCGATGAATTGTCCTCATCATCATAAAATCTATGCCAGTAAAATGCGCAGTTATCGTGATCTTCCTCTCCGATTGGCGGAATATGGGCATTGTTATCGGTTTGAGGATTCTGGGTCTCTGTTTGGTTTAATGAGAGTCAGGTCAATGGCCATGAACGACGCGCATATTTATTGTTCGGAGGAACAATTTGAAGCTGAATTTGTGAAAGTGCTGGATTTGTACAAATTTTATTTTGATATTTTTGGCATTGAAAGATATCAAATGAGATTATCCAAACATAGTAAAGAAGGTCTGGGTAAAAAGTATGTTGATAATGAAAATTTATGGATTAAGACCGAAGAATTGGTAAGGAGCGCCCTTAAGAATTCCGGCATTCCGTTTGTTGAGGCGGAAGATGAGGCCGCTTTTTACGGACCGAAGATTGATGTGCAGATTTGGTCGGTAATCGGCCGAGAGTTCACTTTGTCCACCAATCAATTGGACTTTGCCGTGCCTGACAGATTTAATTTGAAATATACCGATAGCGACGGAACGGAAAAAACGCCGATTTGTATTCACCGCGCGCCTTTATCCACCCATGAAAGAATGATTGGCTTTTTGTTGGAGCATTACGCTGGCGCTTTTCCGGTTTGGCTTTCACCAGTACAGGTACAGTTCGCGCCGGTTTCAGAAAAGCATGTTGAGGGCGCGGGTAAAATAGCTCAAGAGTTTAGAAACGCCGGAATTAGAGTGGGGTTGGATAGCGCTGACGAGACAGTGGGAAATAAAGTCAGAAAAGCAGTCGCGCAAAAAATTCCATATATATTAGTGATAGGCGACAAAGAATTGGCCGGTGAGGATTTGATGATAAGGGTTAGAGGGAAGGAAGATCAGGAAAAAATGAGCAAGGAAAAGTTTTTGGAGAGAGTGAAGAAAGAGAGTAAAAATAGAAACGCTTAAAATAAAAATTCCGCCTCTCGGCGGATTTTTTATTTATAAATAACTTTTTACCAGATCGGCGGATTTTTTCAGTTTCTTTTTTTCCTCGGTATTTAGTTTGAGTGGCCATAATCCTTTTACTCCGTTTCTGCCCACTATCGCCAGTGTTCCCAAACAAACATTGGACACGCCGTTCCAATTATCCAATCTCGCGGATACCGGCAGGACCAAACTTTGGTCAAATAAAATCGCTTTGATAATATTGGCGACGGACAGGCCAATGCCGTAATAAGTTGAACCTTTTTTTTCTATAATCTCGTAAGCTTGTTTTCGGACTTCAATTTCAGTATGTTTGGCGTATTCTTGAGTGAATCCTTTTACCTCTTTAATCGGTATCCCGCCGATGGTGACCGTACTCCAAGCCACAAAACTGCTGTTGCCGTGCTCGCCCAACACATAACCGTGAATATTTTGCGCGCTAACTTTGAATTTGAGCGAAAGCATGGTTCTTAATCGGGATGTATCCAAAGTTGTTCCGCTTCCCAGTACTTGTCCGGCCGGCAGATTAGTGATTTTTTGCACATAATGAGTCAGAACATCAACCGGATTGGAAACTATAATTACAATGGAAGTGGGTTTTAGCCGACCGATTTTTTGGAATATGGATTTCATTATTTTTTTATTTTCCATTGCTAAATCAAGGCGGGTATCGCCCGGTTTTTGCCGACTTCCGGCTGTTACCACGATTATATCCGAGTTTTTCGCGTCTTTAAAACTGCCGTTTTTTACCACGCCTGTTTCTACAAACGCGATGCCGTCGGAGATATCCATTACTTCGCCTTCTTGTTTTTCTTCGTTAACATCAATGATGTTGATTTCTGACGCGACATTTTTAATGGTCAACGCGTAAGCGATTGCCGAGCCGACATTGCCGGCGCCGATGACGCTGATTGATATTTTTTGCGTGTTGAATTTATCCAGCACCTTCCCAGAATACCCCGTAGCTTGCTGTGGGGATGAATGGGCATAAGAATTATTCTTCTTAGGGGGTTTAATACTCCGCAGGAAGGTGCTGGATTTATTGCTGGACATAGATTAGTTCTCTTTTCTCTTTTTTCTTAAAACATAACCATGCGAGAAAAATAATGCCAAACCGCCGACCAATACTGAAATGTCGCGCACCATACTTATTTGCATCCTTATAGCAACACGGTCTTTGTTTTTATCTTTTTCTTGCCAGGCCTTGTATTCAACTTTCCAATTTTCCAGCATCACCACCTCATCTTCAGTTAGAGTAATTTCGCCGACCGGTTGGGCGTTTTCCGCGGTCATTCTTTCCTTTATTCCATATGGTTCCGGTGGGTACATTGCGTAGCTGTATTCATCTTCCACTGCTAGCGGGAATACCCATTTTTCCAAACCGATTTTGATTATATCCACGCCCGGAATTACTATCATAAATAGGCCGACTAGTGTGACGATATACAGGTAAATTAATTGGATTACTTCTTTTCTTGGCGATTGCATATATAAAGGCTTAAAATGCCTAAAAAGCCGGAAAGGCCTAAAAGGCTTAATTATAAGATATACAATAACATAATTTAACCCATCAGTAAATACAGGACAATACAATTAATAATTTAACAACCAACAATCAAAATACTTAATACTATATACCAGATATTAAATACTAAAAAACAAAATTCCCCGACTTAATCGAGGAATTTTTGTTTTTTATTTATTCAATCACCACGCCCATTTGTTTAGCAGTACCGGCGATAATTTTCATTGCCGCTTCTATATCATTGGCGTTCAAGTCAGGCATTTTCTTTTCCGCGATTTCGCGCAATTGCGCTTTGGTGATTTTGCCGACTTTATCTTTCAATGGGTTGCCGGAGCCTTTTGCTATGCCGGCCGCTTTTATAATCAGCTGGCTGGCCGGAGCTACTTTGGTTATGAAGTCAAAAGTTCTGTCTTCATAAACATTGATAACTACCGGTACAACTTCACCCTTTTTGTCCATTGTGGCGGCGTTGAATTGGGTGCAAAAACCCTGGATATTCAAACCGTGCTGGCCAAGAGCCGGACCGACCGGAGGGGCCGGGGTGGCGGCTCCGCCTGTGATTTGTAATTTAATTTGGGTTACTAGTTTTTTAGCCATATATCATTAATTTAAACAGATAAATATAGATAAATTTAGACTGAGAAGCATTGATTGTCGTGGGATAAATATCCGTTTAAATTCAACAATCAATCAGTCTAAATTTATGTTACACTTTTTTAACTTGCAAAGCGTCCAGTTCCACGGGGGTTTCACGTCCAAACATGGATACCAACACTTTGATTTTTCCTCTTGCCTCATCAACCGCGCTGACCTTGCCTTCAAAATTCTTGAATGGGCCGTCAGTGATTTTTACCGTATCATCAACCGCGACATCAATTTTATGGGTTGGTTCGTTAACATTCATTCTGCCCTGCAATTTTGACATTTCTTTCGGGTCAATCGGAACCGGAGTTGTGCCTGAGCCGATAAAGCCGGTCACATTTGGCGTATTGCGGACCACATACCAAGAATCATCTGTTACCACCATTTCCACCAATACATATCCGGGAAATACTTTTTCCTCAATAACTTGGCGTTTGCCATTTTTTATTTTAATCTTTTTTTCTTTTGGAACCATGACACTGAAAATTTTATCTTGCATGTCAAAAGAAGCGATACGCTGTTCAAGATTTCTTTTTACATTTTCCTCATAACCGCTGTAGGTGTGGAGCACATACCATCTGCGGCCGAGGTCTAAGGTTTGTTTAGCCATATGTTAGTTTTTAGTTCTTAGTTCGGAGCCAATAGATATAGATATTGTTTGCGCTTGTTTCATTTGTCCATAGTTTAAAAACTATTGGCTATGAACTATTGGCTATGAACTTTATTTTATTAATGTGCCTAAGCCGATGTTGAAGATATAGTCCAGAACCGCGAAAAATACCGCGACTCCAACACTCATCGCTATTACTAGTATTGTGTAGGACTTAATTTGTTTTTTATTTGGCCAGACGACTTTTTTTGCTTCCTGTACCGCGCCAACCAAATAGTCTTTGATTTTTTTTAACATAATATTTAAGTATTTAAAAAAGGCCTTCGGCCGATTTAATGAATATAATATACTCTTTTTTGGGGGATTTGTCAAGGAGGCAGGCTGTGGATTAAAAAAATGAACCCCCCGACTCAGTCGGGGGGGGGTGTAATGGCAATAATAGATAATCTATATCTTGATTGCCTTGAGGCGTTCCATCTGAGCTTTCAGTTCCTCAATAACTGTTTTTTCAAATTCCTCGGCTATTTCTACTAGAAACTCCGCTAAAACAGGGTCATCAATGACCTTTTGGGACAGTTTGTCTGTCCATCCTTTGGCGCGGAGCGCCTTATCCAGTTCATGGTTTGTTCTGGTTGACTGGATGACGTCCTTTGGGATTTCCGGGGTTTCCGGCAGTTTTAGCATGTTTTTTTCTCCTGTTGCTCTTGGATATCCTCTTCCAGCTTCCAGCCATTTTCTTTGCCAATCCTGTGAAGGGAAAGGTTTTTTCCAATGGAGGGGAAGAAATAAGTGCCAAAGTCCTCATAATTACTAATTTTGCATCTCAACAGGATTCGTTCTACGAGGTTTGCTTCTTGGTTGTAAGCTTGCTCCAACTCTTTAAGCTCTTTGACCCACTCTATCCATTCCAATTTGGCCAATTCCAACTCTTTTTTGAATTGTTCTCGTATTTGAGCGTTTTTCGCTCGAGCTTTCTTGTTGGCTTTTCTAACGCGAATCCAATCAAAAACGCGATAGATTACCGTCAAAAGAACAATGATATTCAAGATTACACCACAAACAACCAGATATGTGCTCATGCCTTCCTCCCTTTAGTTTGTAAAATCCGCTTATATTTTTCCGGAAGTTCAAGCATTTAATTTTTTTGTTTTTGCGTTTCTTTTTTTCTCATTTCCTTATTAGTATTTCTGGCGCCAAGTTCATCATCGACAAAGTAAACTATAGCCAAAAGAAAGAGGGTGTTGAGAATCACGCCACAAACAACAAAATATGTATTCACAGCTTCCTCCAGCTTGTGTTTGTTTGGTTTTTAATATAACTTAATTTAAGAATTTAGTCAACCCTGTCACCATTCTGGCAATGACTGAATACAAAACAAAAATAGAGCCGTGAGGTCCCGACCGTGGTCGAGGATCCTCGATTGAACGCAATCGGGACGACTTCGTCTTCATATGTTGGTAGATTCATAAATATTTTCAGAAAGGTGACGGGGTAAACCAAAAACCCCGATCTGTCGGGGTTTGTTAGGTGTTACATGCCAATCTATATATCCAAATTCTTTACACTCTTCGCGTGGGTTTGAATAAACTTTTTGCGGGGCGCGACTTCTGAACCCATCAAAATATCAAATACTTTACTGGCTTGTTCCGCGTCTTCCACAGTCACTTGTTTCATTAAACGGTTTTCCGGATTCATTGTGGTTTCCCAAAGCTGTTCAGGATTCATTTCTCCAAGACCTTTGTATCGTTGAATATTCAGTTTTCCGCCCTTGTCAGTATTTTTAGATTTGGTTTCCTTATTTTCTTCCGCGTCGGTTTCTTCAGCCGATTGTTGGATATCTTCTTCCTTTACATTATTTTTTTTCTTGTAAGCCTCAAGATCTTCCTCTTTATA
>MFQY01000032.1:7115-10499 GCA_001783185.1 Candidatus Magasanikbacteria bacterium RIFOXYC2_FULL_40_16 | reverse complement strand
CTGTAAGGGTGCCTTATCCCGACTTGGGTCGGGACTAGCTGAGCGAACCAACATGGCTCAAGACGACGAATTGGGTTGAATTGTTTGGTTTGGGGGTACGCTCAAAAATACATTAACTCGGTCTTTAAAAACCATAGGCTCGGGGAGTTGTGCGATTGGCGGTTGGTGGTTGTGAGTGGGTTGTTTTTGTGTTGTATGAGTATTTGGTTGGGTATTGTCATTGCGAAGAGTCTCAAAACGATGAATTGAGTTGAATCATTTGCTGACATTATTCCATATATCTGATATAGTTAAATAAACCCAGCACCACTCGGCTGGACAGCCAAGTGGTACGAGGTAAAGGTAAACACAGGCCGCTCTTTACATTTTAGAGAAAAAGGTGTATGATTCGTCAGATATGGCAATTTTATCGTTATCACAGCGAAATTCCATAAATTATGAGGTGAAATATGGCTAAAAAACCACAAAAAACTTACCAGGAACTGCTCAAAAGAAGCTATTTGGAGCTAATTCAAGGGTATTGCGATAAGGGCTATAAACTGGCCAAATACGGCTCAGTCAAGGAATTGGGACAAAAATACGACTTGTATAAGATTGTAATCGACCCGAAAGCGCGCAAAACCTTGCTTATCACCGCCGGCTTCCACGGCGAGGAGACTAAAAGCCCAATCTCGCTTTTGCAGATTTTTGACGACATCGTCCGCTACGCCAATGAAATGCGCGTGCGTCTTATTGTATATCCCTGCATCAACCCTTTCGGTTTTGAAACCGGCCGCCGCTACAGTCCCAGCACTCCCCGCGGAATGGGAAACAACGATTTCATGCGCTATGAAATCGAACCGGACAAATGGGTTGGCATTCTAAAAGAAAATGAGCCATCCCTTAGCTGCCGAATCGTTGATTCCAAAGCCAGAGAGGTCAGTCTCTTAAAGCACGACGTGTTGGAATACCGTGTGCCGGAAGCGGTTCTAGACATCCACCAACAAAAAGGATATTTGGAAACCGGCGAAACTTTCGCTTATATTTTCGACCGCCGTCCAACCTATAAGCGAATTATGAAAAAAGTGGGGAAAATCGCAAAAATCGCCAGAAATGAAGATAATCCTCTCAAGGACAAAGGCCGAGAGATACCTTCTCGCATTGATAATGACGGCTTTATTGAAATCCACGACGGATCAATAACCGATATGTTTTACTGCCTTGGTTCTATTTTCGCGGTCACTTGCGAAACCAAAACCGACCTTCCGTTGGAAAAAGTTTGCCAAATCAATTTGATTTGGGCCAAAGACCTCATCAAACTCATCGCCAAAAGAAAATAATTCCTCCGAAAAAAAGAGGAAAAAATGACGATGCGAGAATTGCAGAAAAAAAACTATTCCTGCGGGCCGGCGACAATTCGTTTTGATTTGTATATGTCCGGCATTGAGGTCAGCGAATCTTCTATAAGGAAGCTGGCCAAAACGACCAAAAAAGGCACCAACGCCAAAGGCATAATCAGAGCTCTCAAACGATTCGGCAAAAAGACGAAAAAAATCCAAGTGTTTTCGCCGACTCAAGCCTGGCGACGGCTCCTCTCTTGTCTTAATAAAGGAAAAACTGTTTTCCTTTGTTGCGATGATGAAAATCATTGGGTGCTGGCGGTTGGCGGTTTTGCCGGTAAAATCTGGGTTTTTGACCCGGACTCAACCTCGCGTAAAAGCCGTCGGCGTTATTGCGCTTTGGAGCTGTATTCAAAAAAAGCGCTGATCCGCCGATGGGGATGCGTTTATGAATCCGGCGAAGAAAGCTTTTTTGCCATTAGCGCGAAGCGCTTATAAGCCATGAACCCTACCAATAAAATGTTTTCTAAAAATACTATAAATCCAGCACCTTCATCCTCAAGGTGCTGGATAAACTTTTTTCTTCTAAAATGGACTAAGCCCTGACTAAAATCAGGGCTTTGACATTTTAGAAAATTATGCTAAGCTCAAATAAGGGCAAATCGTTCTATACAATTAAAACAATTATACCTCAAAAGGGGTTAAAACAATGAAAAATAAGGAAAAGAAAATCCTTCGCAGATTTCTTAAGTATGCCCGAATTGATTCTCGTTCGGATGTGAAACTCGGCGAAAAGCTGGGAAAAGGACAGGGTCCAAGCACGCCCGGACAGACAGAAATCATCAAGGCTATATTATCAGAAATCAGTCCTTATGTTGTTCAAGGACGACTTTTTATCTCGCTTTTAGGCGACGGATCATTATTGCTTTACTTCCCGGGAAGACGCCTCGGATACACTGTTTGTCTAGCTTCTCACGTTGACACTTATTACGGTTTCGAAGGCGGAGCCAAACCAATTCTTAATTTTTACGGCGGTGGCGACATCAAACTGCCCAAAAACAGCAAAGTCATCCCGGCGGAAGATTTGGCCGGTAAAGAAGGCAAAATAATCATCACTGCCGACGGCAGTACCACGCTTGGCGCCGACGACAAAGCCGGCGTCGCTGTCTTGGTTCAAATCGCCTTGGATATCTTGTGGGGTGAAATCACCGACTACGGACCGCTGTATCTGTGGTTCTGCACCGATGAAGAAATCGGCAAACTTGATACGGAAGTTGTGCCTCCGGAAATCGTAAAATCATGGGACATCTTGATTACGGTGGACGGCGGAAATCCGAAAGATATCGTCACCGAATGTTTCTCTATGACTGATATCAATGTGGAGTTTTTTGGCAGAGACGCGCATGCCGGAGATAACGGCAACAAAATCAGACCGGCCAATTACGCTATTTGCCAACTCGTGACCGATATCATGTACAAACACAAGACCCCATGGGGAAGTAAAGATCGCGAAGGGTTCATCTACGCGTCTCAATTCGGCGTGATGACGCCGGAGTACGCGGAAGTGTACTTCTGCCCTCGTTCGTTTGACCTTGTGGAGTTGAACGCCTTCTACGATTCAATCGTAAAGACGATCAAAAAAGTCGTCGCCTACTATGGCGTCACTTACAAAATCAGCGAAAACAAGCTGACTTGCGTCAATACGAAAAACGCTATTGACAAAAAGATGAATCTGCTTGAGCCGATTATCAAAGCGCTGGCAAAAGCCGGTTGCGACGACCCGCGCTTCTGCGCCGGACGATACGGCACCGATGGCGCCATGGTCAACCTGAACATTCCGGATTTGCCGGCGCCTGATATTGGCACCGGCGGATACAATGTGCACGGACCCCTGGAATACCTGGTGGTAGAAGAAATGTACACTATGTACAAAGCGATCAGAGCTTTGCTCCCGCTCTACGCCTATTCCAGTTACTATGGAGTAAAATGAAATGGAGGACATACCGCCCGCTCAAGAATCTGAGCGGGCGGTTTTTAATTAATTTAGAAAAGAACGAAGTATAAA
>MFQY01000032.1:743-7002 GCA_001783185.1 Candidatus Magasanikbacteria bacterium RIFOXYC2_FULL_40_16 | reverse complement strand
TCTCAAAACGACATCACCCACCGACTGAGTCAGGACTGACTGAGCGCCTGCCTGCGCAGGCAGGAACCAACATGGCTCAAGACGACGAATCGGGTTGAATTGTTTGACCGCGGTGTAGTTCGCAGATAAAAAAGACCCCGGACGCAAGCGCCGCGGGGTCATATGAAACAGTTAAACCAAATCTGTCATCTTGCTATTATTGGAAATTATAGAGCTTCCGATCAACAGCCATGATAGCTCTGATGAGAAGGGTGGCGGTTCTCAAGCAACGCTTCCTGAACAGCCCCATACCGACTTCGCCTTCCATTCCGGATTCCAATGATCGCACCATCAGCCCGACCCACCTTACGGAATCATTGCCGTCGTCCTCTTCTTTCGGATGAAATTTCCGCTGATGCGGATGCTCGTCAACAATATGAATAAGGACTTTTGCCATTTGGGAACTTTCGTCCCCAATACCCATTTCCCGCAAAATCTCAGCCATCTTTTCTTCATGTCTTCTATCCAGCATTTCACGCTCCTTTGGTTTAGTTTCGGAATAAGTCTACCTCATCTTTACATAATTGTAAAGATGGCCGGTTTTTTCAATAATCAATTAATCCTGATGAACTGTAATACTCTCGCCGTCATTATGAACCTCGTCAACGCTATGCGAATGCCCATGCCCCGACAACAAGACTGATGATGTTACAATAATACCTAAAATCAAAAAAGAAAACTGAACTATATTTTTTTTCACAGATATTTCTTTATTTAATTCCGGTATTAAATCGGAACAAGCGATGTAAATAAAACTGCCGGCCGCGAATGGAACCAAAAAATAAGTCAAATTGTCGGAATATGTTCCTATCGCAAGCGTTAATGCCGTTCCCAATATAGCGGTAAGAGCGGTCAAAAAATTAAACATAATCGCTTTTCCTCTCTTAAGACCGCCGTGCAATAAAACGCCAAAATCCCCCACTTCTTGCGGTATTTCATGAAGAATAATCGCGATAGTCGCGGCCAAACCGGCCGGAATACTTACTAAATATGTCGCGCCGATTATCATACCATCTATGAAATTATGCACGCCGTCGCCAAATAAATTCATATAAGCGAAAGTATGCACTTTTTCATCAATATGGCTCGGATTATGACAGTGGCGCCAATGAATTAATTTTTCCAATAAAAGAGAAAATAAAATACCGCTTAAAATAAAAAGGGATATTTTTACAGTAAAACTTCCTTCGTGGACAGCCTCCGGAATCAGATGTATAAAAGCTCCTCCCAACAAAGCGCCGGCGGAAAAACTGACCATATAAATTAAAATCTTTTTAAGAATTTCCATTCTTAAAGAAAAAGCGAAGACGGTTATAAGCGAGACCACGCTGACCAGCCCTACGCTGAAAAAAGCATAGGTTATTACAGTTCCCATAAATTAATGGCATTTATCACACAAACCGGTCAATGTGAGACGGTGGTGAATATTAGTAAAATTTTTTATTTTATTAAAAGAATGATGGCATTCAACTTTTTCAACCAAATGGCATTTCTCACATATTATATGGTGATGCAAATCAGCCACCAAACAATACATTTTTTCAGCTCTGATTATTTCCGCGTTTACAATATGCAAACTTTCAAACAGATTAAGTGCGCGATAAACAGAGGCTAAATCAATTGATTTGATTTTTTTATATAATTCACGCGCCGAAATCGGCGTATGTTTTTTTTCCAAAATCCGTAAAACCGCCAAACGAGGCACGGTTAACTTATAATTCGCTTCTTTTAATTTTTTTATAGCTTCTTCCATAATCAAAATCAGAATATATATGATATATCCATAATAACACAATTGCGAATAATTCGCAATTGTGTTATCCCCAGCCCCCTCAGACGCCATTTTTATTTGAATAAGACAGGTATTTCCAGCGCGTCATCATATTGTGGCAATCCGGACGGATTGTCTTTTTTTAGTATCAAAGCGCCACGGTTGCTTACTTGAGTATCAGCTTCAAACTCCAAAACCGCTTCAAACGGCACAAAATCAGTCGTCATCCAGTCGCTTTGCGCGGTCGCAATTCCTTGCGCGATTATCAAACCGTCCCAGTTTACCAAAACCACCGGAAAACTGGCCTCAAAAAACCAATTCCCCACCGCTTCGCCTTCAATCGTCAACGGACTGGTTATTTCCTGATTTTCCACCGGTGAAGAAACTCTAATTAAACTCGTGTGTGTCCCCTCTTCACAGGGTTCTTCCCACACGCGCAAACATTTTTGTTTAATCTCGCACCAAGAATATCCCGCGCCTATCAGACAACCTCCTTCATCAGTATCTCCGCCGATTAACGGCTCTTCAGGCAATGTCACATCTTCCACAAAAGTTTGATTGTTGGCTCTACACTGGCGCGGATAGCTTTCCATCACCGGATTGCCGGCATCGACGCATTCTTTAAAATTTGAAATACTGACTTGCGGTTCCGTTATATTATTAACCGGCAAGAATTTGTATATTAATAAAAACAACAAAACCAAACCGGCCAGGGAGGAGAATATTATACTCATTATTATTTTTTTACTCATATATTATATTATATTATTTATTTCTTTATTATAACAAAAAAGGCCTAATTTCACAATAAAAAATACCCCCGGCTTAATCGGGGGTATTTTTCATCTAAAACTATTTATAGAGCGAAGCCATTCCAACGACATCTCCCGCGTTCAAATCGCGTTTGTATGTTTCGCCTTCCGTTCCATAGCCATACATTGTTTCTTGTCCGCAACTATCGGTGTACAAATCATCCAAACCCATCGTGTGGCCAAGTTCATGAGTGGCGATATTATCAAAATCCATTTTATCCGGTACTCCCGACGCTTCCGCTGACCAAGTATAATAAGTGTTATAAACCTGATCCCACTCACGCAACTCTCTGGCCTTTGGCGCTCCGCCAAATACTCCCCAGACAATCGTCACGCCGATTGTGCCCGGCTCAAGTTCGCCAAAATAGATTTCATTCATATTATCCGGCGCTGTCTCATCGGCATTCAACATCTCCGTTGTGAACGAGCCAGCACCAACAACATTTTTACCGTATCCGTCCCCCACCACGCCATTAGCCGCATCTTCCCATTTATTGATTCCCCTATCCAACAAATTAAAAACTGTCATTTCGTCCATCGCAAAAGGATTGCTTGAATTCATTACCCAATTTTCCACAGTTTTCCATTTGGCCCCGCTGGCCAAAAATCCATAACAAGTATTGACCGCCGGTTTAACCGGTTTGGCCGGTTTATTTACGCTGTCGGTTTTTGCTTCCGCCGTTAGCATAAAAGCGTAGCCCCGCACCATTTGCCCGTCAGCCGGGTCTATCGCTTCCCCAAGATAAAATACATGCGGAGCGACTTCAACCGCGTGTTCCGGAATTATTACTGTTTGACCGGAAGGACCAACCGTGGCCGGCACGCGTGTTTGCGAGGCGATTGCCACTCCATAGACCGATAACGATACTGCCACTACCAGGCAGACGGCAAAAATGATTTTCTTCATATAGATTAAGATTTATTAATTATAGTAACTTTGTGAAAAGTTTATCACAAAGCATTCATGTTGACAAGCGGATGTAAATTTAAATTAAAAACCGCCCCGATGTCGCTTATAGCTCATCGGGACGGTAAGAACAAAGAGCGCTAGAGAATTTTCATCTCATTGATTATCTCTTTGATTAGATCGCCAAAAGGTTTCTTCATCTGTTTGGCAACACTTTTGACTTCATCGTGCGACAACGGCACGGCAGAACCCAACCCGGCTCCCATGTTGGTGACAAGAGCCAGATCCAGCACCTCGGCGCCCATATGCACAGCGGCAATAACTTCGGGAACAGTGGACATAGTGGCCACATCGGCTCCGGCGCGGCGCATCATCTCCACTTCAGCTTCGGTTTCGTAAGTCCTGCCTACCTTGAAATAGGATACACCCCAATGCAACGAAACATTGCTTTTCAAAGCGCATTTCTTGGCCAGCGCCAAAAGACGCGAACTGTAGGCCTCCCCCATAGGAGTGAACTCCGTCCCGAGAAGCGGTATTCCCAAACCTGCTGTCGGATCCGGGCAATTGAAGCCCACATGACTGCGAATAGCGACAATATCTCTGGGTTCCAGATTCTTGTTAACCGCGCCGACGGCGTGAGTGAAGATAAACTTCTTACAGCCTAACTTGGCTAAAGCGCGAGTCAAAAACACAACCCTGTGGACATCATCCTCTTCATTGCAATGGACTCTACCCTGCAACATAGCCACGGGCAGACCGCAAAGCTCGCCCCAATACAAACGCCCCTGATGCCCGGTAGCCGAAGGCAACGGACAATATGGTATCTTTTGATAACGAAGATGATTTGAATTGCTCAAAAGCTTAACCATATAGTCAAGCCCCGAACCCAAGGTAATACTCACCGCGGGCACAAAGTCCACCATATTATCTTTGAGAGTTCGGATAGCCCCATTCAATTTTCTCAATTCTTCCGTCCCTTTTGTATTTTCCATTTCTTCCTCCGGGTTTGTTTGCCGAAATTGGTCAACAAGACCAACAAGAACTATTTTAACTGTTTTCTCCGGTCGTTTTGTCAATACCTTGACAAAAATCAAATTTTGTGCTATAAATTAACTCGGCTAACCAAACCAATTTGCCGTTTACAACCAAACAGGAGAAATCACAGTGAAAAATAAGAAGTTGATGACTCTGGCACTGGTCTTAATCATCATGACCGCAACTTCCCTTGCTTCGGCGCAAGAGAAGACCTCCGGGTTCTTGGATCTAGAGACCAACTACGCCGATCTGGAATCATGGCTGTATGCCGATGCCGGCATCAGTCACCAGGTGGATGACAAACATGGCGTTTTCGCCTTTTTCCTCGTCATGGGGAGTTGGGCCGAGGCCTATGCCGGCCCCACCTGGTCGCCGAACGAAGTGGTATCGCTGGGCATGTATGTTGGCGGCGAACAAGGACCGGAAGGGTTCAAACCCCGATACGCGGCCTCGCTATGGACCGGAGAGGGGGCACTGTCGTTCTCTGCCGGTCTGGAAGTCAACAATGACAGTTTCCGCGGCGACGACAGCGGAATCTGGTATCAATTGGACTTCAGATATAGGGTCAACAGGTGGCTCACAGTCGGTCTGAAGAACCGACGCCCGCATGGCGTTGGCCCGGCGGTTGAACTGAAGCTCTTGAACGAGCTGGCGTTCTACACATCATGGATGCCAATTGCCTCCGAAAAGGCGGACTGGCAGCCGAAGATGCTGATCTTCGGAATCCACGCTTCGCTCTGATAGCTCAATCGCTGTATTCCACAGCATACGGTTGCGCGCGCCGTTCTCCAAGCGCGCAAATTCCTTAGTAATCAAAATATTTGATTATTAAGAAATATAAAAAATGTCTCGCTGTACAACGAGACATTTTTTATTTAATCAATTATTTCTTCCAAAAATTTTTGGTTATTTTCCAGCCGTATTTTACTATAACCAATATAATAAAGAAATAAATAACATATTGCAAGACCACGAACAATAACGCCACCAGATTGACGGTTATATCCTGAACCGTTTCATTCACCTCGCTTACAAATAATTTAACCGCGTTCTTCCAAGAATCTTTTATATTCTCTCCATCAATGAATTTATTTTCCAAAACATTGACATTGAAATAAACATACTCCAGGCGGTCAAGCTGTTCCGCTTTAGACCTTTCTATTCTTTCCAGCTGGGAATTGATATAGACGCGTTCCTGAGTCAATCTTTCAATAATCATTATTTTGCTGTCAATAATTTTCGCCAGACTTTCCACATCTTGCGTTCTGGTCGCCAATCGGCTAATGTCATCATAAGCCTTTATCGCGTCGTTAAGAATTTCTTCAATTGACGCCAATCTTTTCTTCAGTATATCCGCTTCGCTGGTATAGTCTTCAATCAAATTTTTGATAGTAAAAGTGCTTTCATTTAAATCTTTCGGATTCAAAGCCTCAATTATCGCCAAAATCTCCGCCACACTGTCTTTTTTTACTTTAAAACTGTAATTACAGCTATGTTCGTATTGATTGGCATTCTCAAAAATCACATCCTCGCGCGATTTCAAACCGGAAATTTTATCGCAAGTGTCTTCCAGATGGCGGGTTTCAATGCTGGCGCTGTATTGCTTCACTTCAAATTCTTCCGCGTCGTCGCCGATTACCGTTCCATTATCAATCGGTGGCATAATTGACGACCCTACATTACGGGCGGATAAAC
>MFQY01000032.1:0-309 GCA_001783185.1 Candidatus Magasanikbacteria bacterium RIFOXYC2_FULL_40_16 | reverse complement strand
TTATTCGGGTCATCAAAAGTCAAATTTAAAATCCCATCTTCCAAAGAAAAATTTTTCAAAGAAAAACCCGGCAAAGGATACTCAGTGGCTATACCTTGGGCTTTTTCCTCCTTGGTCAATTCTCCTTTCAATAAAAGCTTAATTGTGTCTTGAATCAGATTTTCCGGCGAAATAACTTCTCTTTCCACAGCTACCAGGCCATTTCGGCTACATTGGACATTTCCGGTTTCATCTTTATCCAAATTGTAATTATAATAATATAATTTTATTTTTTTCATTTCCGGGCAAGGCGCAAAATCGCATTTTGGA
>MFQY01000031.1:6728-7784 GCA_001783185.1 Candidatus Magasanikbacteria bacterium RIFOXYC2_FULL_40_16 | reverse complement strand
TTGGAAATCCGGCTGATATTGATACTATTTTGGGAGTATGCAGCCGTCGGAAAATAAAATTGATTGAGGATTGCGCCCATTCTTTCGGCGCTATGTATAAAGGTCAAAAAGTCGGCACATTCGGCGACTTGGCCTTTTTTAGTTTTGGCAGTGATAAATGCGTGTCTTGCGTCCGAGGAGGAGCTTTGGTTTCTGGTAATAATGAAATAACCGAAGAAATTGAAAAAGTTTACCGTGAATTGCCTAATACGCCATGGGTAAAGGTCTTACAGAACTTACTGCATTATCCGATTTTTTTTAAGGGGAAAATATTGTATCCGGTTTTTTTGGGAAAAATAATTTTGGCTTTGGCGAAAAAAATGCATATAACCGAGCGGGTTATTTATGATTGCGAAAAAAGCGGAGGAAAAGTTGATTTTTATCCGGCCAAACTGGCTAACGCTTTGGCGGATTTATTGCTCTTGCAGTTGAATGATTTTAATTTAATTTCCGAACACAGGAAAAAGATTGCTGAAATCTATGAAAAGAATATCGCCAATAACAAGGTGGTAAAACCGGCTTTATCCGATTGGGCAATTCCTTTGCGGTATAATTTGCTTACCGACGCGCCGGATGTATTGGCTGTAATCGCGAAAAAACAAGGCGTAATTTTAGGCGATTGGTATAGAACGGCAGTGGCGCCATCTGATATAGATATGAATAAAACCGGCTATGAAGCGGGTGCTTGTCCGGCCGCGGAAAATTTTGCCAACAAATCAATCAATCTGCCGACGGATATAAATATCAGCGAAAAAGACGCGTTCAGAATAGTGAACATTATAAATAATTATTAGCATGCAAATAAAAGAAATAAAAAATCCTAAAGAGTGGGAAGATTTCAATAAAAAACAGCCGAACACATTGTTTGTTCAGTCAGTTAGTTATGGAAAATTTTATGGCAGGCTAGGGGAGGGGTGTCATATCTTTGGCATCTATGAAAATGAAGCGCTTATTGGCGGGGCGCTGGTTTTGACAACTCACGCTAAAAGAGGAAATTTTTTATATATTCCGTATGGC
>MFQY01000031.1:0-6714 GCA_001783185.1 Candidatus Magasanikbacteria bacterium RIFOXYC2_FULL_40_16 | reverse complement strand
AAAAAATAAACCGGAAGCGTTTAGCGCTTTTGTGAAGTTTATCGCGGATTTTGCCAAATCGGAAAGGGGATATGATTTTATAAGAATTAGTCCATATCTGGAAAACACAAAAGAGAATTTAAGTTTATTTAAGGATAATGGATTTAAAAGCGCGCCAATGCATGTGCTGGCCGAAAGAACTTGCGTGTTGGATATCTCGCCCGATGAGGAACAATTGTTGTTGAATATGAATAAAAATCACAGAAATTTAATTAGACGATGTTTGCGTGAAAAGGTTAAAGTCAAAAAAAGCGTCAACGCCGCTGATTTGAAAAGTTTTTTTGAACTATATAAGGAAACGGCCGTCAGGCATAAGTTTTTTAAGTTTTCCGATAAATACGTAAAGAGTGAGTTTGAAGAATTTTCTCAAGAAAATGAGGCGGTTCTGTTCACGGCTTATCTGCCGGATGGATCGCTGGATGCTTCCGCCGTGATAATGTATTACGGCGCCATGGCCGCCTACCGGCATGGAGCATCTTTGAATTTGGATAAAAAACTTCCCACATCTTACCTGTTGCAATGGGAAGCAATAAAAGAAGCTAAGAGCAGGGGAATGAAATATTACAATTTTTGGGGTATTGCGCCGGAGAACTCGCCAAGGCATCCGTTTTATGGCATAACTCATTTTAAAAAGGGTTTTGGCGGGCAGTGCTTTGATTTGGTTCATTGCCAGGATTTACCAATTTCTAAAAAATATTATATTAATTGGCTGGTTGAATCTGTTCGGAGAATAAAGCGGGGCTTTTAATATGTACAAAAAAGTAAAAAGGAGATGTGAAC
This sequence comes from Candidatus Magasanikbacteria bacterium RIFOXYC2_FULL_40_16, assembly GCA_001783185.1. Taxonomy (GTDB): domain Bacteria; phylum Patescibacteriota; class Patescibacteriia; order Magasanikbacterales; family UBA922; genus XYB1-40-15. The sequence continues at coordinate 5,895 of MFQY01000031.1, read as the reverse complement.
CTTATTCGGCGGATAAATACAGGCCTTCTTTGGCTAAAAGAGTGAAGGATATTTTTTTATCCAATAAAAATTATTATCATAAAATTGACTACGCGCAAAAAAAAGAATATTTTTTTCGTAAAAGCCAAAGAAAAAAAATATCAACAAAGAAGAAATTAGAGATGTTGGCGCTGAGTCTTTTCTTGGTTTCTTTTTTTGGCGTTGTCGCTTGGCATCCGTTTTTCTCAATCAAACAAGTGGATGTTTCCGGTTTGAACAGAATTGACCGCGAGGAATTTACCAACGCAGTATTTAATATTCTGAATTGCAAGAAGATTTTTGTATTTTCCGGTCAGTCATATATTTTTGTTGATGTTGATGAAGTGCGGGATGTGCTGTTTGAAAAATATTCCTTAAATTCCATTTCAATCAAAAAAGTTTTTCCCGGAACCATAGAAATAAATTTGGAGGAAAAAATTTCCACGGTTATATATGACGACGGGCAGACTTACAGTTTTGTGGATTTAGCCGGCAATTTTGTGGAAACTATCGCTAATGTGTCTGAAGACGAGTGGTATGAAGAAAACAGCGCCCCGATTGCGACTTCCACTGAAGAAATGCCGGCTGTTGAGGCAGATAAGACCCATAAACCTAATTCAAAGCGTTTATTTGATGATACCGGTAATTATCCTTTGGTTTACGACTTAAGGGAAGAAAAACCGGTTGAAGGCGCAATTTTAAAACCGGAGCATGTTAAGTCGCTGATTGAGTGGTATAATATTTTTAATAATGAATTGAAGGAATCGGTAAGTTATTTTACTTTGATAAATTCAATCGGGGACGCGGAAATATGGACTTATGACAGCTGGCATGCCAATGTCCGGCTCGGCGAGAGATTTGAATCCCAATCAAAAGAATTAAAATATATTTTGGGAGAAGAAATCGACGGCCAATATTTTGATTATATTGAACTTCGCTATCCGGACAGAGCGTATTGGCGCTAATCAGTCAACGTCTTTTAGCGGATGAAAATCGTGATGGGTTTTTTCCGCGTATCTGTCCGAGGCGTGAACATAGCGAGTGGTCGTGTCCAATGATTCATGCCCTAGAAGTATTTGAATGGCGGCCGGATTGGCCCCATCTTCGGCCAAATAAGTGGCAAACGCGTGTCTGATGGTGTGCGGAGACACGGGCACATTTATATTCAGTAATTCTCTATATTTTTTTATTCTCTCCTGTATGTAGCGGGTGGAAATTTTTTGATTTTTTTTATCGTTGGCGTTTTTGCCCTGGAAAGGAATGAAAACAAAAGGGGAGTCCGATACCCTTATTTTCATATAATCTTTGAGATGTTTGATGGCGCGCGGAGTCAAATAGGCGAATCTTTCTTTTTTACCTTTTCCCAATACATAAATCCGACCTTCTTTATCTATCTTGTCAGCGCATAAGTTTACCAGTTCCGATATTCTTAATCCGGTCGCGAACAATACTTCAAATATCGCCCTGTTTCTTAGCGCGACTTTTTTATTTTCTTCAAAATTGGAGGGCGCTTCTATAAGCTGGATTATTTCATTAAGGTCCGGAACTTGGATTTTATTCTTTACAACCTTACTCATCGTGATCGCGTCGGGCGGAACCGGAACCGAATAATCCATATCAATCAAATATTTCAGATACGATCTGATGGCGGACAGCATACGGTTGGTGGAGTAGGGGGATAGGTGGATTTCGCCCGCCTGCTTTTCCGAAGTTTTTCTGTCAGTGGACATCAAATACGCTTTGTAATTCAAGATATCTTTTTTTGTCAGTTTGGAAAAATCTATTTTTACGTCTTTTAAAAAATCTTCAAAAACAGTTAGGTCCCGCTCATAATTATAAATGGTTTCATCGGAGTAGTTGTTGACTTTGAGATTTAAGAGGAAGTCATCGGAGCAGGGCAGTGAGGATTTGGACATAAGTTTTTAAGTTTAGTTTTATGATGAGGGGTTATATATGTGGGCGACTTCACATAAGGAGCATTATACGCAGTTATATTATATAATGCCAATACACCCGGCGCAAGCCATTTATCCACATATATATAGTATATTAAGCCCTTAGGCCTATTATCAGGGGTTTCTTAGGTCAGATTTCAATCTATAAATACCTTAGGAATAATTTGAATTTAAAATAAAAAACTATTGTAAATTAAATTATTTTATGCTATGATTACCTACGTGAGCGTCTTGTACGCTTGCGCTTAGAGAGTCAAGCTTAGGCTCGACTTTCGAACAAAAGACACGGTCCGCCGTGTTTTTTGCTTTGTATACCCACCCCCTGTTTTTCCCAGTGGGAATGCAGTATTTCTCTAATTGTGCGACACCACAGAAATGCGGTTTATTTTATAGGGGTATGAGATACCGACTATTTTAATAAAAAATTATGACGAGTAATTACGCAAGCCGGACGCAGTGTTTTGTTGTCTACCGGTTCAGCAAAGTTGAATTCAAATGATATAAAAACAATAGCAGAGGGACTTAAACCGGAAAGGCATGGGCCACCAATGCGCCATTATATTAAGTATGAAGTATTATAAGTTTTAGTCTGATTGCCTACCCATAAACTGTTATCCTCTGTTTACCGGTTGCCTCCCCTCTTTAAAATTGTGCGACACCAGCGATATGAAAAAGAAAAACGCCATCGCGTAATAATTTCAATAAAATTTTTCTAACTTATAACTTAAATCTTAGACCTTAAGCCTTAAGTCTGATTTACTCCCAATCTTTTGCCAAATAATTAAGAGGATTGACCGGAATGCCATTTTTTCTGATTTCAAAATGCAAATGAGGACCGGTCACAAACGGGCCGGCGCCGACCGTTCCCGGAGTTCCTCCGCTATATCCGATTACATCCCCTCTTGTCACAAATTGTTCTTCACTAACGATTATTTTGGACAAGTGTCCGTAAAGTGTGGAAAAATTATCTGAATGCAAAAGCATTACATAACTATAGCAACTTGATGATGAACAAACTCTGGCTCGGCCTACATAACCTGAAGCCGCCGCTTTTATCGGAGTCCCCTGTCCCGCCCTTATGTCAATGGCATTGTGTTCAAAGATGTGCCTGTATGGATATTCCGGATCATGAAAATATGAAGTCACATAACGGCTTTGCGAGGGCCAAGAAAAAAGTCCGTCAAAATTAGCATCGGTTGTCGCGCTTAATTTATTTTGCGCTTCCAATTTATTTCTCACTTCCCGTTCTACACTGGCGATTTCCGATTCAATTTCCTGATATTGTTTTCTTAAATTTTCCAAAAGAGCCTGAAAAGTCATTTCCGATGATTTGGTCTGAAATAAAAGATTTTCTTTGCCAAAAATTTGTTCTTCATAATCTTCTTTTTTCTCATCCAAAGAAACTTTCAACTTTTCATAGGATTCTTTTCTTTCCTCGGTTGAGCCCTTCTTTTCTTCCAGACTCTCTTTCGCCAGCCGTAAAGATTTGGCGTTACTGCCTAAATCCTCTTCAACTACTTGTAAATATTGAACTCGGTTATAAAAATCGGAAAAATTATCATAAGCCGCGATGACTTCCAAATAGCTTTTGTCGGCTTCATAATTGATTGTTCTAATAAGTTCCGCGAGCATTTCTTTTTGTCTTTTTATATCTTCTTCCTGCAGTTTTATTTTCATCTCCAGCGCGGTGATTTCCAGATTTAGTGTATCCAGTTTTTCTTCCGTGGCTTCTATATCAAGTTCAATTTGCGTGGTTCTGTTATCTAAAATCGCGATTTGATTTTTAAGAGATGTGGCTTCCAACCTTTTTGCGTTGATATCTTTTTTGACCTGGGCGATACTTTCTTCAAGTCTTTTTACTCTGGCTTTTTTTTCCGCGATTTGTTTGTTCAGAAGTTCTATTTCGGTGTTGATGTTTTCGTTATCAACGGCGGAAAATGTCAAATAAGGCTTAAAAACAAAGCCTAAAATTAAACAAATGGCAATAAACAGTATTTTTTTCATATTTAAACGAATACTGGATTTATCCAGCACCTTCCTATAAATATCCCATAACTTACTGCGAGGATTAGGATAGGTAAAGAAATTATTTTTTTCTGCGGGATTTGATACTCCACAGGAAAGTGCTGGATTTATTATAACACAAAAATCGCGAAGTATTAACCCTATAAGGCTGATATGGCGTAGCGAATTCTTTCAATAGTTTTTTCTTTTCCCAGAACGGAAGCGATTTCAAAAGGGCCGGGTGAATTTTTTTGTCCGGACAGCGCCACTCTCATTGGCCAAAGGATTTCTCCGACCGTGCGTCCATTGCTTTCTATCCAAGTTTGGATTTTTTCCTGAAGCCATTTTTCATTCCAATACTTTATTTCCACCTCGTTCAAAAATTCCAGCAAAGATTCCAAGTTATCTTTGGTGGTTTTCAGGTCGCTTTTTTTCCAAATCAGCAGGTCTGAATCATAATCAAGAAAATCCGCGAAAATAAATCCGGACAATTCCACGATATCGGATAATTTACTCATCCGCTCTTTACACATTTTTGCCAGCGGCATAAGAAGCGAATTGTCAGCTGAAATGCCATTGCATAAGCCGGAGTTATTTAAAAACGGCAAAATCAGTTCGGCCAAAGTCGCGTCACTCATTTTCTTTATGTATTGGCCGGTCATCCAATCCAGTTTATTAATATCAAAAACCGAAGCCGACTTCCCTACTTTTTTAATGTCAAATTCTTTTTCCAATTCTTTAAGACTGAATATTTCCCGTTCATCGCCCGGATTCCAGCCGAGCAGGGCGACAAAGTTTAACAGACTTTCCGGCAAATACCCTTTTTCCTTAAAATCAAAAACCGAGACATCGCCATGTCGTTTGCTTAATTTTTGTTTTTTTTCATTTACCAAGAGCGACAAGTGGGCGTAATTGGGAATCTTCCAGCCAAAATAATTATATAAAATCACATGTTTTGGTGTTGACGGCAACCACTCCTCCCCTCTTATGATATCAGTTATCTCCATCAGATGGTCATCAATGACTACCGCGAAATGATAAGTTGGAAAACCGTCTGATTTCAGCAAGACCTGATCATCAATCAAGTTGGTGTCAAATTTTACTGTCCCGCGCACCATATCCTCTATCACGATTTGTTCATTTTTTGGCACTTTTAATCTGATAACGCTTTTTTCGCCGGCCGCTTCTTTTTTCTTTATTTCTTCCGAAGTTAAATTCAAACAATAACCGTCGTATCCGGTAGGAAGTTTATTTTTTTCCTGAGTCTCGCGCAATTTATCCAGCCGTTCTTTAGAACAAAAACAATGGTAGGCCTTACCTTCTTCCAGCAGTCTGGCAATATATTCGTGGTAAATTTTTAGTCTCTCGGACTGAATATACGGCCCATTTTTTCCCTTTTGCATAACCTTGCCGTCTTCAACCATTACGCCTTCGTCCGGTATTATGCCGGCCCAATATAATGAATTTAAAATGTTGTCCATCCCGCCTTCCACAAACCTTTCCCGGTCAGTGTCTTCAATTCGCAATAAAAATTTTCCGCCGTTTTTCTTGGCGTGCAAATAAGCGAACAAGGCTGTTCTAAATCCTCCTATATGTAAGAACCCGGTTGGGCTCGGCGCAAATCTTGTTCTCATAATCGAATGAATGAGTGAAGAGTCAAGTTTACTTGAACTATTCCGAATGAATGAAGATTATATGGTTATTAACAATAACCATATAATTTTGATAATAGAATGCCGGCTGATATGCTCAAATTAAGCGACTCTGCATCCCCTTTTCCTTTGATAGTGTAGCGTTTATCAATAAATTTCTCAAGTGCCGGGCTTAAACCGTGGGATTCGCTGCCAAACAAATAAACAGTTTTTTTTGTTGGCTTCATTTTGTTTAAATCTTCGCCCTCTATATCCAGCAAAACGAT
>MFQY01000030.1 GCA_001783185.1 Candidatus Magasanikbacteria bacterium RIFOXYC2_FULL_40_16 | reverse complement strand
ATACTATAATATGGAAGTTCACTCCGGGATTTGATTTAAAATTTACCGCTGACGAAATAAAAAAACTTCCTGAAAAGGTTCAAGCTTATATAGGCAAATACGCCTGGTTGAGCAAGAAGAGCGGTAAATATTGCTTTTCGTCTGATAATGGGAAATATTTTAATCATTCAAATACGCCAAATTCACTTAGCGCTTATTATGATGATGAAGAAGAAGTGGTGACAAAAGCAATAAGGGATATAAATCCCGGGGATGAGATTACTGATAATTATGCGTCTTTTGAAAAAAACTTTAGTGAGGAAAAATTAAAAAATTGATTTTTTACGTCTAAGCTATATGTGTTTCCCCCTTAATTTAAGGGCTTTTTCCATTTTTTAAAGTGTATATGGACAATTTTTGGGGGGTTTGATATACTGAAATTAACCCGTTTAGCGGGTCTGTTTTCAATTTAGAAAAATAAAATAAATAATTAACCCATCCATTCAGGATGACAGATTTAAAATGTATGACAGACGAACAAAGGACATATCTTAGTCAGGAAAAGTTTGATGCTTTAACCAAAGAACTTTCTAAAATTAAAGAGGAAGAAATTCCCAAGATTGCCAAGAGGATTGATTCCGCCAAACAAATGGGGGATCTTTCGGAAAACGCGGAATATCACGCCGCCAGAGAAGAGATGGCGTGGATTCAGAGCCGAGTTAAAGAATTAAATTATATACTCAGCAATTCTGAGATTATTTCCGACGCCGGCAAATCAAATCAAGATTTCGTGTCTATCGGTTCAAAGATTGAAGTAAAAATTGACGGACAGACGCGCGAATACACGATAGTTGGCGTTCAGGAAGCGGACCCATTGTCCAGAAAAATTTCCAATGAGTCGCCGTTAGGCAGGGCTTTTTTAGGCAAGTCAAAAGGCGATCAAGTGGAAGTGAAAGTGCCGGCGGGAATTCAAATCTATAAAATTATCAGTATTAATTAAAAATTATGAATAAAATCAATCCAACAAAAAAAACCGATGATATTGATATAAATAACGAGAGAGAAATCAGGTTGAACAAACTTTCCGAAATCAAAGGCGCGGGGATAAATCCTTATCCGGCAAAAACGGACAGAACGCACAGCGTCAGTGAAGCCCTGGAAGTCAAAGAAGGCGGGGAAGTTTCCATCGCCGGAAGATTGATGATGAAAAGAGATATGGGTAAATTGACCTTTTGCCATATTCAGGATGCCAGCGGGCGTATGCAAATCGCTTTTAAAAAAGATGATTTGGGAGATGAGAATTATAAATTATTCACAAAAAAAATAGACATTGGAGATGTAATCAACGCTTCCGGAGAAAGATTTATAACGCATAAAGGCGAGGAGTCGGTGCTGGTTAAAAAATGGGATTTGCTGGCGAAAGCGCTTTTGCCTTTGCCGGATAAGTTTCATGGATTGCAAAATGAAGAATTGCGTTATCGAAAAAGATATCTGGACCTTCTTTTAAATCCCGAACTTAGGGAGCTTTTTTATAAAAAGGCGAAATTTTGGGATACGGCCAGAAGTTTTATGAAAGCCAAAGGTTTTTTTGAAGTGGAAACGCCGTATTTGGAAGTGACTACCGGCGGAGCGGAGGCGAATCCGTTTAAGACCCATCACAATGATTTTGATTTGGATGTTTTCTTGCGCATTTCGGTTGGAGAATTATGGCAGAAAAGATTAATCGCCGGCGGTTTTGAAAAAACATTTGAAATCGGACGAGTATTCAGAAATGAGGGTTCCAGTCCGGAACACTTGCAGGAGTTTACGAACTTGGAATTTTATTGGGCGTATAAAAATTATAATGACGGTATGGAATTGGCAAAAGAAATGTATATCAGAATCGCCAAGGAGGTTTTTGGAACCACAAAATTCAAGACCAGGGATTATGAATATGATTTGGCCGATGATTGGAAAAAAATCAGCTATATTGAAGAAGTGAAACGTCAGACAGGAGTGGATATTTTGACCGCGACGGAAGATGAAATGAAAAAGGCGCTGGAAAAACTTAAAGTGAAATATGAGGGCGAGAACCGCGAGAGGCTTACAGATACGCTTTGGAAATATTGCCGAAAGAATATTGCCGGACCGGCGTTTTTAATGGATCATCCGAAGATTGTTTCTCCTTTATCAAAAGAAAAATCCGATAATCCGCTTTTGACGGAAAGATTTCAGATAATTATCGCCGGCAGTGAAGTGGGCAACGGTTTCTCCGAACTGAACGACCCGATTGACCAAAGAGAAAGATTTGAAAAGCAAAAAGAATTAATTGACAAAGGAGATGAAGAGGCGATGATGGCTGATTGGGAATTTGTGGAGATGCTTGAACATGGTATGCCTCCGACTTGCGGTTTTGGCTTTGGGGAAAGATTATTTGCGTTTATGGCAAATAAGCCGTTGAGAGAATGCCAGCTATTCCCACTGATGAAGCCGGAAGCGGAAGATTAATATGAATAAATCCAGCACCTTCTTGCGAGATATTGAACCTCTCAAGAATAAAAACTATCAAACCAATTTATCCTCGCAGAAAGCTATAGAGTATTCTGGGAAGGTGCTGGATAAAAGATTTAAAAGAAAGACGGTAATGATATTCGGTTCTTTTGATTTTTTACATGCCGGACATTTTCATTTTTTTGAATTCGCGAAAAAACAAGGGGATAAATTGGTTGTCGTCATCGCGCGGGATAAAAATATAGAGAAAATAAAAGGCAAGAAGCCATTTCATAGCGAAGCGGACAGAAAAAAAATGCTGGCGCAGATCAGGTTTATAGATGAGGTTTATTTGGGAGATCTGAAAAATGTTTATAAAATAATTAGGACGATAAATCCGGATATAATCGCGCTGGGCTATGACCAGGAAGTGTTTGTGGAAAATTTAGCGCGGTATCTGAAAGAAAATAATTTTAAGACGAAAATAGTCAGAGCGAAGCCATATAAAAGTAATATCTATAAGTCCAGTAAAATGAAAAAATATTTGGAAAGATTCATATGATCAGAAAAAAAGTATTAATCGCCACCACCAATAAAGGAAAATTTGAAGAAATGAAAAAGTTTTTGGAAGATTTGCCTTTTCAATTTTTAAGCGTGAATGATTTAGAAGAAAAAATCGCCGAGCCGGAAGAGACGGAAGCGACTTTGACCGGAAACGCGATTTTAAAAGCGAAATATTATGGTGAAAAAACCGGATTAATTTCAATTGCCGATGATGGGGGATTATTTTTGGACGCGTTTGACGGCTGGCCCGGAGTAAACAGCGCGAGAATCGCTGACAGCGACGAAGACAGAATAAAAATGGTTTTGGATAAATTAAAAGATATTGAAAACCGCGGAGCAACATTTAAAGTGGAATTGGCGGTTTATGACCCGGAAATTAAGAGTTTATTCGTCGTGGGTGGGGAAACTAAGGGGGAAATCCTTAAGGAACCGTTCACGGGCGGAGTGAATAACTACGCTTACAATCCGATTTTCTTTATGCCGGACAAGAATAAAGTTTACGCGGAAATGACTTTACAGGAAAAAAATTCAGTCAGCCACAGGGGTAAAGCGCTGGCGAAAATCGTAAAGTATTTACAAAATGTTTATACCTCAAAAAATATTGTCGTGCCGGTAAGTGTTATAGTTAAGGATGGAAAGATTATGTCAACTTTGCGGAATGATCCGCATAATCCGGAATATCACCAAAAATGGGAATTTCCCGGTGGATCGCTGGAAATGGGCGAGACGCTGGAAGAAAATTTAATAAGGGAAGCCAAAGAAGAAACCGGATATGATGTGGAGATTGTGGCTTTATTGGATAATATTCAGGTTGAAGACAGGAGTGAAAAAAATTACCAAGTTTGTTTGGTTCCGTATTTGTGCAAGATTGTCGGTGGCGACGGAAAATATAATGACCACGAAGTATTGGATTTGAAATTTTTTGAGATGGAGGATTTGTTGAAGCAGGATTTGATTGGAGCCAATTATATATTGGCTGATAAAGTAAAGGATCAAATTAAACAATTAGCAAAAAAACATAATTTATAAATTATATGTTGGACGTAAAATTTATTAAAGAAAATTTTAAATTGGTAGCTGATAATTGCGTGAATAGGGGAGTAAAGGTTGATTTGAAGAAATTTTTGGATTTGGATGAAGCCAGAAGAAAAATGATAACCAAAATTGAGGAAATGCGCGCGCAAAGAAATACTAAATCAAAAACAAAACCGACGGAGGAAGAAATTAAACTGATGAAAGAAGTCGGCGAGGAAATAAAAAATCTTGAAGTTGAATTGAAATCCATAAATGAAGAACATAAAAATCTTTTATACAAAATTCCGAACTTGTCGCATCCGGAATCGCCGGTCGGGGGCGAGGATAAGTTTACGGTTGTATATGAGTATGGCAAACCGCCAAAATTTGATTTTACGCCAAAAACTCACGAACAAATAATGCTGGATCTTGATTTGGTTGATTTTGACAGAGGCACAAAAGTCGCCGGTTCAAAATTTTATTTTGTTAAAAATGACGCGGTCAGGTTGAATCAAGCCTTGTTGAATTATGGTTTGGATATTTTGGAGAAACACAATTTTGTTTTAATGGAAACTCCGGATTTGGCAAAAGAAGCTATCTTGGACGGTGCCGGTTTTAATCCCAGGAGCGAAGAAGAATCGCAGATTTACAGTATTGAAAATACTGACCTTAAACTTATCGCCACGGCGGAAATTCCGTTGCTTGGCTTTCACAGCGATGAAGTTATTGATTTATCAGCCGGACCGAAAAAATATGCCGCTATTTCCCATTGTTTCAGGACGGAAGCCGGCGCTTACGGAAAAGCCGGAAAAGGATTGTATCGGGTGCACCAATTTACCAAATTGGAAATGTTTGTATATTGTAAACCGGAAGACAGCGAAAAATTGCACAAAGAATTATTGGAAATTGAAAAAGAAATTTGTAAAGGATTGGATTTGCATTATCGCGTGATTGACATACCAACCGGTGATTTAGGCGGTCCGGCTTACAGAAAGTATGATATTGAAGCGTGGATGACCATGCAAGGAAAAAACGGGGGTTACGGCGAAATTACCAGCGCCAGCAATTGCACTGATTTTCAAGCCAGAAGATTGAATATAAAATACAAGATTGATGCCGGCAAGCCGGAATACGCGCACACTCTGAACGGAACCGCGGTTGTGTTAAGCCGATTCCCGATAGCCGTTTTGGAAAATCACCAAAACAAAGACGGCAGTGTTTCAGTCCCTAAGGCTTTGAGAAAGCATATGGGGAAAAAGAAAATTAAGAAATAAAATGAACCAAATTAATTTGATAATTTTACCGGGTTGGGGCGGAAGCGAAGAGACTTGGCGCGATTTTGTCGGCGTTGTCGGCAGGAATTTTGATAACGCGCGAGTGATAGAATTGCCGTGTTTTGGCGCGAATCCGTGTCCGACTGAAGTTTGGGGGGTGGATGGATATGCTGAATACGCGAAAAAGGAAATCAATAAATTGGGATACGATGGAAAGACGATATTGCTGGGGCATTCTTTTGGCGGGCAAGTGGCGGTAAGCTTAGCAGCCAAAGAGGATGGTATCGCGGATGCTTTGATTTTGTCCGGCGCCGCTGCCATCAGGCCGAAAAATTCAATTAAGCGAATGTTTTTTCTTTTAATCGCCAAAGCCGGAAAAGTTCTTTTTAGATTGCCATTTATAGAAAAATTCAGCGTATTGGCGAGGAAAGTTTTATACGGATTGGCCGGTTCCAGAGATTATGAAAATACGACGGGAATAAAAAAAGAAATTTTTAAAAAAATTGTGCGCGAAGATAGCCGAAATTTATTGCCTAAAATAAAAATTCCAACACTGGTTTTGTGGGGGGAGAAGGATAAATATGTGCCGTTAAAATACGGAAAAAAAATCCATAAACTGATACCCGGGTCGGCTATGTATATAGTTAAGGACGGCGGACACGGCCTGCATATTAAAAATATCAAAGAAATTGAATTAATAATTAATGAATTTATTTCTCATGTTTAGTCCGATAAATATAATTATTTTTTTCTTATGGGGCGTCAGCGCTTTTGTTGACTACAATTATTTTTGTTATCTTTGGCAGTTAAAAGAATACCGAATGGACAGGATGAGAGATTTTATGTCCACGCAAAAAGGCAAAGATTTCTGGCGGAATTATATTATGCTTTGGAGATCGCTTTTCGCGTGTTTTTTATTTTTATGGCCGATAAACAGCGTTGTGATTGTCAAATATTTCGTGATAATAATTTTTGGATTTGAATTGATAAGAAACCTCATTCAACTTGTCAGGAGAAAATTGAGGCATCCGGTATTCACCAAAAAATCCACGCTGATAATAATGGCCGCGATGTTGGTGGAAGGCCTTTTGTTTGTTTATTCACGAGACTGGCCGATGATATTTCTTTTGATGAGTGTCAGGTTTTTTGTAATAACGATGACGGTTCTTTTGCTTTATTTGCCGACGAATTTGATTAAAAAATGGTTTATTAAAAAAGCTACAAAAAAATTGGCCGGATATAATGAGCTAACCGTTATCGGCATAACCGGCAGTTACGGAAAAAGCACGGTCAAAAGTTTTTTAAGCAATATATTAAGCGGAAAATTCAGGGTGATAAAGACCCCGAAAAATATCAATACGGAAATCGGCGTCGCTAAATTTATACTCAGCAACAATTTTAGAAATAAGGATATTTTTGTCGTTGAAATGGGAGCTTACCGGGTAGGGGAGATAAAATTGATTTGTGATATGGTAAAGCCTAAAATAGGCATTCTAACTGCGATTACGGAACAGCATGTTTCATTATTTGGCAGTATAAAAATGACACAGCAGGCTAAATATGAGTTGTTAAGGTCTCTACCTGAAAATGGTTTGGCGGTGGTAAATTCCGATAATAAATATTGCCGGGAATTTCTGGATGAATTGAAATGTAAAAAAGCGACTTTTGGCGTTGAGGAAGTTTACCAACCGGATTTTTTAATTAAAAAGGTGGATAATTCTCCGGGCGGAATAATTTTTGCCGGCAGTATGTATGGGAAAGATGTTAATACTGTGGCGCCGGTAGTCGGGATGCATAACGCGAAAAATATCGCGCCTTGTTATTTGACGGCTGATTTTTTGGGAATGCCGATTGAAGAATCAATCAATCAATCTAAAAAATTATTATTGCCGGACAATGTGCTTAGTGTCATAAAATATGGCGAGGCGATTGTTTTGGATGACAGTTATAACTCAAATTATGACGGTTTTTGCGCCGGCCTTGATGTTTTAAGCGATTATTTGGATAAAAAAAGGATTGTAGTAACCAGGGGTATTCCGGAATTGGGCAACTCAAGCCACGAAATCCATATAAAAATCGGCGGGGAAATCGCTTATATCGCCGATGAATTGATTATTATAGACAAAGACAACGCAGCGGCGTTGATTGAAGGGGCGGGCAGTAAATTCAATATGAATATAAAATTTATTGAACAGCCGAAAGAATTGTTGGAATTAATAAAATCATATAAGAATACTAGTAGCGTCATTTTGCTTGAGAACAGAGTTCCGGATTCGGTAATGAAAGAAATTAATTCAATTTAAATCGTTTATGAGAAAAATGCTTTTTACCGGCTTCGCGCCTAATCAAAGGTTTAAGGATGTCTTGAGAGCGATGAAGTTTTTATTTTTGCCGTGGATGTATTTTAAGTGGATTAAAGGCGGAAGTGTTTTGGAAGCGGAAAATTGGCTTAAAAATTTTTTTGGAGTAAAAACTGCAGTGTTAGTAGATAGCGGGCGAT
>MFQY01000029.1 GCA_001783185.1 Candidatus Magasanikbacteria bacterium RIFOXYC2_FULL_40_16 | reverse complement strand
GAACGACAAAAAAATGACTATGCTGGGAAAAATAGCTATTCAAAAATATTTGCGTCAAATGGCGGATGAAGGCTGTAATATCGCCATAGTGGAAACTACTTCGGAAGGCCGGGTGCAACATCGCCATCAGTTTATAAATTACGATATGATGGTTTTGACCAATCTTTATTCCGAGCATATTGAATCGCATGGCAGTTTTGAGAATTATAAACAAGCGAAGTTGGATATTTTTGAGTATGTGTCTAAATGCGAGAAAAAGAAACTTTGTTCACTCTCTGTCATTCCGAGGAGCTTAAAGGCGACGTCGGAATCTCGTCGTTTTGAGAGTGAATCACGGGATTGTAAGGGAACACTTATCCCGTTATGGCGGGGCGACGGCTCTGAAGAGCCTCGCAATGACATAATAGGAAAAATTGCAGTTGTAAATAATGAAAGCGAATACAAAGACGAATTTTTAAAATTTAATTTTGAAAAAAAGATTGGGTTTGGCAAAGGCGGGGAATTCGCGCCGATGAATTCCATAATTTCGGAAAATGGAATCGGTTTTAATATGGGCAGTAAATTTTTCAGCGCTAAATTATTTGGTCAATATAATATAATGAATATATCGGCGGTAATCGCAGTGGCCAGAGCTTTGGGAATTGATTGGGATACGATTTTGAAAGCGGTCAATGGTTTTGAGGGAGTGCCGGGCAGAATAGAATTTATCCCCGAGGCGGTAACATCCGGTTTTCAAGTAATTGTGGATTATGCGTTTGAGCCGGTCGCGATGGCGGAATTATACAAAGTGGCGAAAATGCTTAAACCAAGGAAAATTATCCATGTGTTTGGTTCAACCGGCGGGGGCAGAGATGCCGACAGAAGGGCAAAATTAGGCGATTTTATAGGCAAAAACGCCGATATTTGCCTTATTACCGATGAAGACCCTTATGATGATAATCCGCAGGAGATAATAGATGAGGTGGCCAAGGCAGTGGAACAGTCAGGTAAAGAAGAGGGAGAAGACTTATTTAAGATTTTAGATAGGGGAGAGGCGATTAGAAAGGCTGTATCTTTGTCGCAAAAAGATGATTTGATTTTGATAACCGGCAAAGGCTCGGAACAGGCGATGGTTGTCAAAGGGAAATTGATTCCGTGGGACGACCGAACTGCGGTTCGTGAAGCCCTAAGACATAAGACGTAAGATTTAAGGTATAATGTGTAAGATTATGAAAGAAGAGGAAAAATTTTTTAAATTGAAAGTTTGGGAAAAAGCTCACAAAATAACATTAAAAATTTATAAGATTACAGAAACTTATCCTAGAAATGAATTGTATGGTTTAGTTTCACAGATGAGAAGAGCGTCGGTCTCGGTCGTGGCGAATATTGTTGAGGGGACAAAAAGACAAACATCAAACGACAGAAAACATTTTTATGTAATGTCTGATACATCTCTTGAGGAATTAAAATATTATATTATTTTAGGTAATGATTTAAAATATTTAAGTAAAACAGTAGCTGAAGAGTTGGTTGAAGATATGAGAGAAATTGGCAGGATGCTTAATGGTCTAAAAAAATGCCAATAAATTCTCAAGTCTTACATCTTAATTCTTACTTCTTACATCTTACGTCTTATGTCTATTAGATTAGACAAATCCGAAGAAATAGTCCATATAGCCAAGAAACATTTTTTGGTTCATTTTGCTTTTTGGTTATTGTCTTTTTTCTTTGTTGTCCTGCCGTTTTTCTTTATGTTTTGGCTTTTCGGGCAGGGGATGTGGGGGCAGATTGTTTTCTTTTCTTCCATCGTGATTGGACTGGCGATTTTAATCAGGACTGTTTTTCTGTGGAATAAAAATTCCGCGATTATCACCACTCATCGGGTGATTGATGTGGAACAACGCGGTTTTTTTGACAAGACCGTGACGGAAATACCTTATGAAGAACTTGATTATGTGACCGGAAAGATAAAAGGGCTGGGCGGAACAATTTTTCGTTATGGAACGGTCATTATAAAAAACCAGTCCGGGAGTATGAGCATCCTGCTGGAAAAAGTAAAACATCCGGTAAGATTACAGGAGAAAATAAACAGATACAAAAAGAATTTTAACGCGGTTTATACTGATAAAGGAATTTGTTTAAATTGTAATTCAACGAGAAAAAGCCTGTTTGAAGTGATTGAAAAGAAAATTAAAAAGAGTGAGATTGAGGAATTGATTAAATTAAAAAGAACAATAGACCAGAAAATCAATGAATTGCTTCAGGAGGAAAATGACAATCAATAGAAAAAATGTTATTATATACTGCAAGAGCATATGACCATGCGTCCTTACGGCGCAAGGTGATGCGTTTATTTGTGTATGGATAAAAAAGATAATAAAAATCCGATTGCAAGATTTATAGGCTCGCCGTTGTTTTTGATTATTGGTATTCCGGTGGCGGTTTTGTTGGTTTTTACTTTTTGTCGATCGTATTATAATAATTATAAAATCAATCAGGAAATCACTACGCTTAAAGAGGAAATTGGATCTTTGGAAAACAAGAAGCTTGAGTCAATGGATATATTGAATTATGTGATGAGTGATGACTTTGTGGAAGAAAAAGCCAGGACAGAGTTAAATATGAAGAAAGAGGGGGAGAATGTGGTTGTGTTTAGAAACGATTTCAAGGATAATGAAGATGGAGGCTTGTCAGGAGACGGTTCTAGACAAAATATTTCAAATCCGCTAAAATGGTGGTATTATTTTATTAAAAAACCAATGCCTGTAGAACGGCAATAATTTATTAAATATTTAATCTATGGAAGAATCAAAAATAGAGAAACAAGAGGAGTCGACGGAAAATAAAGGCGGGCCGATGAAGTGGAAGTTTTTTGCGATGGGTATCGCGACTTTGTTGGTTTTGGTGGGTGTTTTTGGTGTTGTTTATTCGGTATTTGCCGTCAAATACGGCTCAAAATCGCCGGCGATAGTTAAGGTGGCGGAAGTGCTTAATTTACCGGTAGCGCACGTTAATGGAATGGCAATCCCGTACTATTTATATGTGGAAGATGTAAATACTTTGAATGCTTTTTATAAAAAAGTTCCGGCAGGTTCAATGGCTCCAGTGACTGAAGAAAATGTTTCTGATCAGGTATTGAGCAGACTGATTGTCAATTCAATAATAAAAGAAATTGCCAGAGAAGCGAAGATAGCTGCTACGGAAGAAGATGTACAAGAAGCGAAAACCAGTATTTTTTCTCAATATCCATCTGAAGCGGATGTGGAAAAAGAATTGAGCGAGCAGTATGGCTGGGATATTCCTACTTATGTTGAGAAAATAGTAAAACCGATGATAATTGAGAAAAAAGTTTCCGAAGCGTTTGAGTTGGGAGAGATTTTGGCGGATGTGGAAGGTTATTCTTCGGAAGAAGAAATTAGCGCCAGCCATATTTTATTCAGAACCGATGGCGAAGATGTTGATGAAGAAGAAGTCAAAGAAATCGCCGAAGCTGTATTGGAAAGAGCAAAAGGCGGTGAAGATTTCGCGGCCTTAGCGACTGAATTCGGTTCAGACGCGACCAAAGATGCGGGTGGAAGTTTGGGCTGGTTTGGCCGAGGTATGATGGTTCCGGAATTTGAAGAAGCGGTTTTCGCGGTTGAGCCGGGACAAGTTGGCGCGGAATTGGTTGAAACTGAATTTGGTTATCATATAGTTAAAGTGGACGGCAAGAGAAGCGTGAGAGACTTTGGCGTTTATTTGGATGATAAAATTGGTGAGGCCAGTTTTGAGATTTTAGTTAAAGGCGTCCATGATCCGTTGGCGGATTATAGAAAATTGCAAGAAGAAGCTAAGCAGGCAAGAGCCGAAGAATAAGATTGATAAAGTCCCTGCTGGACAAAGCAGGGATTTTTATGCGGGCGTAGTATAGTGGTAGTATATAACCTTCCCAAGGTTGAGGTGGCGGTTCGATTCCGCTCGCCCGCTCAAGGAGTCTAAGGGCACCTTATCCCGCCTTTATGGCGGGGCGATTCTCGTATCCCGCTCGACGGTTTAAGGGAACCTTATCCCGATGAGCCCAAAGCGATATCGGGACGATTCCGCTCGCCCACTCAAGCTAATCAATTAAAATAAAATAGTATGGGAGAAATAAAAAATTCTGAAAATAGGCAGGATGCTATATTAGACGAAGATATAATAAATAGAATTATAGATGAAGAAGAAAAGAAAAAAGATAGTCCAGAGGATAGACCACATGCACCAACTCCGGAACCGCCAAGTCCGAATGATGAGCCGGAAGATGAGGGCGAAAAGTCAAGTCGTACTGGCGGGGGATCAATTAAAATTGATATATATGGTGAAGAGGAAAAAGACGACAGTGGAAGTGTTGATATATATGGGGGTAATACGGACTATTGATTTTTTCTAAATAAAAGAGTATATTGAACGCAACCCCGATTTAGTCGGGGTTGCGTTAATTGCCCTCTTAGTTTCCACCTTCGCCCTGTGGGCTACGGCGGATAGGTAGTTGGTAAATAATGCCCTCTTAGTTCAGTGGTAGAACGGTGGTATCGTAAACCATAGACGTCAGTCCGATTCTGACAGGGGGCTCCACAAAAAAATAGCTTATTTAAGCTATTTTTTTGTTTATATTTATTCACACCCCTTGACAAAACCCAAAAAATAGTGTATTATTATCCCCAGCTGATCAGATGCCGGATCCGTCTACCAAGACGGAGTGACCCACCAGGGTCTTATAAGTTAAAGTGTCCGTCTTACCTAGACGGAGCGGTCCACCAGGGCCCATGCTTTAATCGACATCGTCAGCGCGCGCCTCCCCGGCTAGTCTGGGGAGGCGCTTTTAGTTTTGTAGTCTTACTGTCTGTCATTACGAGTCCCGAATAAGTCGGGACGTAGTAATCTCGTGGTTAAATATTAATTCTCGGGATTGCGACGGCCTGAAGGCCTCGCAATGACTGTTAAGTGCGCTATGCTGTAGATAGATTTTTTCTTTTCATAAGAAATGTGTTATAATAAATCAAACTTGAAAAATAAAAAAATGAAAAGATTAAGCCTATTCTGCTTATTCTGCTTAGTCTGCTTAATTTGCTGGTTATGATAAACCTAGAGGGAGTAACAAAAAGATACAACAAACAAAGCACGGCTCTTGAAGATATTCATTTGAATGTGGAGCCGGGCGAGTTTGTTTCAATAGTCGGGCAGAGCGGATCCGGAAAAACCACTTTAGTTAAACTTATTATCGCCGAGGAGCGAGCCACCAGTGGAAAAGTTTCAATCGGGGATTGGGATATAACCCGCATTCCGTATCGACATGTGCCGTTGTTGCGCCGTCAAATTGGCGTGATTTTTCAGGATTTCAAATTGCTTGATAAAAAAACCATTTACGAAAATGTCGCTT
Organism: Candidatus Magasanikbacteria bacterium RIFOXYC2_FULL_40_16; assembly: GCA_001783185.1. Taxonomy (GTDB): domain Bacteria; phylum Patescibacteriota; class Patescibacteriia; order Magasanikbacterales; family UBA922; genus XYB1-40-15. Next base: position 3,120 of record MFQY01000029.1, on the reverse strand, counting down.
TTGCTTTACAGGTTTCCGGAGAATCGGGCGCGCGTATCCGCACTGTCATACCGCGTCTGCTGGAGATTGTCGGCTTGCCTCACAAAAAAAACAGTTATCCGCATGAATTGTCCGGCGGAGAACAACAAAGAGTGGCGATTGCCCGAGCGTTGGTGCATAGGCCGAAGATTTTAGTTGCTGATGAACCGACCGGAAATCTTGATTCAATCAACACACAGGAAATAATTGAGATATTGAAAAAAATAAACGAGTTTGGCACCACGGTTGTTTTGGTCACTCATAACCGTGAAGTTGTCAATCAAATGAAAAGAAGAGTGGTAACTTTGGATAAAGGGAGATTGATTTCCGATGTAAAAGAAGGAAAGTATCGTTTATAAATTCACCTAATTCACCTAATTTCTAATTCACCCTGTTAAATAGTTGCAGAGCAAATTTAACAGGGTGAACCTAATAAAATTACTAGTTACGAGTTACTAGTTACGGATTACTCAAAATATATGCGTTCATTATTTAGGGCGATAAAATTCGCGTTTCAGGATATTTTTCGCAATTTCAGTCTTTCTCTGATGACAGTGCTTATTTTGGTTTTAATGCTTTTGTCAGTGAATACTTTGGTGGTGATTAAATTTTTCACTTCACAGGCGACACAATCCATAAAAGACCAAATTGATGTCAGTATTTTTTTCGCGCACACGGCGACTGATGAAGAAATAGCGGAAGTGCAGAGTTTTATAAAATCATTTCCTGAAGTCAGTAATGTTCAGTATTTATCTAAAGAACAAGTGCTGGAAAAATTCAAAGAGCAGTATTCGGATAATGAAAACATTATCGCTTCGCTGGAAGAGTTGGATGAAAATCCGCTCGGCTCAACTATGATCGTAAAAACCAGAAATCCGGGTGATTATAATAAGCTGATAGAAGCGCTCAGCGTGCCGGAATATGAAGATATTGTGGTGGCAAAAACTTTTGTGGATACAGAGCTGGCGATTGAGAGAATTAATAATATTACTACGCAGGTTGAGAGATTTAGCGTGATTTTGACAGGGCTGTTTGGTGTAATTGCGTTTTTGATAATATTCAACACCATCAGGGTGGCGATTTTTACCCAAAGAGTGGAGATAACTATAAAGAAATTGGTGGGGGCGACGAATTGGTTCATCAGGAGCCCGTATATTATAGAGTCTTTTATCTTTACGGCAATAAGCGTGGCGATTACTTACTTTTTGATGAGGTTTGCCGCCGGGCTGATAGACCCTTATGTGGCGGTGGTTTTTAAGAAGGATTGGTTATTGACAAATTACATTTCTTCCAATATAATGATGCTCGTGGGAAGTCAGTTTGTGGTGGTACTATTGCTTACCATATTCTCTAGCTTTTTAGCTATGAGAAGACACCTAAAAGCGTAATAAGCAGAGTAGGCAAATTAAGCAGATTAAGCCAGTTGAACAAATTGCTTATTCTGCTTAATTTGCTTATAGCTTAATTTGCTAAACAATCGGGGATCGTCTAACGGTAGGACTCCAGGTTTTGGTCCTGGCTATCGGGGTTCGAATCCCTGTCCCCGAGCAATACAAAAACAGACCGCAAGGTTTGTTTTTGATTGCGAAGAGAGGACAGGGATGAGAAGTTTATGCCCCGAGGGGTAAATCCCTGTCCCCGAGCGGAGCATAAAAGGGCGAAATTTTCGCCCTTTTTGCGTAGCGATGGGGAAGCGACTAAACTGCTTTAGTCGCGTCAGGGATTCGAAGACCGCAGCGATGTTTTGCGACGCAGGCGGGCGAGCAAAACCGCGAGGGGCGGCCTGCGAAAAATTTTTCGGAAGAAAAATTTATTTGTAGGCGAATCTTTTAACATTCTACTCTGTCCCCGAGCAAATTAAAAAAAACCGCAAAAGGTTTTTTTATGTTTATCTTTTTGCTAATCTTTGATATAGTTAATATACAAAAATCAAACTGTTATGAAAAAATACCACAGAAGAATAATCTATTTTATTTTCGCGGTATTGTTTGGCGCGTTTATGTTTGTATATGGTGGATATGATGATAGTCCGGGCGCGCAACTGATGGGACTGATAGCGGTTATTATCGGTATTGTGGGATTAATAAAGAACAAGAAGCCCTCTTGACAAATCCGATTTTATCTATTAGTATAATTTCATACTCAAGTTGAACCTCGCGAATAGGGAGAACTTGAGAGTACTGGTCTTAATCGGAGACGGCACGGACCGGGGCCTTCCTACCAAGGAGGGCTTTTTTTATTTGATTTATCAAGGCAAAGAGAGTAAAATATAAAGAATAAAATATGCTCAAAAATAGAAGAAATCTTATCATTTTGATCGCCGGGGCGGTTGTTTTGCTTGTCTTGTTTTTTCTTAGAGGACAGGAAGACACTTGGATTTGCGAGGAGAATGGCTGGGTAAAACACGGAATGCCCGATACGCCGATGCCGACCGAACCGTGTGGTGAGGAGTCGGCATTCTGTACAGCGGATGCCAAACTTTGTCCGGATGGTTCTTATGTGGGAAGAGTTGCTCCAAAATGCGATTTTGCGCCTTGCCCGGAAATGAGAAAAATAAAATTATATTATTATAATTACAATTTGGATAAAGATGAGACGGGAAATGTTCAGTGCAGCCGAAATGGCTTGGTAGCTGTGGAAAGAGAAGCTGTTTCGCCGGAAAATTTGATTCAAGACACGATTAAGCTTTTATTGAAAGGGGAGTTGACTGAAGAAGAAAAAGCTCAAGGCATAGCCACCGAATATCCATTGCCGGGTTTTTCTCTGACAGATTTTTCTTTGGAAGACGGAGTTTTAAATCTTACTTTTGACGACCCGAATAACAGATCCGGCGGAGGTTCTTGCCGAGTCGGCGTTCTTTGGTTTCAGATTGAAGCGACAGCCAAACAATTTCCGGAAGTTAAGGAAGTCCATTTTTGGCCGGAGGAACTTTTCCAACCGTAGGGTTGGTAGTGTCATTGCGAGGCCTTCAGGCCGTCGCCCCGCCATAACGGGATAAGTGTTCCCTTACAATCCCGTGACAATTCGTCATCCCGACTCGCCAGCTGGCGGGGAGGGATCTCTTAAATAACGAGATTATCCCGATTTTGTATCGACAAAATC
>MFQY01000028.1 GCA_001783185.1 Candidatus Magasanikbacteria bacterium RIFOXYC2_FULL_40_16 | reverse complement strand
AGTATGCTGTCTATAACTGACTTCAAGAACCCAATGCTTATATTCTTTCAAAAATCCTTCAGTGTATTTATTATTTTTATCCCAAAACCGATTGAGCATATCAAATTATAATATCTTTTTATCCATCCAAACATATTTATGGCCTTCCAAAAATCCATTTTTCTTCATAAAATTGAGGATACCCCCCTCTGTTTCGGCATTCGCCCAACCGTATATATTTGTAACGCCGATTTCTTTTAATTTTGTTTCGCATTCGGTATAAAGTTTTCGCGCGATTCCCTGCCCGCGGAATTCCGACATTACAACAAGATAAACAAGACAGGCGTATTTATGTTCAAACGGTCTTTCCATATCTTTCGCGTTCGCGTAGATAAACCCTATTTTTTTATTTCTTTCTTCCGCCACCAAAAAAATCCCGTCCGGATTTGTAATGGACCACTTGAATTCATCCACGTCCATAAAATCCTCCGTCGCGCTGACTCTGAATTCCGGAGTGGTTTTTCCAATTTCATATAATTCCGCAAAATCATCAATTAAAACCGAACGGATTCTTATCGGCAAAATTTGTTTATCACCATCCATATTCACTATAATAAACTTTATTTTTTATTTTTTCGATTGCCTGCCTGATATAAGGAATAATATTCTCCGGTATTTTGTCCATATCAAACCAAGATAAATCATCGCATTTATGAGGTTCTTTGTTTGTAATTTTACCATCCCATTTCTCAGTGATGAAAAAGACATCGACTCTTTCGTTGCTTTCAGCAGTTCCAGAATTTCTATGCATTACATGAACAACTTTCAAATCTTTTGGTTTTAGTAATATTCCTGCTTCTTCCTCAGCTTCTCTGATAATACATTGCGTAAATGTTTCATTAGGATCAACATGACCGGCAATCATTGAATAATTTCCGTCTTCATATCCAGTATTGAAACGCTTCAAAAGTAAAATCTTATTGTCCTTAAATAAAGTTAAATAAGAAGCGGGAATATTTTGGTGTCTCTTTTTCATCATAATATATTTATAGAATTCTACTAATCTTTTATCCTCTTAAATACGCCATTTACTTTTTTATACTCGCGTTTTTCATTTTTATCAATTTTTCTCACGATTTCATCCTCCAAATCAATGCCTAATATTTCGGAAAGTCCCAAAAGATAAATAACAACATCGGCCAATTCCTCGCCGACATCAGGAAGTTTATTTTTGTAAGCGCGGCACGCTTCAGCAACTTCCTCATGAATTAAACAAAACTCTTTATAAATATCAACAGTATTAAAACCCTTTTTAACCTTATTATCAAAAACTCTTTTTTGCAGCTTTTTTAAATCAATCATAATGAAAATAAATTTTATAATCTACTTTTTGCTCTTCGCAGAATTGCTTTATTTCTTCTTTAACTTTACTCCAATAATCACTTTTTGAAAAGTAAACACGCTCATATTTTTCCGCCAATTCAGGATGTTTTTCTTTAAGCCATTTTTTGACAGAACTCCAAATTGATCCTTTGATATTAAGATCTTCAAACATATAAAAATCCGAACAGTGTTTTGTTTTAAGAATTATCTTTTTCCAATCTGTCAAAAATGGCAATATCGGACCAATAAAAACATAAGTTTTAATTCCCGCTTCTTTTACTTTTTCAAGTGCCTTTATTCTATTTTCAACAGGTGAAGTAAACGGCTCAATTTCTTTACGCAAATTATCATCCAAAGTTGTAATCGTAAAACCGACTTCGCAATTTTTGAATTGCTTCAATAAATCAATATCCCGCGCGACCAAATCGGATTTTGTTAGGACTCCTAAATCCGGCTCTAGAGGAATTAATCTCTCCAAAATTTTGCGAGTAAGCTGATATTTTCTTTCAAGCGGTAAATAAGGATCCGTCACAGAGGACAAAAAAATTGATTTCCCTTTATATTTTTCAGTTTTAACAGGAATTAAATCGGGCGCGTTTATTTTTACATCAACAAACTTGCCCCATTCTTCCGTATGTCCTGTAAACCTCTTCATAAATCTGGCGTAGCAGTAAATACAGGAATGCGCGCAGCCAACATAAGGGTTAATTACATAATCCGCGTCAGGCAAATTTGATTTGGTGATTATTGAAGATGCTTGAATTTCTTTTACCTTTATCATAAAAGTTTAAAAATACAACCCTATAAATTTATTTAAAAACTTCCTATTTTTAGGAAGTCTTATGTTGAAGTTTATTAATATTCTCAACTAATGCGCGCTGGTCCTTATTTGCCAGTCGTGCCGCATCTTCAAAAACTCTTCTTTTTTCCTTTTCAGGAGCGTGCAGAAAAAACTCAGCAAAACTGCCAGTCTTCTTTCTCTCTTTCTTTATAGTCAAAAATTTTGGTAATTTCATAGTATTTTTTCCAGTTCACTCCTATTATAGCTCTCTTTTATATATCCGTCAATCAGGACACCATCGGATACTATTTCTACAACATTTTCAACTGTATTTTTTTCAAAATCCTTTTTCACAAAAAAAATCGATAATTCACTGCCAAATTCTTTCCTGAGACGACTGACTGTGTCTTTTGCCCCAAAAAATTGGTCGATAAATGATTCCTTCGGTATATTTCTCCCTTCGGCCATTTCTCTTTCTCTAGTAAATTTCCACGCCGTGGCAGGATGCTGATAAAGAAAAAATATGAAAACATTGCGCCCTTTATTTAACGAACGCTTAATATTATCTACGGCTTTTTCGTATTTAGACAATGTCCCATCCAATACAAAACTTTATTTCTGCGATAAAACCAAATCATGTATCTTTTCAACTACTAGAGAGACAGCGCCCTGAAATAAATATGAATTATTTCCTGTATAATTGGGAAATTTACCGCGAATATCATCACCATCAATACGGATGACCCTATGCTCTTTATTTTTTTCAAGAATAGAGATAATATTCTTAGAAAATTCAGTCTTCCCTGCGCCAGGAGAACCGGCCATAAACACAGACACAGGCAACTCATCCGGAATATATTTTTTGGGGTTGGTAAATTCCTGCGCAATTCGTTTTCTTTCTTTTTTGGCAAATGCCAAAGCATCTTTTTTTATAATTTCATCATCCATAATTTTATCTTACAAAAAATAGAACTTATTTTTAGACAACTGGTCACCTCCCAAACTTTATGATAAAATAATACCAGTTTAGTATAGGAATACTACCAAAATATGGCCTAGGATACAACTACACATGCCTACACAAAATCGGTCCATCAATAAACAAGGTTTATTCTTGAATGTTACACTGTTATATTGTTAAATTGTCAAATTAATGCAGTAAGATATTGACAATGTAGCAATGTATCAATGTAGCAATGTATTTTTATGCAAAAAATCTCAATTATTTTCTTCGGCACTCACAATTTCGCCGCCACAATCTTGGAAGGACTGCTGAAAAGCCCTTTTGTTTCGGTTGATTTAGTAATCACCCAGCCGGATCGGCCGGTCGGACGCGAACAAAAACTTCAGCCTTCGCCGGTAAAAATCCTCGCCCAAAAACACAACCTCCCAATCGACCAACCACAAAACCTCAAAAATTACGAGTTACGAGTTACGAGTTACGGATTACACCTAGCAATTGTGGCGCAATATGGATTATTAATTCCCGAAAACATAATCAACGCGCCAAAACTTGGCACGCTGAACATCCACACCTCCCTACTACCAAAATACCGCGGCGCTTCGCCGATTCAATCCGCTCTTATAAACGGAGAAAAAAAGACCGGCGTAACCATAATGAAAATGGACAAAGGCCTGGATACCGGTCCGATTTTGCTCCAAAAAACCCTTAAAATATCACCGGACGACACTTATACCATACTAGACGAAAAACTCGCTAAAATCGGCCTGCAAGCCCTTACAGAGGCCCTCCCAAAGTATATCCAAGGCAAATTAAAACCAAAACCGCAGAAGAACGCCAAAGCGACTGCTTGCAAGCAACTGACCCGCGAGGATGGAAAAATTGATTGGAATAAACCAGCGCAAGAAATCTATAATCTTTACCGCGGTTTAACTCCGTGGCCCGGAGTTTGGACACAATGGGAAAACAAGCGATTAAAATTACTAAGAATCCAACCGGCAAACAGAAAACTTGGATCAGGCCAAGTCGCCGTTGAAAACGACAAAATTTTTATTGGCTGTGATAAAAAATCCATTGAAGTTTTGGAATTGCAATTGGAGGGGAAAAAGGCAACAACGGCAAAAATGTTCATCAATGGTCATCAAAATATTGATGATACTATGCTAAAATAACAAAGACAAAAGTAACTCGTAACTGGTAACTCGTAACTCGTACAGTCCCGACGAGGTCGGGACAAAATTACGGTTTACGGATTATAAGGGAACACTTATCCCGATTTCACATCGGGACGGTTTACGGATTACTATCACTTATGTACGACCAATTTCTAACAAAAAAATCCATCTTCTGGAATCCGCAAACTTTTTTGCTGATAGCCTCATATTTTTTGATCCGTGTTCTCTCTTTTTATCTGGCCGGGCATATTATTTTGCAATCCCTGACGGTTTTTATAATTATTCTGATTTTCGCGACTCTATACTACAAACACCAAGAGTGGGCGTGGGCGGTTCTTATCGGCGAACTTTTGCTCGGCGGAGCCGGTCATCTTTTTGAGTTCTTCGGTCTTTCTCTGCGCACAATGCTGTTTCTGACTTTTGTTTCTTTATGGTTTGTTCAAACCGCTTTCAACAGCCAATTTGAAATGACCGGCTTCCCCAAAAAACTGGTTATAATTTTATCGGTCTTATCGCTATTTTTAATTTCTTCGTTTTCCAACGGCTTAATCAACGGCCATGGCGCCAGGGCGGTTATTCAGGATTTAATCCCCTTCTCTTTCTTTATTTTAATTTTCCCCGGTTATCATATTTTCAAAAACCGCAAAAACCAGGAATTCCTTGTCCGAGCGCTAATCGCTTTTCTCATCAGCTCCGCGATTTTCGCTTTATTCACTTTCATTGTTTTTTCCACCGGCGCCGAGTATTTGCAGTCCCCTTATTATAAATGGTTCCGCGACACGGCGATGGGAAAAATCACCAATCTGGGGTTTGGGTTCTGGCGGATTGTTTTGCCCGAACATCTTCTTTTCGTTCCTCTTTCTCTGCTGACCGCTTCTCTGCTGATGCGCGATGAAAAACACCACAAATTATGGTGGCTGATGCTGTCGCTGGCAATTTTAATTTTGATTTTAAATTTTTCCCGTATATATATCCTGGCATTTTTAATCGGCCTCGCGATTTTAAAATACAAACACAACTTCAAGAAATGGTTTTCAGTCAGCGCGTCCGTTTTAGCGATTTTCTTATTGCTCTTTGTTTCTATAAGTTTTTTTGCCAGCGGAGGAACATCAAACGGCCTTGGTTTATTGGGTCTGCGCGCCGGCAGTATTTATCAACCGCAAATAGAAGTCAGTTCTTACACAAGAATGATATTGCTTGAACCGATTATGGAGATTATAAAAGAAAATCCGCTGTTCGGCGCGGGATTGGGCGCGACTATCACTTTTACTGATCCGGTTTATTATCAAGTCATAACCACTAGGCATTTTGACTGGGGATATTTGGAACTGGCGGCGGAAATCGGCATTTTCGGTTTAATCGCTTTTATGGCTCTTATTTTCTACATTATTATTTCGCTGATTAAAAAAATCCGGCTCTCGCCCGATTATCATGATTTTTATGTCGGCCTGTTGGCCGGAGTTATCGCGATGATGTTTATGAATATCACCTCCCCTGTTTTATTTCATACTGTCGGAGTGATATTCCTCGCGACAATAATCATCTTATCCGCAAAAACCCACACGATTTTGGAAAATATTATAACCATTCTCTACCAGACTTTTAGAAAAACGAATAAATAGCAGACTAAGTCCCGATGGCAAAGCCATCGAGGATCCTCGATAAAGTCGGGACAGAGTAGGCAGAATAAGCAGATTAAGTATTGAGTAGTTGATAAGCAAAAGATAGAATTTAAAAAGTGGTTAGGTGGTTAGGTGATAAAGTGGTCAGGTGATATGGTGTTTTTCCATCACAATTCGTTTAGTCGCGTCGTATTCTTTGACTTTTCCGCTTATACCCGGCAACCAACGCCAGGGTTTTTTGTAAGCGAATGACGGCAACCAACCGCTAATTCCGCCCTTGTGCGGAATAGCAAAAAACAAAAATTCCGGTATGTATATGCCGATTTTATTTTTTTCCAGCATAGTCAACCACAAATCCCAATCTTGCCAGCGTTTTAGAGATTCATCAAAACCCGGAAAATCTTCCCGCCTTATCAGACCGGTGGTCATTATATAATTATTTTCCCGCAATTTTTCCGCGTCAAATTTCTGCGCTTTCATTTGTTTTTTGCCGTAATAAAAATCGCAATACGCGTAACTCGCTTCCGGATGAACTATCAGAACATTTTGCATTTTGCTGAGCATTTCCGGCGCCGCGATGACATCCGCGTCCCAAAAAATCACCAATTCCCCTTTTGACAATTCAAATCCTTTATTTCTCGCGGCCGGCGCGCCTTTATTCTCCTGCCGGTGGATTAAAATATTAAAACCAAAATCCCGCGGATTGATTTCGCCGGCGACTTCAACTTCGCTCCCGTCGTCAACAATAACAACCTCAATGTTTTTGTAAGATTGTTTTTTGATTGAATATAACGCCTTTTTCAAATCGGCCAGATGGTTATAGACGGGAATGATGATGGAGATTAGATGCATAGAAAATAACTAACAACAAACAATTAAATATTTTTAAAATTTTAGACACTAAAAAGGCTAAAAATTCACCTAATTTCTAATTAACCTAATTTCTAATAAAACAACTAATACCTAATTATTAAATTACTAAAAATTTTGTTATTGAATATTTTAAAATTTGAAATTTTGTTAGGTGAATTAGGAATTAGATATTAGGTGAATTTAATCATATATTTCGTCCCGACTTAGTTGGAACTCGCAATGACAGTAATAATTATTATCCAATCCACGGCTCAAGCAACTTTATCTGTTCATGCCATTGAAAATCCTTAAGCATTCTCTCTTTGGCGGCTTTTCCCAATTGCGACGCGTAAGCTTTTTCCCGCAACAGCTTCAAAACTGAATCCACCACTTGTTTTTCATTATGGGCGTCAACAATCAATCCTGTTCGGCCATCAAGCACCGCTTCCGGCACTCCTCCGCTTCGGCCGGCGACAATCGGCAAACCAGCGGCCGACGCTTCCAGAAAAACCAATCCCAAACCTTCTTCTTTCCCTTCATCAGGATGAGTCAGGAGGACAAAAACATCCGATGTATAAAAATACGGATGCAAATCCTCATGAGGAATCTCCCCGACAAAACGGACGACATTCTGCAGATTATATTTTCTGATACTGTCAATTATCAAATCGGTTTTAAAACCCCCGCCGATAATAAACCAAACCAAATTAGGCACTTGCTCTAAAATTTTCGGCATACATCTTATCATTGACGGAAAACCCTTGCCCTCGTCCAATCTGGAAACGGACAATAATGTCTGCTTTCCTTCCAGCGCGTAACGCCTGCGCAGATTATCTATATCCGCTCTTGGCGGAGGTTCAAGAAATCTCGGCTCCGGACACGGATACAAGACAAATGATTTATTTTCAAACTGAGGCAAGACCCGCAAATACCGGCTCATTAAAGAATTGCTGTTGAAAATAATCTGGTCGGTGTGTTTGGAAACCATCGTAACCATTTTTCTTTTCCAAATCGTGGCGGTGCCGGCCACCAAATCAGTGCCATGGGAAAACAACAAAAACGGAACTTTAAAAAGTTTTTTCATCACTATCGCGGAATAGCCGACCGGCAAAACCTGCTGAACAAAAATTATTTCAATTTTTTCTTTTCTCACGACCCGCCACACATGCCAAATCAAACGAAGCCAGCGGGGCCAGATAAACTTCGGGAACAAAAGTTTTCTT
>MFQY01000027.1:19191-19776 GCA_001783185.1 Candidatus Magasanikbacteria bacterium RIFOXYC2_FULL_40_16 | reverse complement strand
ATTTTCCCCGTATTTTTTCAATCTTTCTTTAGCCTGTTCTTCGCTTAAGCCGTTTTCGCTTGATTTCAAAGCGGACAATACGTCTTCTATGTTTTGAGCGTAATACATAAAAAAATAGCAAACTAATGTTTATTCACTACTTTAATTATAGACGTTAACAAACATAAAAACAAGCTTTTTAGCTTGTTTTGTGATCCGGGCGGGGCTCGAACCCGCGACCGTTAGCTTAAAAGGCTACTGCTCTACCAGCTGAGCTACCGGACCGTGTAAAATGACCTTCGGTCATCATGCGGCAAGCCAATCAGTTTAGCATGTCGCATAAGGAGCGAAGCTGGTCCAGCTGCCTGCCCGCCTCTGGCGGGAGCTACCGGACCGTGTAAAATTCAATATTCAATATATTACACCATTTTTTTTCTTTAGTCAAGCCTAAAATCATATAATTTTAAAACCCGTCCGCTCAAGAATCTGAGCGGACGGGTTTTTTATCCCCCTTTTTTTATTTTATTCCCCCTCTTTCATTTCTTTTTGCAATCCTTGCACAACCTCAACCGCGCATTGGCACGATTCATACGGAGCAAAATCATC
>MFQY01000027.1:8230-19078 GCA_001783185.1 Candidatus Magasanikbacteria bacterium RIFOXYC2_FULL_40_16 | reverse complement strand
TCCCCTCCAACAAAAGGCGGGCAAACTTCCGGGCTGCTTCCGTATCGCCATTCCGCGAGGCCAAGGCTATACCATACGAAACACCGAACGTATCGCTTTGCTCAAGGAATTTATAGACTTTTTCATAATCGCCTTGTTCAAAAGCGACCTCGCCCAATTGAGCATAAACATTCGGTATGTCTTCTCCCAAGCGCGACAGAATATCATTTTCCCAACCCAACAAAAGCGCGGCGCTCATATCCCCGAAGCTAAAATACGCATCCGTATCAAATTTTTTGACCGTTCTTTCCCGCAAAAAATCGGCATAACTGCCGGACAAACCGGAATCAAGGGCTAATTTGGCAATGATTGCCAAATCGTAGGAGCTAACATATTCGCCGTCGGGGTACTGGTCGCCGATTCCAGAATTCCACGCTTTTTCAAGCATATCTTTGGATATGTCCCCGCTGTCTATATATGACAAACAGCCTGGCGTAGGTTCCCTACGGCAACTAGACAAAAACTTATCATAAAGGCCGATTTCCTTGAGTTTTCCTTTATCAGCAACGGCCAAAAGTAAATAACTATTGCCTATCCTGACAGATTCATCATCTACCAATTTTCTTGCCGCGGCAAAAAAATTTTGTCTAAGGTAAAAGTCCAGCAAATTATAATAGCTTCCCCACCTGTCCGCCGTATCCTTATAAATCTCCTCTGCTTTGTCAAGAATTTTTAGCTCTTCATAAGCAGATGCCAGCCAATCAAGCGGGACCCATCCAATCTCCTCCGCTTTTCTGACGATATTATACGGATCATATTCACTTTTGCGGGGAAGAGAATCCTTGTATTTCTTGGCGATTCTGTAAGCGCACATATAATCATCATCTTCCAAACAAATTAGGATGGCTGTCTCCGCATTGCCGGCCGATGCCTCAATATCAGCCATTGAACGATCATAATCCCCGCACAGATTTTCCGCGCGCTGGACATACTCATCAAAGTCAATAACTTCAACTTCCGGCATCGGCCAAAAAGTCTTTTTAGCTTCTTCCGGCGCTGACGGTGATTTCTTGGCTTGATAGCGGAAGTATTTGGACTTTTTGGATTTCTCCGGGGTTGTTTGGGTTTTATTTTCCCCCAGTCCGGAATACTCCGTTTCCACAGGGAAAGACAAAAGCAGGCAGAAAACGCATAAGGCAAATAACCGCTTCCCATTGACCAATCGCTGTTTTGATTTCATCTTCAACCTCTTTCCGGTTGTAAAGGACAAACTTGTTTATTGGTTATAACCATCTTCATACAAAAAACGGAAAAAGTCAAGCTCTTATTATTTAATTATTGTTTCTTGAGAAAAAACGCGTTATAATTACAATATATGAAACAATGGCAAATAAAAATCTGGAACGAAGGAAAATATATTGATTTTTGGGCGGTCAACCATATTCTCGGCGGAGCGATTCTTGCTTATATTTTCATTCATCTCGATATTTCTTTTCTCGCCGGACTGGCAATATCATCCGCAACAATGATTGTTTGGGAATTATACGAAATCAAATTAAAAATACAAGAAGCCGTCTCAAACAGAGTGACTGACATAATTACCGGATTGCTAGGCTTTATTGGATATTATTATTTAAACGAAACTATTACTATCGCTTTTATTTCATTTCTTATTTTTATTCTGCTTCCTTTTATACTGTTGGATATCTGGGGATTTTTGGCTTACAAAGCCGAAAACAAAAACAGGTAAAAATTTAAACCCCCGGTTATGCCAGGGGTTATTTGCGCCAAAGCGCGAAAGATGCCAGTTTAAACATTCAGCTTAAGTTCTACCGGCTCAACCGGCTCATAGCCGATGGCCGACAGATACGCATTAATCATCACCCAGACATCCGAGTAATCTTCGCATAACACTTTATGTATATCAGTCAAATAAATGTGAGTGAAAATCGCCAAGACAAAATTATTGATATGTCCAACGATTTCTTTGGACAGACCTTTACATCCGGCCATAATCGCCTCTCGAATAACCAGATGGTCGGCTCTTTGGTCGTCCAACGCCTTTTTTTTGAACATAATCACTTGCGCGATGCCCGTGGCCAATTGCTTATGTAATTCAAAATTATTAAGGTCATCATCTTTTTGTTCCGACATCTTTTTTCTCCTTTTATATATCTTACACAATCGGCGCGATTTTGCAACTCCTACCTACGCCCTCGCTTTTTCAAAAATATCCAAAATATTTTCTTTCTTGGCTATAATTATTAAACCGGCCAGTTTATTTTTCATACTTTCCATCTTTTCTTTATCTTCCAAAATATCCTTTACCAGCTTAGCCAACCCGGCGCCGGTTTCAACTCTTTCATCAACCAAAACAACCGCTCCGCTTTTCGCCAAAAGCGCGACATTTTCCTCTTGATGTCCCGGAATCGGAATAATTATTGCCGGTTTTTTCAGAACGGATAATTCCGTCAAGGTTCCAAAACCGCCTCTGGATATAACCAAATCCGCGATTATATAGGCGTGCTTCATTTCTTCGGTAAAAAAATTATAAGTTTTATAATGACTATTTTTGGAAGCGATTTCTTCCAACTTCTCATGGTCCCGCTCCCTTCCGGATAAATGGATTATCTCACAAACATATTTTAATTCTTCGGCCGCGTCCGCCACCAGCATATTCACATTTTCCGAACCGGTTCCTCCGCCGGTCGCGAACAAAACAGGCTTGGCTCCGCTCAAACCAAACATTTTTCTGGCTGTTTCCTTGTCCCCTTTTAAAATCTCCTGCCTAACCGGATTGCCCAAGAAAAAAGTCTTGCCCACAGGAAATTTTTTCACATTTTCTTCCAACGCGACCGTAATTATTTTCGCTGATTTTGCCATCAGTTTATTGGCCAGGCCGATTCGGACATCTTGTTGGTGAATCCAAGTTGGTATTTTTTTAAATTTGGCCGCCCAATGCAACGGCACGGAAACAAAACCTCCGGCCGAAACGCACAGATTCGGCTTTTCTCTTCTTAAAAAAAGCCAAGATTCAAAAAAACCCAACAGTATTTTAAACAAATCAAAAATATTAACAAAAGAAAAATAACGACGCCATTTTCCGGCTGAAAAACTGACAAACTTGATTCCCTGCCTCTCAATCAAGGTTTTTTCCGGACCGTTTTTAGTGCCAACCCAAACAAACTCCGCAGTCGGATATTTTTCTTTTACAACTTCATAAATGGCCAAAAGCGGAGTTACAGGACCGAGCGTCCAACCGCCGGACAATATTACTTTCATAAATTTATCGCTTATTGGTAAAAATTGTTTTTATGTTTTAATGTTTTTATGTTTTAATGTTCTGAGTATTTACTTACATTCACAAGTATTCCCACCGACGCCATCGCGATTAAAAGCGCTGTTCCGCCGTGGCTGACAAAAGGCAAAGGCAAACCGGTCAAAGGCATCAACCCAACCATCGCGCCGATATTAAAAAACGACTGCGCCATAAACCAAATAATTATTCCCGAAGCTAACATCTTGCCAAATGTATCCGGCGCGTTTTTCGCGATACGCAAGCTTCTAAAACATATTAACACCAGCAGAACGAAAAAAGCAATAATAAACAAAAAACCCACCTCCTCCGCGATAACAGCAAAAATACTGTCCGCGTTCACTTCGGGCAAAAACTCATATTTACGCACCGAGCCCCACAAACCTTTGCCAAACCACCCCCCGCTTCCGATAGCCACCCAGGCCTGATTGATATGATAACCCACACCAAGTTGATCTAATTCCGGATGCAAAAAAATCATAAGACGATCCAACCGATATGGCGCTTTTATTATCATCAATACAAAACCAGCTATTCCGGCGCCAACCAATACCGCCAGATGCCGTATTCTGGAACCGGCCGTAAAAAGCATGCCAAAAAGTATCATAAACAAAACCAAAGCCGTCCCTACATCCGGCTGTAAAACAACCAAAGCTAACGGTATTAAGCCCATTCCCAATGTCGGTAAAAAACCTTTCTTAAAATCAAGCAAATCATCTTTTATGACGCTAATTTGATAAGCCAAAAAAATTATCATACCCAGTTTTAAAAACTCAGCCGGTTGCATAGAATATCCTCCAATAACAATCCAGCTATGAGCATTAGTTCCTAACATAGAACCCACCCCCGGAACAAACACTAAACCTGCCAATACTAAAGTGAAAATAAAAATAAGACCGGATAATTTCTGTATCTTCTTATAATAAAATTTTGATAAAAATAAAAAGGCCACTATCCCGGGCAATACCCCAAACATAATCTGCCTTTTGATAAAAAAATACTTATCACTATGCCGGCTGTAGCCTAGAGGCGCGCTGGCGGAAGTCAGCATCAGCAAACCAAAACACAACAAAATTATAAAATAAATAAGCAAGGTATAATCAGCGCGATGTTCTTTCATACAAAGGCTCACAAGGCCTAAAAAGCTTACAAAGCTTACAAGGCTACTTAATTGAACTAATTAATTTATATAATAAATATCCAATTTCTTTTGTCTTATTATTAATAAAATCAAATTGATCTTTATTAATATATTTTAATTCCAAAGCAATTTCAAAATAACACTGACACTCACTTAATGAACCATTTGAAATATATAAAAAACGCATAAAATCCTTATCGGTCGGTTTACCTCTGCCTTCAACAATATTTGCTAAAACTGAAATTGCCGCTCTTCTTAATTGGCTGGTAAGATTATACATCTCTTCTTTTGGAAAATGAGTTGTCAATTTATATACTAATTTGACAAAATCAAATGATCTTCTCCATATCAATAAATTATGATAATCTTGCATATTTTTTGCCTCATAAGCCTCGTAAGCCTCGTAAGCCTTTTAAGCCTTTTAAGCCTTTTTTATACATTCAAAAACACTAAAATCGCCGTCGCGATGATAAGAAAAATCTGTGAAACGACATTCACGATATTCATTAAAATAGACACAAATTTATCTTTATTAAACAACAGCCATCCCAGGAGAAAATTAAAGATAAAAATCACCAATCCGGTAATCGCCACCAGATAAACTCGCCACCACTCCCCCACATAGTCAACTCCGAACAGTATATTGTAGTGTAAAAAAATCAATTCTTTTTGTGGTCTGATGCTGATAATAATCCAAACCCAGTTTGCCAGATTGATTAAAAACGCCAAAATAAACATCACTAAATTAAAGCGATATTTAAAATACAGTTTTATGGGATAAGTGAGGGTGATAGATTAAAGATTTAAGATTAAAGATTTTAGATTTTTGTTACATACTATATGTTATATATTACATCAAAATCCCCCTCTTGACAACCGCGCGCCGAGTTGGTACAATTAGCCCCGTAATAAACGGCATGGTTAACGATTCCGACCCTCTATTGAGGGAGCATTCGGGAGGCGGTTCCAGATTTGTTCTGGGTTATAATATGTACCAATATGGCACATAAAAAAGCAGGCGGATCCACCCGTCTGGGACGAGACTCAAATCCTCAGTATTTGGGTGTCAAAGTGGGCGACGGTGAAACTGTTCAAGCAGGCGCGGTAATTGCCCGCCAAAGAGGGACAAGAATTCATCCGGGCAAGAATGTAAAAAAAGGCAAGGATGACACGCTTTTCGCCGCTATCGCGGGAAAAATAAAATTTTCTCACAAGAAAAAAGCGCATTTTGATGGTTCAATGAAAATGGCAACATACGCCAATGTCCTGCCAGCAGTCGCTAAGCAGAGTAAGAAAACAGAAAAGGTAGTCAAAAAAGAAGAATAAATATAAAAATTCCTTCGTCAACTCGGCGAGGGAATTTTTTTATCCGTAGTTGATTCACCTCAATCTACTCATTGTCATCTCGAGTGAAAAACGAGAGATCTTTTTTACCAAGCGCTTATTTAGAGAGATTTCTCGTCGTGCCTTCTCGAAATGACAGCTTTGCTTTATGTCTTATGTCTTACTTCTTATGTCTGCAATGTGATATAATATAATCAATCCAGCACCACTCGGCTGTACAGCCGAGTGGTGCTGGATAAATAATTTTTTATATTAATAGTATGCCAAACGGCGGACTTCATCACCTGCACAAACGAAAAAGACAAACCAAAAAACTGGAGCCAATCCCCCACCCGGAACCGTTCAAAAGATTTCTGGACCACACTATATATGTGGTATGTATTCTGACGCCAATGGTCGTGTTGCCTCAAGTGTGGAAAATCTGGTCGCAACAAAACGCGGCCGGAATCTCTCTTATCACCTATATTGGTCTTATCATTGGCAACATAATTTGGGTGGTTTACGGAGTTGTCCACAAAGAAAAACCGATTATGCTTCTTTATATTTTCTTTTTTATAGCAAACACGGCAATTGCGATTGGGAGAATATTGTATGGGTGATGACAAGAAAGCAAAGAATCAAAAAAACAAGAAAATAAACTCAATTTAATTATCAACCACCCCTAACCCCTCCTTGCTAAGGAGGGGACGATATTTCTCCCCCTTTCCAAGGGGGAGGTGGAGGGGGTTCAAAATATGCAAACAAGCATTTCTCCCCCTTTCCAAGGGGGAGTGAGAGGGGGTTCAAAATATGCAAACAAAAATACATAATTTAAAAAATAATAAAAAAATAAGACAAAAATTACGCAACACAACGACAAAATCAGAAAAAAAACTCTGGTCTGAAATTAAACAAAGCCGTCTCGGCTATAAATTTCGCAGACAACACGGTATTGCTAACTATATAGTAGACTTCTACTGTCCGGACTTACAAGTGATTATAGAAATTGACGGGTACATCCACGCTGAAGATTATCAAACCGAAAAAGACAAAAAAAGACAAAAGTTTTTAGAAAATAAGGGGTTCAATATATTGAGGTATAGAAATGAACAAGTACTATATGAAATAGACAGCGTTTTGCAGGATATAAAAAACAAACTAGATTTAATTATCAACCACCCCTAACCCCTCCTTGCTAAGGAGGGGACGATATTTCTCCCCCTTTCCAAGGGGGAGGTGGAGGGGGTTCAAAACATGCAAACAAGCATTTCTCCCCCTTTTTAAGGGGGAGGTAGAGGGGGTTTAAAATATGTATAATTTTCTTATAACTTTATTCAAATTAACCGCGATTCAGATATTCGGCTTATTCGGAATTTTTTTTATTTTAGGTTTTATTCTCTCCAAACTCCAAGAAAAAACTCACAAAATCTACCAACAGACCATCGGCTGGAAAGGAATCCTTTGGACAGCGTGGATCGGCACTCCCTTTCATGAATTCGGCCATTATTTTTTCGCAAAATTATTTCGCCACAAAATCATTAAGGTTAAAATCTTTGACCCCAACCAAGAAACCGGCGAATTGGGACGGGTTGACCATACTTTCAGCGGCATCAGCCTTTATCAAAGAATCGGCAATTTTTTTATCGGCTCCGCGCCGATGATTTTCGGCTCCGCGGTCCTGGCTCTTCTAGCCTATTTATTTTTACCCGACGGCAAAGAACTTTTAAACAGTCTGCTCGGCCGCAACACCATCTCTGATTTTTTTATAAACATTTCTTCTGATTTTTATAATTCTTTTTTTAATATTTCAGCGTTAAAAACTTGGAATTATTGGCTATTTTTATATTTATCATTTTGCATCGCGTCGCATCTTGCGCCCAGCAAGGCCGACAGAAAAGGAATGTGGGGCGGATTTCTATATATAGTTTTGATATTGATTTTACTGAATATATTCGGATTATTATTCAAAATAAACCCAACAGACGCGATTTTAAAAATAAGAGGATATCTAAATATTCTGACGGCGATATTTCTCTATTCTATTATCATTTCTTTTTTACATTTATCATTGGTCTATATTTTACTGAAATTACCAAGAAAAATATTCCGCAGATAGCTAATTTCTACTCTGTCATTGCGAGGCCTTTAGGCCGTCGCCCCCCGACTGAGTCGGGGGATAAAGCCCCGCCAAGGCGGGGTGAATGTTCCCTTACAATCCCGTGACAATTCGTCATCCCGAGCTTGTCGAGGGATCTCCAAAACAACGAGATTACTACATCCCGACTTGAGTCGGGACTCGTAATGACAGACATAAATAAAGTTTATTTTTTAGTTGACACAACCATCATTTTCCTCTAATATAGTCTGATTCCAAAGGAGGAAATACGGTGGACAAAACTCAGCTTGAGAAAATTGAGGAGATAATCCTGAACGCCGCTTGTAGCGCAATCGTGTTGAACGATCTCAACCCGGCTGAAATTGAGTGTCTTTTGACAGACAAATCGCAAACCTTGCGAACCAATGTCCGTTCCGCGGTTCTCTTAACAATAAGAGAAATGCGGGAAATACATCTCAACAAAAGATAATTCTCCGCCGTCATTCACAATCCCCCCGACCTAGTCGGGGGTATTTAATTTTTGCTAAATTTATCCAGCACCACTTTTATATAAACTTAGATAAAAGTAGTGCTGGATTTAGCCAAAAAAGAGCGAAAAGGGATTGACAAAAGCCTGATTTTGTGCTATAATGAAAGGTACGAAATTCGTCGTACACCGCACTTTATAATTTAAAAAGGAGGCTGTGATGCCTATTCTCCGTACCCTCGTTGTTGTCGCTTTTGTTCTGGGGATCGGCGTTGACAGCATCAACGCTTCCCCCCTACCCAAGAGCCTTGAGCTCAAGACCTCCGCCAGTATCGGTGGCCCAGTTGGACTACCGGCATACGACGGTCCATACCGCCAGACCACCCAGCTTTTCACTATGAAGTTGGATGCACGTCTGCGGATGCCAAAAACCGTTTCGCTCGGTCTGGAAATCAATGCCGTTATCCCTTCGGGATTTGGCATCAACATCCTGATTGATGTCGTGAAAACGGACAAGTTCCGATTTCACATCATTGATCCAGGACTGTTCTGGAATACTTTTCAATCGGTTTCGGTTAGACGGGTTAACCGGAGCATGGATATCACCCTCGGTTTCGGTGTTGAGTATTCACTCAGCAACCAATGGTCGCTGACCGCGGAAATGAGGGCATTTGTCCCTGAGCCAAGCAACGCCGTCGCCACTTACGGCAATTTCGCACTTGACATGTTTAAAGAATCAACGGAAGGAGCCCAAACATGTTTAGGCTTATCACGTCGTTGGTAATTCTGCTTTCGCTTTCTGGTTGTATACCAAATGCGGACCCCCCAATCTTCTTCCGTACCGACTTTGAGATGACGAACGAAAACCGCGTTCGCATCATCAATGTGGCCAAGCAAGTCAACTACGAGCTTGGCACACTGTACGGTGGAGATCTGTTAATCTTCGACGGTACGTCTGCTGACACAGATGGTTTCCAAATGGATGATCTTAATGACGGACATCAAGACATCTATCAAATCATGGAAGGTAGTGATACCTACAATGAACTACTAGCCGGCATCGGTCTCGACCCAGAAATCTGGGACTGGAAAGGTTCAGTCTTTTTCCAGGGAGATATGATTTTGATCAATAAAGACAAAATCACAACTAGTTGGAGTGATCGCAATGTCCTACATGAGTTCGGGCACTGGCTCGGACTTTGGCATAGGAATGACCCAACCTCGGTCATGCACATGGGAGGAGACGTAGGCCACTTCTCCCAACTGGATAAGGAGGCTTTCTGCATTGTCCACGACTGCGCAATTTCGCCATTCTAACGGCGTAATCGCGCGTAACACTTCGCGCCCCGTTCAACGGGGCGCGTTTTCTTTAAAACAACAAAACCCCCGAAAATCGAGGGTTTTACTGTTTCAAAATTATTATTGAGTTGTTTCTGTCTCCCCTTCCGCCGGCGGAGTTTCCTCATTTTCAAAATATACCGGTCCGACATTCACCAACACATCTCTATCCGGGCTGTAAATCAAAGCTCTATCCGAATAAATCAAAACTTTATCGCCATTATTGGCATTAGAGAAAAATGGCTGTTCTTTTGCTAAGGCTTCCGCGTCTTCAATAGTAGCTAAAGTCGGAGTTTCTGTTTGCGGAAGAATAATATGTTTACCTACTTTTTCTGTTATATCACCAATCATTTGTTGATCTATTTCTTGTCTTCCTTCTGGACTGGCAAGATAATTAATTTGTTTTTTAACCTCTTGGTATTTCATAAAATACCAGACAAAACCGCCCAAAACCGCCAAGAATAAAAACAGTAAAACAAATTTGCTTGCTTTACTTCCCCCCGAGGACATACCTGCCTCGTCTTCCTCTTTTAAGAGACCCTCTTTTTCTTTTGCCATAAAAAATTTATGTTAAAAATAATTTAAAAAAAATAATTAAGCTGTTTGTAAACGACTGACCTTTTGGTGTAATTTTTTAAATTTCTTTTCTAAAACACAAACATTTCGCGTGACAGAATCTGTGTCTTCTTCCACCCTTACTTCTAATTTTTTTAAAATCTCTTTAATATCATCTAATTCATTTTCAACAGAAAAAAGCTGTGTTTTCACGCCAGACATATTTTGTTCAAACATTTCTTGTAATTCACTCAAATCATCTTTTGTCGCCGATGAATTTTTAATGAACTTAACAATTTCTAAAATTTCATTAAATTTTTTGTTATCCTCTTTCATAGTATAAATATTATATCACGATATAAAAAATGGTGTCAACACATCTATTTTCTTATACCTTATGTCTTCCATCTTTTATCTGTTTAACCTTAAATCAACGCTACACTATATATATAGTATATATTTCAGCTTTCTTTTTAACCCTAAAATAACACTATATATATAGTATGTATTTCAGCCTTCTATTTCCTATTACCACTTAAGAAGCATACCTCAACTAAATGCTAGCTGAAGTATCCGGAGAAGAGGTTTCCGCGCCTGCGGTCGCCTCTTCTACC
>MFQY01000027.1:1735-8196 GCA_001783185.1 Candidatus Magasanikbacteria bacterium RIFOXYC2_FULL_40_16 | reverse complement strand
AACTAAATGCTAGCTGAAGTATCCGGAGAAGAGGTTTCCGCGCCTGCGGTCGCCTCTTCTACCGGAAGTTCTTCTGCTGGGTAATCTCCCACTACTTCATTTGCTGTATCAGTGGCGGTCGGACTGTCGGACAGGGGTTGTACCGATTCGTCTGACGCCACATCAGTAGAGGAAGAAGTTGTGGTAGAAGTTGTTTCTTCTACCACAATTTCCTCCTCTTCTAAAATAGAGGGAGTTGAATTAATATTTTCAATTGTGCCGTCGCTGGAAAATACTTTGACATCATCATTTGAGCCAAAAGCATGCCAGCTGAATATAACATCACTGTCTTGCGGTTGACTCATTTCAATATAGAAATGCTCGGTAGTCACATCCGATATCCAATAATCGCCTGATATATTTGACATCTTGGAAACATTAACAACCGGCTGAGTCGCGTATTCAGAATCAAACCTGACTTCCACTCTAGTGTCCCCGGTCAACATCTTGGCTTGACCAATAGTATCTCCGCTGAATGTGGCGTGACCTTTAATCAATATGTCGCCTTCAACTTGCACATTAAGACCGGTTAATTGTTCTTCCAATCCCCCGCCGGTTAATGTTTCCGGACTGCCACCCAACGCCAGCACTGCCGCTTCCAATTCATCCAAACGGCTCTCTTGGTCTTTTACCGCTCCGAATATATACCAGATTAAATTGCTTTCTTTTATACCTTCAACTTCGCCTTCTTCGTTGTAGAAAATAAGTTCCGGATTATTGATAAATACTTCTTCGGCAATCATACCAATATCGTTCTCGCCGTTCGCTTTATACGCAAAGCTGACCAATCTGTTTGATAAGAAGGCCTCTGTATCAATAGCATAGTCCTCAATATTTTCTTTATATCTTTCGGATGAGACGGAACAATCATCAGAGTAAAATAGTTCACCAACGGAATTGACGCATACATTCTTGGTAATACCGCTAACCAAACTGCCTATCTTAACAGTTCCACTACTGTTGACCGTAAAGATATTTTCATTGGTGCTGGTGGCGATTTGGAATAATCCTTCAGTACTGCTAGAACTATTTATTACAAATTTGTATGCTGAAGTAGAAGTCGTAAGACTGCCAATATATGCTGAACCTGAAGTAAAGAAATTGCCACTCTGATCAAACAAAGCTATTTCTTCACCTTCGTTGTTTGTAAAGGCAAGACGATAATTATCTTTGTCTATAATATTATTTGCGATTGTGATATTGCGAGAAACCGCTTCAGAGAGTTCTGAATCCCAAGCCGAGCCGGTGAAACTTAGAGAACGGGAATCATACGCGTTTATTTCCGAATCGGCTTCGCTTAACGGAGTGAAAGCGAAATTATCATTAAAGGTTGAGGTAGTTCCATTATTGGCAATTACTAAACCGGCAAACCATTGCGGATTTACAAAAACCAATATCTCACCGGTTCCCGGACCTTCAAAAGAATTAAGAGCATAACCAACTACCATTCCGGCTTTGGTGGCTTTCATACCATACCCAGGCAAATTACTGGAAGTTATCGGGTCGCCAATCGCAATTGGGCCGTTTTCATCGGTGACTTTTGTCACAACACGACCATTTAAGGCAATCGGTTCGGTTCTGACACTATCGTCAAATACAAAACCAATGGCATCCCAATCGGTGTGTTCCTCTTTTGGTTTTGAAACAACTCCTAAAATATATGGCTGATACGCTCCCGTAGTTTTTATAAGTTCAGGCACTCTATCAGAAGTAGTTGTTAATATCATATTGGAGCTTGGCACGACGATGTAACCTTCAGTTACACCTTCGGCGACCGGATATAACTCGGCATAATCAGACAAAGCAGAGCTAGCGCAGTCCCCTATTGTTTCACCAGCCAATAATCCATTATTCGGATGGCAAAGCAGATAGCCACTTGCTGAAAAAGCCATAGCAACAGTCGCTGTACCATCAACATATAGTTTTGTACTAGTAACGTGACCAGAAATATTTAAATCATCAGATAAATCAAACTCACCAGGACTTTCATCCCACATTAAAGATTCCGATAGTGCACCATCAAAATATAAATAATCATCATCCGTAGCGGAATTTGTCCCAACAACTATATTTTCGCCATTATAAAGGGTGTCACCATTGTAGATAGTTGAAGATACGGCCAGATATCCCAAAGTACCGTTATCAACAATTTTCATAAATGTATATGTCCCATCACCGAAGGCAAGATATCCACCCTGAACAAGTTGTATATTTGCTGTTTGTTCACCAAAAACAATCTCCGGTCCTAGTCCATCATTATCAATATATACAGCCGCCCCGGTTGAACTTGGATCCATTTGCGCTATTTCAAGTACACGGCCGGTGTTAGTTAAAGTGCCGGCAGTATGCGTAATTGTGTCTGCAACTCTCAAAATCGGCCCGGAAATCGTAACATTTGCGCCAGCATTATTAACCTCATACTCACGAGAAATTTGGAAAGTCGTCCCAGTATCTTCAAAGGTTGACGCTCCCGTTATTGTCCTTAAATTTGCAACGGCACCAACATAACCAGTGAAAGCGGTGGCAGCGTTTGCTTCTGTGTTTTGAGCCAAGAATAGAGCACTACTATTACCAATAGCACCACCACCTGACTTCAATACAGAGAAACCTATACCACCAGCAGTTATAGAGTTAGCATTAAATACATAAGCGTTGCCACTGCTTGCATCACTTGAACAATCAATAGTACTGCTGACTCCTCCAATAGAACAACCCATTCCGCTAGTAGCTCCGCCAATATACAATGTGCCGGAAGCATAAAGATTATTCCACGCTTTACCAAATGAACCTAGCTTGCCGACATTATTTGTCAACGGTTCAATCATGGTTGAACTTACATAACTCAAATACGATGTGCCAGACGCGAAGATGTTTTTCCATGACCTGCTATAAGAACCTATACTGCCGGTATTATTCGTCGTCGGCTCAATTATAGTTGAACTTACATAACTCAAATACGATGTGCTGGAAGCGAAGATATTTTGCCACGCCGAACCGTAAGCGCCGATATCAACCGTGTTATTTCCTGATGGCAATAAAGCGCCACTTAAAGTCAGTCTGCCTAAATCCATCGCGGTTGAACTTACATAACTTAAATACGATGTACTGGAAGCAAAAATATTCTGCCACGCTGAACCGTAAGCGCCGAGATCTAAAGTGTTATTGGCATTTGGAATCAAATTTGTCGTCAATGTTATATTTCCCGCGGCGTTTACAGTCATCCTGGTACTGCCACCGGCGCTCAAATTCAAATTCCAGCTCGGGGTTGAAATAGTTCCACCGCCTCCATCACCTGTTAAATCCATATAACCAGATACATTACCAATACGCAGTGACCCAGAACCGCCAGCAGCGTTATATATTTCTAATTGGGTGGATGGGCTATTGGTTCCAATACCGACTTTCCCATTATTATCAACAATCAATATATTTTGATTTGTTGTCGTAGCAATTTGTAATAATTTATCCGTGCCATTGGCACTATTGACAACTAATTTATAACCTGGAGTGGTGGTGGCGATGCCGACGTTGCCACCATTCAAATACGAATCACCATCCGTTGTTAAAAATATTCTTTCATCAGAAGAACTATCGCCTTGATTAAGGCCTAATGATGATGCCCCTCCATTAGTTCCTATGAACTTTGCAAAAGTATGCTGACCGGTAACGCTTGCTCGGTCAAAACTAACAATAGAGTTATAGCGCTGGGACGCAATGGAAATTTGATCGCCAAAGTCACCAGTTGATAAAATGTAAAGAGGCGAATTATAACCACCATCCTGCATCTGACCCAAACGTAGATTTTGATGAAGAGCAACACCCGCATCGGCTGTACGCGCCCAAACGACACCGTATACATCAAGTGTTGTTTGTGGTGTGGAGGAAGCAATGCCGATATTGCCACCGTATCCCGAAATCGTCCCGCCACCACTTCCGAGTTTTAGTGATGCTACAGTTCCATCTGCAAGCCCATAAAGACCGGTTGTATTCGCGACATCAATATCCACAAGCTTTGTATCGTTTCCAATTCTTAATACGTCTCCAGTACCATTCGTGTACTGGCCACTAATAACACCATTAACAGAGAGGGTATAACCCGGGTCTGTTTCCCCAATACCAACCTTACCGTTTGATTTAAATGTTACCCTGTCTACCATAGCTCCGGAATCAGCCGGATTCGCAAATTGGAACCTCAAATCACTGCCAAAATATGACTGCTCTGCAAATGTTGATACATTGTAAATTTTAATTGATTGAACCGGACCGGCATCTACATGTTTATAGAAATTGATGGCATTAAGTGTGGTTGCGTCCTCAATTTCTGCCGCATAATTAGAAAATAATCTAATACCGGTTCCTACTCCGCGAATATGCAATTTATCTTGCGGATTATCCGTCCCAATACCAACATTACCATTCCCTAATACAATAAAATCAGTATTATCACTTTGGTCTTCTACTACAAAACTTGGTAAAGTTCCCGCTCCTGTTACAGAGAGATGTCCCCATGGAGAGGTGGTGGCGATACCGACAAGACCGGCTTCAGTAACTCGGAATCGCCCACCGGCTACGCCAACACTATCAACATCAAAAATACCATTTGAGCTCATGCTAAAGCCACTAGAACCAGCAATCGGAAGAATACGAATCCCTCCTGTGCTTCCAGAAGCGCCATCAATCGTCAATTTGTATCCATTAGCAGGACTATCCGTTCCAATTCCAACATTTCCAGTATTTTTTACGATAAAATGAGTTGTTGTGGCCGAAGCAGTTGAACTGGCGATTACAAATAACGGATTACCGCTAACTACTTCATTTGAAAGAGCGTGTACACCTAATTTTGCCCAAAGAGTTGAGCTGTTGCCAACGATTGCTCCCGCTTCTTTCACTAAAAAGGTGGTATAAGATCCTGTATAAAACTCAAAAGTATTATTAGTATGATTAAACTTAAATTGTCCGGCTGCTTCGCCTGATTCATCGCCAAAGAAAATTCCACTATAGCCACTACTCGGAGATAAAATCGTCAATGTAGTACCGGCGCCATTAGAACCTTCTATCACCGCCGCCGTTCTGACATTATAAGTTCCACCATAACCGGAAGAACCCTTCTGAACATGCAATTTCACTGCCGGATTATCCGTCCCAATTCCAACATTTCCAGTATTTTTTACAATAAACAAAGTAGAAGTGGTTGATTGTGTGGAAGAAGCAATTGCAAAAAGTGAAGTTTTTGAATTTCCATTTTTTGCATGCACAGAAAGTTGCGCCCAAGGAGTTGAAGTTCCAACACCAGTTGTACCATCTCCCAAGACAGTCATATCAAAATCAGTCAAGGAATTACCATTATTTATGCCCAACGCAGGGGATGTGAGGATCTTTTGTACAAGATGTAATGTAGCCTGACTTCCACCTGACGCATGATTCTGTTCTATACTAACAACCGGTCTAGCGCCACTGGCAGTATTTCTAGTAAAATATCCAGCGCGACCAGTGCTTGATTGGACGCTAGCCAATAGATTAGATCCATCAGCAGTACTGCCCATAATTTGTGTGCTTTCCAAATAAGAAGTACTTGAAACATATAAATTCTTCCAAGCATATCCATAAGCGCCGAGGTCATCGGTATTGTTTGCGTCTGACAATAACGAAGTATTGATTGCGACTGATTCAAGATTTGATAAGTTTACATTGGCTCCGCTCGCGCCAACAGACAAACAAACTCCATCCATCGCGAAACATCCATCTGAAATATCAATGCCGTTGGCAAATGTGGATGAGACGGTAGCGGAGGTTACATTAAGAGCGGTAGTTTGTAATCCGTTGGCAAAAGTGGAAGTTGACGCGCCGGTTCCTCCGCCAACATATAGCGTGCTGGAATTGAATATATTTCCTCTCAAATATGTTTTCAAAATACTGGTGTTTCCCAAAACAACCGTGCTTGAACCCATACCGGTAGCATTGTAGCCAAAAACATTTTCATTATACGCTCCGCTGATTGAAGATTTTGTGTTTGCGCCGATATATACTGAAGTGCTGGAAAGAATGTTTGATCCTGTGCCGTTGGCGAAGTATCTTCCGGCTTCGTATCCAACAGCCGTATTACTTCCACCGGTAGAAATACGATATAGGGCATAAGTTCCTAAAGCTGTATTATTAGAACCGGATGAAAGGTAAAATAAAGATTCAGATCCTACTCCAGTATTATAATTTCCCGTACCATAATACATGACTTGAGACCCAATACCCGTATTATAATAACCTGACGTATTGGCTAAAAGAGTATTAACTCCCACGCCTGTATTATTATGACCGCCAGCAACCACCTCTAAAACATTACTTCCGAGAGCTGTATTATTGTATCCTGCAGTAAGAGATTTTAATGTCTGGTAACCAATACCTGTATTCTGTGAACCATGATAAAC
>MFQY01000027.1:0-1723 GCA_001783185.1 Candidatus Magasanikbacteria bacterium RIFOXYC2_FULL_40_16 | reverse complement strand
ACTCCCCATCGTAAAATTACCAGCCTGTAAACCGACAAAAGTATTCTGTCCATCCGGCACTGCCGAGCTTCCGGTTGGATGCGAAAAATTGTGAATAAAACTTTCAGTACCTTTGTAAATAACTCCGGTATTGGCATCGGTGGTTGAGCCGGTCAAAGTCAAAGTTGATGAACCGGTTAGATTTAGAGTGATAGAATCCATCGCGGTTGAGGAAACATAACTTAAGAAAGCAGTGCTGGAAGCGTAGATATTTTTCCACGCTTTTCCATAAGAACCAATATCAGTTGCATTATTAGTAGAGCCATTGGCGTAAGGCAAAAGTTGAGTTGATGAAACAGTCAATCCGCCTACACCTACCCCGATTACGCCATTGGTTTGATCGTGAGCGAGTGAGAGATATTGATTGATATTAGTGGCATCGGCTGAATGGATGAATATGGTTGGGTTGGTTTGGAGGGGATGGGCAAAATCAGTTCCTTCATCAGATATTTCAGTTATTAAAAGAACATTACTATCAGCATCAAGCCCGAACAAAACAGCATCAGGGGTTTGAGCCGCGTCTAAAACTAAAGAGCTGTTTCCGCTTCCCCCCAAATCAATACTCCTATTGACATTTACTACTATCGTGCCAGCAGAAATAACGGTATTATCAAAATATGTTGTCCCGTTAACTTCAAAACCACCCGATAAAAACAACTCCCCTTCACTATCGCCAATAGAATGACTTGAAGCGCCGGTTCCAAAAAATCCTTGTGAAGCATAAATGGTGCTTGACGCGTAAATATTCTTCCACGGATAAACATAACTTCCCAAATCATCAGTATTATTAGCGTCTGAAAGCAGTGAAGTATTTATTGCCACCGAAGCCAAATTAGATAAAGCTGTATTTGCTCCGCCAAAATCAGTGGCAGTTAGACAAACTCCGCCTTTCGCAAAACAACCGGTTGCTATGTCTATGCCGTTGGCGAAAGTTGATGATACTGATGCGGAAGTTACATTAAGGGCGGTGGTTTCAAGACCATTGTAGAATGTTGAAGTGGTTGAACCCGAACCTCCGCCGACATACAATGTGCTGGAATTGAATATATCTCCTCTTAAGTATGTTTGTAAAATACTGGTATTTCCTAAAACAACCGTGCTTGAACCCATACCAATTGCTCCATAACCAAAGACATTTTCGTTATAGGCTCCGCTGATTGATGACCTTGTGTTCGCGCCGATGTAGACCGAGGTGCTGGTGAGTGAATTAACACTTGTGCCGTTGGCTATGTATCTTCCCGCTTGAAATCCTATGCCTGTATTATTAGCGCCTGTAGTATTGCCATAAAGAGCGGTATATCCCATAGCTATATTACTGAAGCCGGTGGTGTTGAGGTAGAGAGCATACACGCCATTGGCAGTGTTGTAGTAGCCGGTGGTGTTGGAGTAGAGGGATTGCACGCCATTGGCAGTGTTGTAGTAGCCGGTAGTAAGCGACTTTAATGTCTGATAGCCAACTCCTGTATTATAAGATCCATGCACAACGCTTGTCGCCCCGCTCCCCATCGTAAAATTGCCCGACCCCAAACCGACAAAAGTATTTTGTCCAGTCGGTATTGCCGAACCTCCGGTTGGATGTGAAAAATTGTGAATAAAACTTTCAGTACCTTTGTATATAACTCCGGTATTGGCATCGGTGGTTGAGCCGGTTAAATACAATGTGCTGGAACCAATTAAATCAATT
>MFQY01000026.1 GCA_001783185.1 Candidatus Magasanikbacteria bacterium RIFOXYC2_FULL_40_16 | reverse complement strand
AGCGCTCCATACCATAACATCAGCGTCAATCGGTTTAGCAATAGTATTGGGTTCGTATGTGCTGGTAGGCTTTTTGTTTAATACAATTAAGGGTAAATCAGACTCTTCTGCCGTCGCTTGTGCGAATCCTTCGCCGGTGGTAGGAAAAAGTTGTGAAAATGACGATTCTTGCGACCCAAATACCACATGTAGTCCAGCGCATATATGCGTCGGCAGGAGTGACGATTTATGTTCGCAAAGCTGTGGAAGCAATTTCGCGTGTATAAATAAATCTGATTGCGCCGAGGGTACTGTCAAATCTTATTACTGTACTGGTACCGCCGCCAAGGTTTGTTGCGTTCATAAATAATTAAATTAAGTAATTCAACCGTGTGGTATGAAAAAAATAATAATTATATTATCAATCACCTTTGCTTTATTTGGCGTAAATGTTGTTTATGCAAATGATTATGGGTTGGGAAAAACAGCGCACGAGGCTGGTTTGGATAACGCAATAAGTGGCGACAAGACAGTGGCGGGAATGGTGGGAAATGTAATCGGACAAGCCTTAACCTTGGTAGGCGTCTTGTTTTTATTATTAATGATATACGGCGGGGTGATTTGGATGATTGCCAGAGGCAATGAACAGCAGACTGATAAAGCGCTTAATACGATTAAAGCGGCCATAATCGGTTTGGCGATTGTGGTGGCATCTTACGCGATAACGACTTTTGTGTTTAACGCGATTAGCGGTAATGCTACTACAGAAGTGTCACCAACGTCGTCAGCTTCTTCTGGTTGTTGTGTTTATCCATTGGATGACGGAGGAGAAAGGTATATATGGGTTGAAGGGGCGAATTGTGTGACTGCGTGC
This sequence comes from Candidatus Magasanikbacteria bacterium RIFOXYC2_FULL_40_16, assembly GCA_001783185.1. Classification (GTDB taxonomy): domain Bacteria; phylum Patescibacteriota; class Patescibacteriia; order Magasanikbacterales; family UBA922; genus XYB1-40-15. The sequence goes on along the minus strand of MFQY01000026.1, from coordinate 9,860 downwards.
GTGAATGATGCTGAGGCAAACAGTCTTTTATGTGAATCAGAAGCTGAGTCTATACCAATCACGGCGAGTATGACTGGTGAGATAGACTGCGAAGAGTTGAATTCTTAATTATTTTTTGCATGAAAATTATATTTAAAAATATTCTCAATTATTCTCTGATAGTTGTTGGTTTATTTTTAAAGATAGATCAGGTTTTTGCTCAAAAACTGAAAAATGCCGACGATAATTTATCAAAAGTAGCCGGAGCGGCCGGTATTTCAGCGGATGTAAGTCTTAGCCAAACAGTCGGCAATATGATAAAAGGCGGTTTGTCAGCGGTCGGATTGATATTTTTTATATTGATATTTTATGGCGGTTTTAGTTGGATGATAGCGAGAGGCAATGAACAAAAAGTGGAAAAAGCCAAGAATACGGTCATTGCCGCTTCAATCGGTTTAGTAATAGTATTGGCGTCTTACGCGATAACCATTTTAATCGGCGGAATAATTAAAAAATAATTCAATAAAATAAAGGTCATCCTGAGCTTGCCACGTGGTGAAGCTTTACGTGGCTTGTTGAAGGATCTCCGTGTCATTGCGAAGGAGCTCAAGCGACTGTCGCAATCCCGTAAATTAATATTAAACACGAGATTATCCCGATTTTGTATCGACAAAATCGAGGATCCTCGATTTCGCTGAGGCGAAATCGGGACTACACGCCAACCTAATCGGGACTCGTAATGACAGACATAAATAAAACAAATCTATTCGCAGTATTATCCATTTAATTATCAAAATTATATGAAATCATTAAAAAAAATATTTATAGGATTGATAGCATTGAGTTTTGTGATTTTTCCTAATTTGGTTTTGGCGCAAGGGTTAAAAGACGCGTTTGGCGGAACAAATAGCCCTTTAGAAACCGTCAGGGGTAAAACCGGTTTCAATGCGGATGATACTTTAGGCTCAATCGCCGGACGAGCCATAAATGTGGCTTTAACCATGGTGGGTTTGATTTTCTTGTTGTTGATGGTATACTCCGGATTTTTATGGATGACCGCCCGCGGGGAAGAAGCGCAAATTGACAAAGCGCAAAAGATAATCAAAGGAACCATAATCGGCTTGGTGCTGGTTTTGTCCGCTTACGCCATAACCTTCCTTATCACTAACGCCTTAAATAAATAATTGATATTATGAAAATAAAAAAAATACTATTTTTTACATTATTGGCCGGGTTGGTTTTTTTGCCGATGATTGCTTTTGCCCAAACTAAACCAAATATCGGACTGGGAGATGATGGATTGGTTAAGGATGCGGTCAAAGAGGCCGGTTATAATTCCAACACGACCGAAACTACATTCGCCTCCACTTTGGGCGCGGTGGTAAAAATACTAATGAATTTTTCCGGCGTGATATTTATGAGTTTAATGGTTTATGCCGGATTTTTATGGATGACCGCGCGAGGCGAGGAAGCCAAAGTTGATAAAGCGCAGTCAATAATAAAGGCCTCAATTATCGGATTGGTAATTGTGGTCAGCGCTTACAGCATCACCTTCTTTATTGTGCCAAGACTATTGACGGAAACTGCGCCAAAGGAAGCAGCTTTGGAATAATATGTATCTTATTTTAAAAAGAAAATTTTTATTCGCCGTGATTTTTCCTATTTTGGCCTCTTCGGTTTTTTTTGGCGCGGTTCAAGCGCAGGATTTGAATACGAAAATTATGGATCAAATTAATGCCGGCAAAACAGGCGCCGGTTATTCCGACGCGGTTGACCCGCAGGTTACTATCGCTTCGGTAATAAAAATATTTTTAGGTTTTGTCGGTTCAATTTTTATTGTTTTAGTCGCGATGGCGTCTTATTGGTTTATAACAGCTCGCGGCCGGGAAGAAAAGGTTGAAAAGGCGATGTCAACATTACGAAGGGCGATAATCGGCCTGTTTGTCGTGGTTTTAGCTTATGCGATTACCAGTTTCGTTACTTCCGGTGTGCAGGATGCTTTGGAAAAGCCAACTCCAAGCGAAAATTTTGATTGTTTGGAGGGCGACCCGACTTGTTGGGAAGAGTTTGCCGGATAAAAGTAAAATATATATGAAAAAATATTTATTGATTGTAATATTATTAGCAGGATTTGTATTTTATGCCATTCCTTCGGTTGTTAATGCTCAAGGCGCCACTGCCTCAAGTTCTTTTGAACAGCAATTTCAGACATTTGCCAAAAAATCCGGTATTGGAGAAGGCACACCAAACGAACCGCAGGTTGTAATCGCGCGATTGATAAAAGTCATGCTGGGAGTGGTGGGAATAATGTTTTTTGCTTATTCGGTTTACGCCGGATATTTGATATTATCTTCGGCCGGAGACGAACAAAAAGTAAAAAAAGGCAAAGATACTTTGCGTACCGGAATAATCGGGATTTTTGTCGCGATGAGCGCGTATTCTATTTTGTCGCTGGTGGCCGGAGCAGCCTTGCAGTCAACCGAATTGAAGCCGGGAACATATTTAGACTATGATGTGGGCACGGAAGATTATGATTATGGCACCCCGTCAAGATAAAAAATCAAATTTCCAATAGTTTATTCAGAATAATCCTTGAAGCCGGCGTTTTCGCCGGTTTTTCAATTTTGTTTTTCCAAGAAGTATTTTCCAAATAATATAATAAATCCGATGGAGTTCTGACTACCACTCCGAGATTATTTTCAAGCAAATATTGAGAATTACATTCCTCTTGCCCGGGTATCGGCGAAATCGCGATAATCGGTTTATTGAGCGCGATGCATTCCGTAATTGTCAGTCCGCCCGGTTTGGTAATAATATAATCGGCAACTCGCATATATTCGTCCATTTCGTCGGTCCAGCCGACCGGATGCAATTCCACATTGCCGGATGCTTCCAGTTTTTTCAGTTTTGCCAACAGTTTTTTGTTTTTTCCGGCAATCGCGAAAACTCTGTATTGCGTGGTGGATTTGCTTAAGGTTTTTATGATACCGGTTGTGTCCACCAGACCTTGCCCGCCGGACAAAATTAACAGATTTGTTTTGTCGTTTTTCGCTCCGTATTTTTCTTTTAGTTTGTTAATATTTTTTTCTTCATAAAACACCGGATCTATTGGTATTCCGCTGACAGTTATATTTTTATTATCAATACCGCATTCAACCAGATGGTATTTGGTTTTGGGGGTTGGAGCGAAATAGTGTTGGATATTTTTTACAATTTGTAAATCGTGCGAGAAATAGTCGGTCATCAGCAGGCTGATTTTCGCGTTGAATTTATTTTTTTCCTGAATTGGTAAAATGGCGTAGGCTGATAAAAAATTCGTGCATAATATATGGGTCGGTTTATATTGAAGGACATATTTAAAAAAGGAGCCGGAATTGAACTGATTGAAAACCATGGACATTTTTTGGGTGAGGCGGAGGATTTTTGGCGAATTGGTTTTTTTATAAAAAAATCCCCAGATTTCAGGAATTTTTTCCGCCAGAATATCATAAGATTCAACGATGGTTTTTCTCATCGGCGAACTTACATAGTTCATCATATCAATATGTTCTATTTCTAAATCAGGATACAAAATTTTAGCGGATTTTTTAAGCGCTTCCGCTGTCCTGACATGGCCGGATCCGGTAGATACCGATACCAATAAGATTTTTTTAGGGTCTGTTTTCATACGGTAATAGTATATACTATCTTTTGTTTAAAAAAAAGAACCCACAGAAAAGGGGTTTCTTGATTTAAAAAATACACTGGGGTGGCCAACGGGAATTGAACCCGTATTTTCGGCTCCACAAGCCGAAGTAATAACCATTATACCATGACCACCCCAGTGTATTCTTTTTTTAAATTGTTTTGAGGGAATTGCCCTATACTAGAGCAAAGCTCAGTATAGGACTACCCCGTACTGATCCGCCGGCTGGCGGATCTAGTACTGGGGTGAACCCGTATTTTCGGCTCCACAAGCCGAAGTAATAACCATTATACCATGACCACCCCAGTGTATTCTTTGATTTATATTTTATATTGTAAACTGCGATTGATCTACCATTACCGCGCACTACAAGAGTGCACGGCCATGAACCCTTGTGGTTCATGGTACCAACCAATGCGCTCTCGGTGCGCCTGCCAGGAATCGAACCTGGATTTAAGGTTTAGAAGACCCTTGTTCTATCCATTGAACTACAGGCGCATTTATATCGCTATTTTTTCTATAAAATTGATTTTCCACGCGTTTATCTTTCTAAATAGATCTCTGTTATAGATTCTGACAGAGCATGTACCATTGTATAACATATTTTTTCTATGTTGTAAAGAGGTGGGTTTAATTTGAGTTTTGTAGAATTGAGATAAGGGTATTTTTGTAACTTTGGACCAATACTTTTCCAAGACAATTTTATTGTGTAATTCGTGTATATGTAATTGAATTTTAAATTTATTCTCTGTAATTCCACAAAATTTTCTAAACCAACGCATCATTAATTCAATCATTTTATAGTCTGAATTAGTGAATTTTATGATTTCAAATTTTTTAGATTTGTCACCTTCGGCCCAGTATAGCATTAAACCGGCTATGAATAAAGGATTATTAAATAACGCGGGTATTTCTTTTTTTGCTTGCAGAAAAATCATTTTTTTTCTTTCATTTATCTCGCTTTGTCTTTTTTTTGCCAATTTATAAGCATTTTGTTGTTTAGCCGTAAAATATAATTTTTTATATTGTTCGGGAGTAAGTTTTATATTTCTTAACCATAGACTTAATGTGCCTTTAGAGACTTTAATTTTAGTTTTGATATCGTTATAGCTTTTGCCTTGGCGCCTTAGTTTGATCGCCCTTATTTTCTCATCGTATTTCATAAATTGAACAGTAATAAATTTTTCTATAATTATAGCATATATGTTTGATTATAGCAATTCTTCTTATTTGGCATCAGGTTGGTTGGGTATTATAGAGTATCAACAGTACCGACTACTGTTGTCATTGCTTAATCCAAGGGTTTTCTTAATGTTTTCAACACTAACCCCGCTCTTAATCATAGAAAGAGTGTATGAATGTCTGAAAGAGTGGGGGGTTATATTTTTCTGCAGGCCGGCGGACTTTGCGCATTTATTAACAATTCTTTGGACTGTTCGGGGAGTAATGCCTTTATCTTTATTTTTCCCCGCCCGTTTATCGTGGGGGATGAATAAATAAGGGTTGGAGTCTTTTCTTAGATTAAGGTATTGCTTTATCCAGTATCTGGCTTGTTCAGAGAGAGGGACGGTTTTTTGCTTGTTTTTCTTAATTAATAAAGACAACTCGTTTTTATTCAAGTTAATATCAGTTTTTTTGAGCTTGGCTATCTCGGAAACCAGCATCCCGGTGCTGAAAAGCAGTTCAAGAACAGCTTTGTTTCTGTGATTTGATAAAGTATCATTTTTACCCGCGGTTTTATCTTTTAATGGCGCGTCCAATAGCCGTTCCAGGTCTGTTTTGCCCAATACGCTCGGTTTCTTCATGTTTATCTGGTCAAGTTTTATCTCCCGATGAGAAAGAGTGGTGATTTTTTTGGATTGCAAATACCTCAAAAAGTTCCGCAAAGCGATTAGGTGGTAGTTTTGAGTATTTTTTTTGAGCGGTTCGCCCCGCGCATCAATCAATTCGCCGAGCCACTTCCGGTATCTCTTGATTGTATCAACCGTCAACCTGTCCGGCTTCTTGTCTCCGAAAAAATCAATAAATCTGGACATATAGAATCGGTAATTTTCTATAGTTTTTTCCGTCCGCCCCTTGCTTTGTTTTAGATTTTCAAGAAATTCACGCAGATATCTGGAAATATTTTTTGGCATAAATTTTTACTTTATCACCTTACCACCTAATCACTTAACCACTTGCCAATTGGGTGATTAAGTGGTCGGGTGGTTGGGTGTTTAAGTGATTATATTGTACGACACTATTGACAAAACGTCAATTTTGTGCTATACTATAATAGTTAATTAGTAAAAATTTAATTTTTAAAAATAAAAGTATGGGTTTTTTTGGAAAACTATTTGGCAAAAAGGAAGAAGAGTCCCCAATGATGCCTCCTCCGGCGCAAGAAGCTCCGGAAGCTCCAATGGTGGATCATGAAGATCATGCCAATCATATGGAGCCAATGTCTGAAGAACAGACAGAAGGCGGGGATGATGAACTTTCAATATAAGAAATAATTAATCCTGTCGTTAAAGACTTCAGGATTTTTTAATCAAACACAAATATAAACATAAACATAAACATATGGATAACAAACGCGACAAGTTTGGGGCTTTTTCAGGCGCGACACAAATGGAAAATGAGGGTTTCGCCGGTATTTATTATTATTTATTCGCAGGCATCATGCTTTTGGTGGCTGTTTTTTTGTTTTTACCCAGAGTTTCAAGTCCAATATAGGAGGTTGACACTTCTTTCCTAAAAGACTACGATACATATATCAAATAATAATTAATTTTAACAAATCAATATGAAAAAAAGTTTGTTGTTAAGCTTATTAGTAAGCTTTTTTATAGCAATTTTTGCTATTTCTTTCGTGTCTGCTCAAACAGAGACGACAGATGAACAAAACGCGGACGATGTGAACCAAGTTCTTGAAGAATTGGATGATGAAGAAGCGTTGGAAGGTGTGGAAATAGACGAAGTCAGCGTGCCGGACGGTTTTGGATTGTGGCTTCGCGATTGGAGAGAACGAATTGTCTTAGCGCTAACTCTTGATCCGGTAAAAAAAGCGGAAAAACAAATGATTTATGCTGAGGAAAGAATGAAAATCGCCGAGAAAATCCTGGCGGAAAGCACTAGCCCTCAAGCTCAGGAAAAAGCTCAGCAGATGATTGAAGTCGCGCAAAGGCACCTTGAAAAAATACAAGAAAGAAAAGATAAATGGGCGGACAAGACAACGGAAAGAGTTGAACAATTAAAAAATAATTTAGCTACGCATCTTTTAAGAAGGGACGCAATTTTGAATAAATTGGGAGAAAATGCCCCCGAAGAGTTTGAGGGTAAGATTGAAGAATTAAGAGCGAAAATGTTGGAGCATGGGAAAACTTTTATTGGCGATATAGACGACGAGGAAATGACTGAGAGAACTTCTGAACATTTATATAATGTCAGGGAAAGAATTGAAAAATATCTCGGCGCGGTAAAAACATATCAAGAAGAAAAGAAAGGCATTTTAGACAATAACGAACTTTCCGAAGAACAAAAAGTAGAGAGCCTGCAATTATTACAGGAAGAAAGAAAAGCGGAATTGGAAGCGATTCGTCTTGAATATAAACAACGCCAAGAAGGATTGGTGGAAAAAATAAAGAACGGCGACGCGAACGCTGAGCAAAGATCTTTATTGTTGAGAGACGCGCAAAGATTAATTGAACAAAAGCGGGAATTAATCAGAGAGCGCGCGGAAGAGATTCAAGGAATTGTCAGCGAGGGTCTAAATGAGGAACAATTAAGAAGTAGATTTGAAGAAATACGGGCGGAATATGCCGACAAGCTGGAACAATTTAGAGAGCAGTATGAAGAAACAAGAATGTTGCAGAATCAGGTTTTAAATAATCGCGCGGAGGAAGAAGTGAAGGAAGCGGAACAAACCAGAGCCAGAATAATGGAAAATGAAAGAATCAGGCAGGAATTGGATGAAGAAATGGGATTATAAAATTATTCCCCGCCCCGCTATCAAGCCGGGCGGGGTAATTCTTTTTATGCGTAAAAATTTTTTCTATTTGATTTTACCGAATATCAGGTCTTGTCATAATGTCGGCGCAATGTTTAGAACTGCTGATGCTTTTGGCATAGACAAGATTTTTTTAGTCGGCTACACGCCGGCTCCGCCAAAACCACAGATTGACAAGGTTTCTTTGGGGGCGGAAAAGTGGATGCCGTTTGAAGTTAAAAAAGATTTGAAGACCTTAATCAAAAAATTGAAAAAAGACAAGTTTGAAATAGTGGCGTTGGAGAAAACGGCCGATAGTATTGATATTAAAGACTTTAAGACAAGCGGGGATTTTGCGTTGGTGGTTGGCAATGAAGTAGAGGGGGTTACGGAGGATATTTTGAAATTATGCGATAAAGTCGTCCATATCCCGATGTTGGGCAAAAAAGAGAGCCTGAATGTCAGTATTGCCGGCGGGATTGCAATGTATGTTCTTCATAAGAAATAGCTAATTTTAGCTAAATATTGATGAAAAATGCTTGACAAAAGCATTTTTTTGTGCTATACTTAATTGTTTTATCCGGTATGGTGCCGGGTAAAAACGCCCATAGGAGGGCAAAGTGAATAAGAATATCGTAATGTTCGTTGTCGTTCTCGTGGTTGCCGTCATCCTCGTTGCCCTGGCGCTCGCCGTCTCGGTGGGTCACCAGACCCGCAGCGGCGAGGTTCGCCTCGTCCCGGTGGAGAGAAAGTACGCCTCCTCCTACGGGGAGGCCGAGCTCCCGCCTCGGCGGGTGATCTCGTGGTCCGAGACCACGAGAACTATCTCCAAGGACGTCATTGTGGCGCAAAAGGCAGTCTGCTGCCGCTACGAGCCCTCCGGGGAGCCCTGCTCCTTGGAGGAGTACAACCAACTGGAGGGAATCGGCGACTGATGTCGCCGGCGCCCTCCCCAACTTCAGCCCCGTTGCTTAACCGCGCGGGGCTTTTTTTATCCTTGTTTTATCCAGCACCACTTTGGCAGAGCCTGATTTGTGAATAGTTTAAAATTTTATTTAGTTTGTTTTTTTGTGTGTAATTATATTTATTATCAAAGTGGTGCTGGTTTTAGTATTTGCCCGGTTTTATGTTATAATAACAATAAGCATTTATGTTTGTATGTTTAAATGTTTATATGTTTAAATGCTCTATATGCACAACCCTTTAATGCAACATACCCTTGATATTTTTTCTCATTTGGTAAAACAAATGCCTCCTTTGGTTCCTAATGATACCAAAGAAGACGCTAAACAGGCGTATGAACAGATGAAAACCAACTTTGACCTTAGTCTTGAAGAAATGGAGAAAACTATTATTGTTTTTGGGAAAAAGTTGTGGCCATATCGTCGGGCTTTTGAAGAATTTTTTAATATACATGAAAGTGAAATGGGAGAGAAATTTTTAATCGGCAAATTGGAGCCAAAATTGAAAAGAAAATATAAAGGATTTTTGGAATACGGCGGAACTTTTCGCGATTTACATAGCGGGAACCCGGCAATGTTTTTTGATACTGAAGAACGGGTACAAATGTGTGAGGCGTTGGTCGGAGTTAATGAAGATGTTGCCAGATATACCGCCCAATCGGTGCTGGCTTCCGAACGGATAAAATATGAAAAAAAGATTGTGGAGTTTCAAGTGATTTTGGATGATATAGAAAAAAGATTAAACACTTTATTGATGATGGCTGATGATGAACAAGAGCATCCGGAATTGGCATCGGAAATAAGACAACAGGTTTTATCTTTTGAATACGGTTTGTGTTTGCTTGGCCCGCCCCATCATTACGAGGCGATTTGCCGGACGGAAGAACATTTTGTCGGCCGAAAACAGGAATATAAATTAAGAAGTTTAGCTTAGTTTATGAGTAAAAAAGTTGTCTTAATAATTGCCAGCCAAGGTTTCCAACAGGTTGAATATTCAGGAACCAAAGAAGAGCTTGAAAAAGCCGGAGTTGAGGTGCTAACCGCGAGCGACAGCGGTGGCGAGGCGGTTGGCAAAGACGGGACAACTGTGGTGATGGCGGATTTGGAAATTAGAGATTTGGATGTGGCGGAGTATGATGGGTTATATTTAATCGGTGGACCGGGCGCGATGGAATTTTTAGATAAAGAAGAAGTCTATTTATTATTAAGCAAGTGGAAAAGCAGTGGAAAACCTTATGGATCAATTTGTATTTCAACCAGGATTTTA
>MFQY01000025.1:8580-8729 GCA_001783185.1 Candidatus Magasanikbacteria bacterium RIFOXYC2_FULL_40_16 | reverse complement strand
CCCAACACCGCATTGCCGGGCGATTTACTGGACCCGGATACCAGCTATTTGGTATATTTTGATGATTCCATTTTATCGGTGGGCGAAGTAGATGAAGACGGAAATATTTTAAGACACGGCCGTCCGCTTGAACCGAAAATGTGGACATT
>MFQY01000025.1:0-8415 GCA_001783185.1 Candidatus Magasanikbacteria bacterium RIFOXYC2_FULL_40_16 | reverse complement strand
CGGTTGGAATTGGGATACTTCTGACCACAATGTAGCGGTGGTAAGCGACTTTATGTCCGCCGGAGAGTTAAAACCGTTCTGTGGATTAGGTTGTTTACCGATGGGTTCTGATATCGGCAGGGAAGGGACTATACCTCCTTTGTGCGGAAATGATGTGATAGACCCGGGAGAAGAATGCGATGATGGTGTAAACAACGGCGCGATTTCCGGTCAGACTTTCGCGGATTGGACGGATAGAGTTATCGGGCATTTTGATACTTATCCGGTCGGAACGGTTTCCATAAATTATGGCGCCAGAGGTATAGATGTTGTGGGCAATATGGTATATGCCGTTCAATATGGTGGAACAATCAGTAAATTCCAAGTAGTTGACGCGACAAATCCGGCCAATCCAATATTGAGAGGGTCGTTGCCATTGGCGGATTTAAATATTGGTCTTGATGTTGAGGTGGTAAATAATCGGGCGTATATCGCTTCGTATCTGCCTGGCGCGTTGGTGATAGCGGATGTTTCCAATCCAAGCAGTGTATCTACGATAGCTAATGTTTCAATTCCGCTTTATGGCGCGCAGGAGCCTTATCCTTTGGAAGTGGATTATTTTAATGGTTATGTTTATGTTGGTGGGTATAGAGGTATTGATGTTATAGACGCGTCTAATCCGGGCAGAGGAGTGATTCACAGAGATCAAGGCGGTTATGTTAATGATTTGGAAATATTTGAAAGAAGCGGGCAGAGGTTTTTGTATGCCGCTCAAAATACCCGCATCTATATATATAATATTACGGACCAGGAAGCGGATTTGAGTTTGGTTGTTCCAACCGCGATTTCATTTACCGGCCGAGGGAGCGCGCGCAGCGTTGATGTTCAAGGAAATTATGCTTTCTTCGGCTTGGAAAATTATGGATTTGAAATTTTTGACACAACTGATCCGATGAACCCTGTTTTGGTTAGTAGTGTAAATACCGGCACTCTTTCCAGCGCAATAAGAGTTTCCGGTGATTATCTTTATCTGGCTAATCGCGAACAGAACAGATTACTTGTATATAATATATCTGATGTTAATTTCCCAATATTGATCGGCGAATATAATTCAAATATTGCCGTTCATGATGTGGTATTTTCCGGGGATAGAGCGTTCACAGCGGAAGCAACCGATGGGTTTGCGATTTTAGACACGGCGCAAAGATTATATTGCAGCAGTAATTGTGGAGGATATATAAAATCTTTCTGCGGTAACGGGTATTTGGAACCGGGTGAGGATTGCGATATCGGAATCGCCGGCGAGGTTGTTGGCTCAACCTGTTCTTTGGATTGTTTGCGTCCGGGCAATGATAATATTTCCTGCGGAAATAATATACTTGAAACCAATCTTGGTGAAGAGTGCGATCCGGGTCCGACTTCGGCGACTCGCGTGGGTTGTTCTGACAGATGCGTGCACCTTGGTTCAACCAGGGACCCAAATGCCGCCACCATCGGATTACCGTTATGTGGAGATAGCGAAGTAACGGTGGGCGAGGACTGCGAAGCGGGTGTGAACGGAGAGACCGGCGGTTCTTATGTTGTTACCGAGGGCGACAGCGATTTGCGCGGCTTGTGGCACTTTAATGAATTTTCCGGTCCGATTATAGACGCGACCACTTATCATAATGACGGCAGTCAATTTGGAGTGTCATATAATCAAACGGGAAGATTCGGAGGCGCTTTGGGTTTTGACGGCGCGACCGATTATGTTAATGTTCCGAATTCAAATAGTTTAAATATAATTGATGATATTACTCTCAACGCTTGGATAAATCCTGATTTTGACGCGGATCCGATAGAGATTTTGATTGTTGAAGGAGCTGAAACGGCCGCGTGGGTGACCGAGTTTGAATCTTTGGGGTATGATGTCACAGTAGACACAGGAATAACGACTGTGGCTCAAGTTGACGCGATTAATCCTGATATTGTCGCTTGTATACAAACTGCGTGGGCTTGTGGTAAGGGAGATTTATATAATGATTTATATAGCTCCGGTCATATATTATTTACTGAAGGAAATGACAGTTATAATAATATCAGGCCGATTGTAGGAGTATTTCAGATGAGTGATGAGGCGGGGCAAATTGTTCCGGAAGGGACGCACCCGATAAATAATGGGTGGGCAACGACCTTTAACTCGGGTGGAGATGTTAGACAGGGTGTATTATCAATTCATAGTAATGCTTATCCGATTGCGGTTGATGATATGCTTGGTTATATTGAGGCGATTTATTTGGAAGAATCTGGAAGCGGGAGATGGTTCCATCTTCAACCTGGTTGGACGGCCGATCCGACATTGGTGGAAAATGCCGTCAGTTATCTGACCAGAGACGAAATAGCGGGCAAGGGCGATGCGTATAATCTATTTTTAAACAATCAAACTTTAAGCGGATTTATCAATAACCATCTTGTCAGCGCGGATATAAATGCCGGCTGGAATCAGGTTGTTTTATCCTACGACGGCGCGGTTGAGAATCTGTATGTTAATGGAGATTTGGAAGATTCCAATTCTTTTGCGGCCGCGATAAATAGCAACACGGCCGGTTTGTCTGTTGGCAAAAAATATAGCGGTCTGATTGATGAAGCGCAAGTTTGGAATACTGTTTTATCACAATCGGAAATTTCCAATTTATATAACGCAGAAAATGAATTTGATGTCAGCTCAATAAGCGGGAGCGCTTTAAGCGAGATAACATCAGGCTTGACTTGTTCGGCGAATTGTTTGCATATCGGCACTGATTTGGCGCGAGAATGGTGCGATGATAATATTTCTTGGACGGACAGTAATGAATGCGCGGGCGCGACCAGTGTTTGTGGAAACGCGCATTTGGAATCTGGCGAGGAATGCGAAATAATCAATAATCAATTTTATTTATTTGACGGCAGTTGGGGCGTGGACGGGACTGACAATGGCCGGTTGATATCCGGAGTTCTTCCGTCTGATTTTGAAGTTATTTGTTCTGATGAATGTTTGCTACAAGATATTTGTGGTTATCCGGCTTTGACTCCGTTTTATTGTGATCCGGCCACGCAAGAGGGTTGTAAACCGGATTGCACTTTGCATGGTTCATCAATTGAAAGATATATAGAGCCGTCATTGTGCGGGGATAGCGTAGTGGGCGCCGGTGAATATGGCTGGTGCGAGTATACGCCGGCTGAATTGGCGATTTTTACTCCGCCCGGACAAAATCCGGTGCAATCGGTCAGAGCGGTCGGATTGGGCGAACTTGATCCTGATACGCAATTACAAAGCGCGGTGGTGGAAGCGAATATTGTCCGCGTCCGCGGAGAAGAAACCGATTTGACGCCGGAACAACAAGCGCAATTGACAGGAGAAGGCGATTATTATTTGCAATGCGGTTTTGAAGAGTTTTATGAAATGCCGTTGCCGGGGCTATTGACTGCATGGTCAGCCGAGGGCGACGCGGAAGATAATCAGGATATAGCTAATTGCGTTTTGGAAGGCGGAATGGGATTTGATAATGATGGAGCGTCAGGCAGCGCCTTTACTTATGATGGGGTTGATGATGGCGTCAGCTGTCCGCCAAATGCCGCTCTTTATGGCACTAATGCTGTCACTATGGAAGCGTGGTTTAAAATACCGGTTCATGTGACCGCGTATGACCATAAAATGGTCTTGCAGAACCAAAATTCCGCAAATTATATGAGTTTAATTGGAAATTCGTCCGTGCCAATGATGAGTTTAAGAATCGATGGAACACAGCGAACTCTTTACTCTAATTTCACTCCTGAATTAAACACTTGGTATCACTTTGTGGGAACTTATGATGGTTCAGTATTGAGGATTTATATTAATGGCGTTTTGCGAAATACCTCCCCTGCTTATCCGGGCGTGGTTACTTATTATAGTACATATGGATTTTTTATCGGAAGAAATTATAACGCCAGCAATTACCGTTTTAATGGTTCAATAGATGAAGTGGCGATTTACAATCGCGCGCTGACGCAAGCGGAGATTTTAGCAAACTACAATTCGCAATCATCGCGCGAAAATTATAATTTGTGTCCGGAGCAAGGCTATGGAGTCGGTTCTAATTCCTGCTGTTATCCTCGTCCGACGCGTATGGAAGAATATCCGGCGGACGGCGCGGGTATATTGGATGCCAATGCGGTATGTTTGAACTCTTTAATATCAGTGACTTTTGATGGCGATATCAGCGAGACGACTTTAGCCAGCAATATTTTGTTGGCTAAAGGTTATGAAGATACTCCGCCGGCTGATTGTGTCAATATCACCGATATGGTGGAAAATACTTTAGGCTTGGCTTATGAAAATAACGCGTCAAGTTTTGGCGATTCGTTTTTTGAAAATATTTGGAATTTGGTAAAAAGATTTTTTGCTTGGTTGACTGGCAGTAATAAGGCCGAGGCCTCAATCACCAATGTCGCGACAATTGATTATTGGTGCCGGGAAAATATATTTAATGGCATACCGCAAGTTTCCAAAACTGAAGATGCCAATGGTGATGTCATAGAAAGCAAAGTGGATGTTTATTTGAATGAATTGATGGACCAAGATTCTTATTACGCGGTGATGTTGTTGGGCGGAAGAACCGGTATTAAAGATGTCAAAGGCGTCAGCATAGGCAATCCGGATGATATTTCCGATGCTGATGACAGTTTTATATTCAGAACAGGGGATGATGTTTGCCGAATTGCCTCGGTTATTGTCACTCCGGGAACTTATTTTTATAGCACACCTAATACTGATTATGGTTTTGTAGCTGAAGTGGAATCAACCAATGGTCAATTTATAACCCCGATTGTCGGAGTCTATGATTGGGAATGGTTCTGGACTCCGTCGGCGGATACGATATTTACTATCAATCCGGACGCGGTGACACCTGGCACAGCTCCAAACAGAGTAATTTCTTCCACCGAACTTGAAGGAGCGAGAACTGTGGGCGCGCACGCGACTGTTTTAACCGATATTGACCCGATAGATAGCCAAGTCGGGGAAACATTTACCGGTACGACTGAACTAACATCAATGTTTTGTGAAAATTCGTGGCCACCGAGATTGTATTTTCCGTTTGAGGATGAAACCGGGAATAATGATGGCGCAATAGCGGGCATTTTTGATGGCTCGGTTATGGAAGGCACCGGCCCGGCCAGCGACCAGTATTTTAATTTCCAAATGGATTATTGCGCTGATAATGGTTTGTCTGGCAATATTATTGATGATTTGCCGTATTTGAAACCGTTTGTGTTTAATACGGTGGACGGTCTACCTGATGTGGAAAATTTGAAACGAGTTTTGTTCTTTAACGATATAAATGATGATGTTATCGGGTTGCAGGTGTTCAAAACCGAAGACGCGCCGACAATTTTGGAAAAGGAAACTTTAGGAGAATGGTTTTTGCGAAAGATTGGCATTCCTTCCGGATTTAATCAAATATCCATTGACGGCTATGACGCAATGACCAATGGAAGCAATTATTATATCTCTTCAGTAAATCGTCCGGCAGACGGACAATTATACAGAAATATATTCGTATTCAGTATAAATGAAAACGCCCAACAAATCACTTATGATGTTTTTGAACAATTGATTAATTCGTTGGAATTCAACACCAATTTATCAGACAATTTATACTGCGATGGCGCGGTGGATATTTTATGCTTTGATGATTTTAATTGCCTAGATACTTTAGGCAATCCGCTTGGCACTCCGGCGGGGACAGGAGAATGTTCAGCTGATAAGACAAAGATGAGAAGAGATTGGGGACGGTTGGAAACTATCGCCAACGCGCAAACTGGTTTAAACAATTATGTTAGCTCTACCGGCGCGGCGCCACAACTAACTGCCGGCACCTATATACCGGGCAAGACCAGGTCAGTTTGGCCGTCTTGGGGAAATATCGGACAGAGTATCGGCGGGGGCGTGGGTATTGACCCGATAAATCGTTGGACAAGTTGTAATTACTGCCATGTGCCCGGACAGCCGATAGATGGGATTGAGCAATTATGTTCCTCGGACGATGATTGTACCGGCGCCGGAGAAATTTGCGTATCAATTGATTCGCAAACTTGTTGGGATGAAATTAATAGCCGATTTATTTGTCCGGCTTACTCGTCAATTTTCGGATATAGAACCGACTCTACGGTTGACTATATGCTACACGCCAATCTTGAGTATTTTGGTTTGGCCGATTTGGCCAGTTTTGTGGATGTGGATCACCTTACTATTGGTAGTATGTGCGGAGCGCCAGGGACGACGGAATCACCGCTTTCCGGTAATTGTGGAAATGGAGTGGTTAATTTGAGTGAGGAATGCGATCCACCGGGTCAATTGGTAAGCACGGCGAACGCCTGTACTGGTTCAGATGGCAGTCCAGGTACATACGTGGAAGTTTGCAATAATTCTTGTTTGTGGCAAGCCAGCGGTTGCGATGTGGAAGTATCTTGCGGAAACGGCCGATTGGACGCGGATGAGCAATGTGATGATGGCGCTCTTAATGGCACCCCGGGGAACTGTTCCGCTGTGTGCACGGATAGTCCTTATTATTGCGGAGACGGCACACGCGATAGTTATTGTTCATTTAATAATGTTTACTGTACCGGCGATCCTAATATTTGTTTGACCAGTTGCGGTACCAATAGAAATTGCCAAGCGATGAATATCTGCTCACCGGTGGAATTTTGCGATCGGGGCGGTAGTAATGGCGATTATCTGATGCCTCCTGGGGCCTATGCCAGCAACATAAACAGTTGTTCTTCAAATTGTAAACAACTCGGACCCAGATGTGGAGATGGAGTTTTGCATACCGGAGATGCTGGCGAAGCTTGCGCGACAGGAGTAACTTGCGATTCCGGTTCTTGCGCCGCGGGGAACATCTGCGCTCCACTTGAAGAATGCGATGATGGCAATATTACCAGTGGAGACGGTTGCGCGAATAATTGCCGAAATGAGGCTGTTGAGGAAGAAGATATCACGCCGGAATTGGGCGATTGCGGAAACGGAGTGGTAAATACCGGAGAAGTTTGCGACCGAGGAGATTTAAATGGTGTTCAGTGCGTCCCCGGGTATAATGAGTCGTGTAATTATTGTTCTTGGGATTGCGAGGAAGTGCTTTATGTGGAACCGAATGCTTATTGCGGGAATCAGTCAATTGATATGATATCAGTGGTGGAATATTCTGATTATGGGAATGTTGGCGACCCTTGTACCGTAGCGACACAGGATGCAGTTTGCGATTCTGATTATTGTATTGATAATGTCTGCGCTCCAATCGGTTATTGCACTTTGGACACTGATTGCGTTGGCAGTTATTGCGTTAATAATTTCTGCTCCAGAATTGAAGCTTGCGAGTATGTGCCGATGAATTGTACCGGTTCAACTTGTGTTGACCCGTATATTATAACTAAAACAGGGACGATTGAAATTGACCAATGTAGCAGGAAATGGGGGAGTTATAGTGATGAGACCGGATTATATACGGCTTTTACCGGAACTTATGAATGCAGAAACAGTTGCAGATTTTTAGATGGCAACTGTGTTCCTTGTGGCAGTAGGTTGACAACAGATGGTGGGGTAAGGCCGGTGATTACCCTGCTTAATCCTATGGTATCTGAATATAGAGAAGCTGATTGGCTAAATGGGGGCGGAATGTTTACTAGGTTTTATTTTAGAGATTATAATGAAGATATTGATGAATATATTTTAACGGAAGATGGGAGCGAAGTTGTTAATTATGTGGAAAATACGGAACATCCGCCTTGGGGCGCGGTTTCAAAACCGGAAAATGTGTTCAGTGATAGCACTATAGGCCTGATTTCAAATTCTTCCTGCAGTGAAGTGTATAAAGTTTGTTTCAGTCCGCATAATACTTCAGTCGGGGAAGATGGGGAACCGTTATGTTTGGAAGAAAATTTAGACTCTGAATTTTTATGGGACTACGAAGTGAATAATAATATTAATAGTATAAACGATGCCTATACCGTATCCCCGGCCGTTCCTGAAGGAACAATCAGAATTGTTTTAACATGGACAAGAGAAGAGGCTGAAGAATTTGGTGGAACAACATTTAGTATAGGTTCTCTGTATTATGATGGCGCCGATACATACAGCAATAGAATGCTTACAGATGCCGATTCATTGTGCACAAGAATATTACAAGACGGATTATCTTATTGGGTGCCTAATTATAGTTATGAATGCGATCCGTGGCCGGCAACAATATCGGGAGAGACAATTAATGGCAACGAGGGTGTTTATATGCATACGGTAAAGAAATACGGTGATGGATATCCAGATATTAATGCGTATATGCATTCCTTGACGATTAATGCCCCGGATACAACCCAGACGAGTTCATTCCTGGAAAACGCGCCATATGCCATTTTTGTGGAAGCGCAAGGTGCGACCATGCC
>MFQY01000024.1 GCA_001783185.1 Candidatus Magasanikbacteria bacterium RIFOXYC2_FULL_40_16 | reverse complement strand
GTTGCGGGCATATCATTTATGGGCTTGGTCGGATATTTTCTCTATAATATGAAATATGGCAACGCCATTTCGCTATATCAAGAATACAACAAAAAAATAACCGCGAATGACATAGACACAACCGGCTTCATACGCGAACACAGTCCGGTTTTCGGTCCGGAAGACGCGCCGGTGGTCATCTTCGCGTTTGAAGATTTTGAATGCCCCTACTGCCGAGACAGTTTTTTAACAATAAAAAACATCAAACAAAAATACGGGTCCGCCCTGAAAATAGTGTTCAAACATACCCCTATTGTCAGCACCCACCCAAACGCCTTATTGGCCCACGCGGCAGCCGCCTGCGCTCACGACCAGGGCAAATTCTGGGATTATTACGATTTGCTGTATACCTCCCAAAAACTTGACAAAGAGTCGCTTTTGGGCTATGCTGAATTATTATCAATAAACAACTCAAAATTTCAGCAATGCCTCGGTTCAACCATTCATCTTGAAACCATTGAGGCCGATCTCAGCGACGCCGCCAGAATCAATTTACAAGGAACTCCAACCTACATAGTAAACGGCGCTCTGATTGAGGGCACTCTATCCGAAAACGAGTGGTCTAAACTGATATTGCAGAAATTAGAAAAAAACTAAGTTATGCCTCAATACATCAAAATAACAAACGCCCGGGTAAACAACTTAAAAAACGCTTCTCTCAAAATTGAAAAGAATAAATTGACTGTAATTACAGGGCTTTCCGGATCAGGAAAGTCTTCTTTGGCTTTTGATACGATTTACGCGGAAGGCCAGCGCCGTTACGCGGAAAGCTTAAATGCCTACGCCCGCCAATTTATGGATGTGCAAGACAAACCTGATGTTGATGAAATTACCGGTCTGTCCCCGACCATCGCGATTGACCAAAGAAACACTTCGCAAAATCCGCGCTCAACCGTCGGCACAGTGACTGAAGTCTATGACCATTTGCGTTTATTGTTTTCCCGAATCGGCAAACAATTCTGTCCCGACACCAATAAACCGGTGACAAAATACACCCCCGGCGAAATCACGGAAATCGTCCGCAAAACCTGCCGAAAAGGCGAAGAAATTTTAATTCTCGCGCCGATAATCGCCAGCGGTCCGTTTGATTCAAAGAAAATTCTTCCCCGTCTTGAACAGTCCGGCTACCAATCCATCCGCTTGAACGGAATGGTAATGAAATTGGTTGACCTGAAAAAATACAAGTTCAACCCAGCCGGAGCTTATGGCATTGAGATAGTAATCGGCCGAATTACCGATGTTAAAAAACAAGATATTTCCTCACTGGTGGAAAAAGCGGTTGATTTGTCAAACGGGTCGGCGCTGATTGTAAATGAAACGACCGGCGAAGAAATTACTTATACCACTTTTCCGTTCTGCCCCGACTCAAGCCGGAACTTTGAACCGATTGAACCGCGCACTTTCAGTTTTAACAGCCCCTACGGCGCCTGTCCGCGCTGTACCGGACTTGGTTTTACATTGGATGTTGATACTGAACTGGTTATTCCCAACCCGCGATTGACTTTGGCCGAGGGGGCAATTCAGCCTTGGACAAGAATTGTCGGCAACCAAAATTATTATCAAAAAATATTGTCCGCAGTAGCGGAAACGCACGGTTTTTCCATGGACACGGCCGTAAAAGATTTGCCCGGCAAAGTAATGGATATATTATTTTACGGAACCGACGGAGAATTGTATGAAGTGGATGGCAAAAAAACGCATTTTGACGGCATCGTTCCAAACTTGACCCAACGCCACGCGGAAACCGATTCGGAATACATCAGAAAAGAAATAGAAAACTATATGCGGGAGAAAAAATGCCCGGTCTGCAACGGAAAAAGATTAAAGCAGGAATCCCTTCATGTCAAAATCAATGACTATTCCATTTCCGATATAGTGGAAATGACGATTGAAGAAGCCAATGATTTTTTCAGTGGTCTGCTTTCCAAATCAAAAACCGGCGTCAACAAAAACAACAATAAACTGCTCACTACCAAACAAGAGGAACAAATCGCGCTTCCGATAGCAAAAGAAATAAAAAACCGGCTGGACGATTTGATGCAAGTCGGGCTTTATTATCTTACGCTTGACCGCGGTTTTAACACCCTTTCCGGCGGAGAGGCGCAAAGAATCCGCTTGTCCACTCAACTTTCCACCGGCCTTACCGATGTCATATATATTTTGGACGAACCATCAATCGGCTTGCACCCGAAGGACAATGACAAACTTATCAATACTTTGAAAACTCTTCGCGACCTCGGGAATACTGTCATCGTAGTTGAACACGACAAGGCGATGATTGAGGCGGCTGATTATGTAGTGGATGTCGGTCCGGGCGCGGGCGAATACGGCGGAGAAATAATCGCTTACGGCACTCCGGCGCAAATCAAGAAAAACCCGAAATCAATTACCGGAAAATATTTATCAAAAAAAGAAAAAATCGCCGTTCCGAAAAAACTCCACGCCGGCAATAAAAAAGCCATTTCCATTATCGGCGCCAAATCATTTAACCTGAAAAACATTGACGTGGATATTCCTTTGAGCAAATTGGTTTGTGTGACCGGCGTTTCCGGTTCCGGCAAATCCAGCTTGATTACCAATATTTTGGGTAAGGCTTTAAGCAAACATTTTTACCGCGCCAAAAACGAACCCGGTCTGCATAAAACCATCAAGGGTATCTCCAATATCAATAAAGTAATTTCCATTGACCAAGCGCCGATCGGACGCACCCCACGCAGTAATCCGGCCACATACACCGGCGTATTTACCGGCATCCGCGATGTATTTACCAATGTGCCTGAAGCCAAACTCCGCGGATATGGCGCCGGTATGTTCAGTTTCAATGTAAAAGGCGGAGGACGATGCGAGGCTTGCTCCGGAGACGGCTACATTAGAATCCCGATGCAATTTTTGACCGATGTGTTTGTGGAGTGCAGTGAATGCGAAGGCAAGCGATACAATAAAGAAGCGCTGGAAATCCACTACCGCGGAAAAAATATCGCTGATGTGCTGGATATGACGGTGGAAGAAGCCAGAACATTTTTCTCGGATATTTCCGGCATCGCGGACAAACTGCAAATCCTGCGCGAAGTCGGGCTTGGTTATCTGCACTTGGGACAACCCGCCACTAATCTGTCCGGAGGAGAAGCGCAAAGAATAAAACTGGCGACTGAATTATCACGACGCGCTACCGGAAAAACACTGTACATATTGGATGAACCGACGACCGGCTTACATTTTGAAGACATCAAACGCTTGCTTCATGTTTTGAATCAACTGGTTGATAAAGGCAATACCGTGCTTATTATTGAACACAATCTTGATGTGATAAAATGCGCGGACTGGGTCATAGATTTAGGACCGGGCGGGGGCAAGCAAGGCGGTGAATTGGTGGCGGAAGGCACTCCGAAAGATGTCGCCAAAGTGAAAGCGAGCTATACCGGACAATACTTAAAAGAATTTCTTAAATAGAATAAAATAAAATTAGAAAACCCGCTCCCCGACTAAATCGGGGGCGGGTTTTTGTTTTGGCCGAAGCTGATTACAGCACCGGCAGATATTTCGGTGTCTTCTCCTTGGTTTGAGTTATGAGATCCAACTTCACTTCTTCGCCGTTCTTGTTGACGGCAAAGAAGGTGCGGTCTTCACGGCCATTTCTGACCGCGAACATCTTCACGCCGACCAGCCTAGTACACAGCCGGGGCTTACCGTCTTGGGGAATATACCCCACTCGGTATTCGCCCAGCGTGCGAGCGAAGAAGATGGACTTTTTCTTCCACCAGAACAGCAGAAGAAAAATGTGGTTCCACCACCGGGTCGGCGGGACGCTCGGGTCCCCGCTTACGAAGGTGCCAAGAATCTTTCTGGCATCATACACTTTCCACGCCATCTGCGTTGTCCTCCTTATTTATTGAGCATCAGTCTGTTAGCTGCTTCCTTGTAGAGATCAATCGCGGCCTTACATGCTTCTTCGTGCTTATTTCTTATAGCCACGCATTTTGCCTGATAGACCTTTTCCGCCGCCTCACGTATTTCCTTATATGGAGATGTTTTCATGAGAGCATTGGCCTTTTTACAGGCTTCCTCAATAGCGTCCTCTGCGACTGAAACTGCTTCCAAAAACTGTTTTACGCCAGAAATTTCCCTCGCCTTATGTCGCGCATCATAAGCCGGCGAGACAATTCTATCGAATGCCTCATGTTCAGACTTACAAGCCTTTATAAAAACGTCAAGCGCATCTTTGAGGGCTTTTTCTTGCTCCATATATGAAGCGTAGATCATGTCCATGAGTGTTTGCTCTTCCTCTGTAGATGTCTTCATTTCTTCCACCTTTCCGCGTATCCATTGGAACGCCTCCCTACACACGACCGTCATGGCCGATTTTGTAGGAATATAGTTTTATATCATAAATCAGCCCAATTGTCAACCCCGTGTCACCAGCTTACGCTGGTGGTTTGTATCTTGCCGGCTACGCCGGCATCATCGTCAATCGCAATTTCCCGAGCCTATGGTTTTTAAAGACCGAGTTAATGTATTTTTGAGTGTACCCCCATAATGGGGGCACAAAACATTGTTTGAGCCCCCGACCAAGTCGGGGGTGAGTTTGTTTTGTGAGTGAGAAAATACATTAATGAGTGCTTTACAAAACCATCAGCTCGGCAGTTTTGGCTCCACTTTTTTCTGTAAAAAAGTGGAAAGAATAATTACTGGATTCCCGTAGACACGGGAATGACAAAAGGATCCTTCGACTACGCTCAGGATGACAAAGAGAAATTCAGCTAACGCAATATACTTCGATTAATTTACATTATAATAAATATTATTATCGGTATCGAATACCAAAAGCTATGCTTTAAATGGATACTTCAGCTACACTGGAGGTTTTTGATCAATAAAAAAGCCCCTAAACGGGGCAAAATTACCTTTCAAAACGATTAAAACAAAAACAACGCCGTCAGCAAACCGAGCAGAGCAAAGGTCTGTAAAATAATATGATAATGCTGTTTTCTGATTTCAATAAAAATATTGAGAAGCAAAGCCAGCGCGAAAAATATTATAACCGCCAAATAGATTCCGCGCGACACGGAAAAAATACTGGTGATAACCGGCAATTTATCTTTGGCTTGAAAATAAGTTTGCCATGGCGACGGGCTGACCACTTTCACATTATACCAATCAATCACGCTCTCGGTTATTTGTCCATCTTCCCCGGTGATTCTTATAACCGGAGAAATTATCACGCGAAAAAAATTGTCCGCCGGTTCGTTTACCAATAACTCGCCTTCAAAATTATTATCGCCGACGGCGCGCAATTCAATCGGATAACTGTTGACAATAACCACCGCTGATTCCGCCGGACCGGAAATCTTGGCGCGGACAGACAAATTTGTTTTCTCGTCATCTTCCAACCAATAGACACGTGAATTGGCGCTGTCAAAAACAACCGGCTCTTTAGCGACGGCAATTTCTTTTTCCGCCAACACAATTGTTTCCGGCAGGGTAACCGGCTCTTCCGCGCGCGCGGCAGTCTTCACTTCCGGTTCTTTCGTCCGAGCAATTTCCGCGGGCGCTGTTTTTACGGAAGCGACGGCAATTTTCGCGGGCGAAGCAAAATGCTCGGCCACAAAAACCGTCGGCACTCCGTTATATTCCCCGCTCTGCAAACCGGCGCCAAATTCCAAAAAATCCGTATCTATCAAATTGGCATAATGAGTCGGGCTTTTCACCCAAGCATTAACCACATCTCTGGCAGTTGAAAAACCCATCGCCAAATTCTCACCGGCAAAACGATAAGAATACCCTGTTTCTTTCACCCAGTTTGAAACCGTTTTATTTTCTTCATTGGTATGGCTGAAATAGCTATATTTGGCCATATCATCCGCCTTGTTTTGCGCCGACAAATCAAGCTTGCTGACTTCGGTAAAAGGTTCCAGCCCTTTTTGCGCGCGTAATTCGTTGGTAAAAGCCAAAATCTTCTTTTGTTCCATAGCCAAAACATCCGGCAAAACAAATACCCGCGCCGGCAAGGCCAGAACAAACAAAATCACAATCATTTTGAAAACTAAAAAAGACGCCCCATAAAAAACCGCCCGCTTGGTATGTAAAATGTGAGGATGATAATTATTCTCCTCGTGCGGAATGAAATATTTTTTTAACACGCGTTTCATATAATATATTACAGGCCTATTTAGTTTTTTAAATAAACTTCGCCAAAAAATAAATATTATTTATACCTGTCATTACGAGTTCCGATTAGGTTGGCGTGTAGTCCCGATTTCGCCTCAGCGAAATCGAGGATCCTCGATTTTATTGGTATAAAATCGGAATAATCTCGTTGTTTGAAAGATCCCTCCCCGCCAGCTGGCGGGTCGGGATGACGAATTATCACAGGATTGTAAGGGAACACTTATCCCGTTATGGCGGGGCGACGGCCTAAAGGCCTCGCAATGACAGAATAAAAACTCACAATAAACTCATTATAACACTATTATTACACGAAATCGGGCAAAATAACAAGCTCGCTTTAACAAAAATCTCCCACTATACAGCGGGAGATTTTCATTTTTGATAATAAACTTATTTAACGCTATTCTGATAACCCTGTACCGCTCCCAAAGTAATCGGTCCAAAATAACCGGTAGAGTCAATCACCAACGGGAAAAATCCGGCGCGCTTCAATTCATCCTGCAAAAGACGCACATTTTCCGAACGCTCGCCGTATTTAACGATAGCAATCAATTCTTCAATACTCGCCACTTTCACGCCCAAAACTTGCGGAACAACTTTGGTGGCCAAATACTTTTGTACGGCTGACAAGGTGATGTGCCAATAAAAACCGGTAGAGGTCTGATAAACCGGGAAGAATTTTATTTCTTTCAATAAATCCTGCATCTCACGAACTTCATCGTTGCGATCGCCAAAATTCAACTTCGCGACCAATTCATCCAAGCGGGTAATTTTCACGCCCAACACAGCTTGAATCGGGCCAGTGGCCGGACCGGTGGTCACAGTGACTTCCAGCACCGCGCTTTCACCGCCAGTATCGCGTCTGAACTTGATATACAATTTGTGTTCAGTGTTATCCGCGGATAAAGTGAATAATTTTGATTCTTGATATGTTTCCCAAGACACACCGGCAAAACTAGGCGATTCGGAAATTGCCATTTGCGCGGCGTTCTGCACATCAAACAATAATTCAACAGTTAAATCGCTATTCAAACCGCCAACAGTTACCGGAACAGCTCCCAAAGTCGGCTGGGCCGGAGGCAATGGGCTTCCGCCGTTGTTACTGCTCCCACTACTTAGCGGAGTCACAACCGGAAGTTCATCAGTCGTTACCACAAGCTCACTACTGACTGATTCCGGAGAACCATGAGAAACTGAACGGAGATAATATGTCGTGCCCGGATTCAAACCTGAAACTGACACACTGTGGTCAGTAACCAAGGTCGCGTCTTCAACCGTGGAATTGGCATAGCCATAATTCGGCGCTACATCCAAAACTAAATGTGAAGTTGTGTCATAAACCACGCGACTGGTGGCAGGGTGATCAGTAGTCCAAGTGATGGTGATAGAATCGGTAGTGTTTGTCGGTGAAGTTTCATCGGAAATCACCGGCGCCGGTTCATCATTTACATTTACCGTGCGTGTCTCTTCAGCGCTATTACCGCTCAAATCGCTCGCGCTATATGTAACATGATAAATTCCAACTACGGAAGTATCAACTACATCTCCGCCAATTGTTACGCCCACGACGCCATCAACATCATCTAAGGCGGTGGCATCCTGTTCCGTATAAACATCACCAACAACCAAATTCATTAAACTATCGCCGTTCAAAGTAATCACAGGCGAGGTAGTGTCCGGAACGCTTCTGTCCAGTGTTACCGCGCACCAATCAGAATATTCACCAACATTTCCTAATGAATCAACCGCTTGAGCGTGATACATATAAGTACCGTCTAAATCGCGAATTTGACCGCTTCTTTCCGATGGAACCAATGTGGTTGTAAAATCTATTGAACCGATTCCGTCATCGGCTTGATATCTGTAAAAAGAAAAATTCGGATCAACGCTGTCATCCCAGTCAATTTTTATATTCCTGTCGCTCACTGTGGCTCCGCAACCGATATTTACTCCATCTTGCCAAATAGCCATTCCCCCCACTTTTTCAGGAGCGGTATTGTCAATTGAGAAATTTCTTGTTTCTCTGATAGGCGCGTCTCCCCCGCTTTCTGTCGGATTAAAGATAAAACAATAGTTTCCGTCTTCCCAGGCTGAAGTATCAGTTTGCGCGTGGAAAGTTTCTCT
>MFQY01000023.1 GCA_001783185.1 Candidatus Magasanikbacteria bacterium RIFOXYC2_FULL_40_16 | reverse complement strand
TTGATTATTTGCCAAAAGTTTTGACTGTGCCGGAAGTGGTGAAAGTTGACGCGGAAGTCATGGGTTGTCCGATAAGCGAGAAAAAATTTATTGAAATATTTGAAAAGTACTTATAACTTAAATCTTAAATCTTAAATCTGTTATGCACACCCACGACCTGGACATCTCAATTGACAAAATATCAAAAATAGAAGGGCACGCTGATTTGGATATTAAAATCCGCGATGGCGAAGTGAAAGAAGTTAATTTGCGCGTGATGGAAAACCAAAGGTTCTATACGCAAGCGGTGCAGGGGAAATCAATTATGGCGGTGCCACAGCTTGTTTCCCGTATTTGCGGGACTTGTTCCATTGCTCATTTGACCGGTTGTATTGAAGCGGCGGAAAAAGCGATTGGTGTTACGCCGAGCGCGCAGACTATATTGTTGCGTAAATTGACGATGTACAGTTTAATGATACGCGACCACGCTCTTCATTTGTATTTTTTTGTTTTGCCGGATTTGTTCGGGATTGATTCCGTGCTTGATTTGCCGGAAGATAAAAAAGAAATTTTACATGAGGCTCTTCATGTAAAAGAAGCGGGAAATAATTTGTCTAAATTAATTGCCGGTCGGGCGGTGCACGCGCCGTTTGAACAAATTGGCGGTTTTGTTAATTTGCCTGATCCGGAAGAAACGAAAAAAGTGGTAGCGGAATTAAAATCAGTCCGCCAGTATGTTATGAATTTAGCGGAAATGTTTTTGTCTTGCAATTGGGATTTTAAAAGGCAGACAAATTTTGTGGCTTTGGCGACGCCGGATTTTTCATTTTTAGAAGGAGAGATTTTAACTTCCAGTGGAAAGAGAATACAGGAAAAAGATTTTTGGGAGCATCTGCAATCAGTCGTTATCCCTTATTCCAAGGCCAGCGGTTTTGAGTTTGAAGGCAAAGAATATATGGTTGGCGCGCTAGCGCGTATAAATTTGAATAAGGACAATTTGCATAAGAATACAAAACGCGATATGGCCAGATTTTTGGAATTGTTCCCGTCGGATAATGTTTGCCATAATAATTTGGCGCAAGCGATTGAGATAGTTCATTCAATTGACCACTCAATTGAGATACTGGAAAATACGGAATTTAAAAAAGAAGAGATAGCGAAGCCGTCTCGAATGAGCGGGGAAGCGGTGGGTGTGATAGAGGCGCCGCGCGGGACTTTATATTATTGGTTGAAAGTGAAAGACGGGAATGTGGAGTACGCCAATTTGGTTATTCCGACCGCGCAGAATCTTGTGAATATGAGAGAGGATATAAAATTGATGGTAAGCAAATTGATAGACCAAGGAGAGGAAACGATACGCAAGGAAGCGGAAAAACTGATTCGCGCTTATGATCCTTGTATGTCTTGCGCTTCGCATTTTTTGAAGATAAATTGGCTGTAAGAGTTATCCACAGGTGGCACTTGCTATTATAAACCGGTAGGTATAGTATATATACATAAGTCGTTTACGACTTGGTTCTAACGAATTGAGTCCTAACGACTTTTTTCTTTTCTAATCAGATTTACAAGTTCTTCAAGAGCTTGTTTTTTATTTATATCCGGCGGAACACAGAAGATAGTTATTTTTTCCAATTGGCCGAGTTTTTTGAGCAGTTTTAAATTAAAGCCGAGATCATAATCATGCAGAGAATACTGCGGGCTTAATTCAATTTTATCAATATCGTCCAGGATGGTTACATGGTCAATGCCAACGGCGGTATCAATAATTATTAATTCTTTATTTTCCGGACGCAGATTTTCGTTCGGATCCATTGCCACAAAATTAATATCCGGAAATATTTTTTCCAGTTCCGGTTGCAGTTGAATTGGCAGATTGTCAAAATCAAGCAGGGGATTGCCGAAGATGTATATAGTCATAAAAGCATTAAAGCATTAAAACATAAAAACATTAAAACAATTACTAGGGTTATTCTATACAATTTGAACAATTATAACATCTAGAACAAAAAAGCCCTTGCGGGCTTTTTTATTTTGTTTTTGTTCGCATGCACCTGGCGCAAACCAGTTTGCCGTCTAACTTTTGCAAATTTGCTTTTTGTCTGCGCAAGGTTTTTATCTTTGAGTGGCTGCGGCTGGCAGCTTTCTTTGAGCCTTTTGAACAAATTTCACATCTTTGAGCCATATTATAAATGTTTGAAATGCCGGAGAGGCTTGAAAGGCCTGAAAGGCTTTGAATATTATTAGATTTATGTTAAAATTTGATTTAATAAAGAGATTATATATTATGGAGGTTGTTTTGTCAATACCGGTATATATTTAGTGTCTAATTCAAATTTATGCAAAGTTTATTATTTTTTCTGGTAGTTATTCCTTCGGCCATAATCCATGAGTATTCGCATGGCTGGATGGCGGACCGATTGGGCGATCCGACGGCGCGTTATGCCGGACGGCTTACTTTGGACCCAAGAGTTCACGTGGACAAATGGGGCACATTTTTG
This sequence comes from Candidatus Magasanikbacteria bacterium RIFOXYC2_FULL_40_16, assembly GCA_001783185.1. Lineage (GTDB taxonomy): Bacteria > Patescibacteriota > Patescibacteriia > Magasanikbacterales > UBA922 > XYB1-40-15. Next base: position 6,542 of record MFQY01000023.1, on the reverse strand, counting down.
TTGCCCGCCTTATTGTATTTTATGACCGGGGGCAGTTTTTTATTCGCTTACGCCAAGCCGGTGCCATATAATCCGTATAATTTGAAAAATCAGAAATGGGGGCCGTCTTTGGTGGCGATTGCCGGGCCGGCGTCAAATTTCATACTGGCGGCGATTTTTGGATTGATTATTCAGTTGGTTGATTTTTCCGGCAATTTGGCAATGATGTTGTCGGTTATAGTTTACGCCAATGTTTTGCTGGCGGTGTTTAATTTAGTGCCGATTCCGCCGTTGGACGGGTCAAAAATCCTTTACGCCATTTTGCCCGATTCTATGTGGAAAGTAAAACAAATGCTTGAACAATACGGTTTTTTTATTCTGTTGATTTTTATCTTTTTCTTTTTTCATCTGATCAGCCCGATTATTCAGTTTTTATACCTTTTGTTTGTAGGGGCTGTTTAAGGCTTGACAAAAAAAACAATATACTATATAGTGTAATCACTTTAGAACGGAGTATCCCGTCGCTCGTGAGCGACAGGAGAAGTGCGTCCGACTTTGCGTCGGACAGACACGTTTGAAGATTTACTGTAAAAAGTTAGATTTTCAATTCCGTTTTAGCGGAATTTTTTAATTAATTAGAGCTATTAGCCATTAGAATAGTTAGCGATTAGGGTGATATTGTATCAATCTAAACGCTATAAAATATAACTAAATATTCTAATCGCTAATCGCTAATCGCTATAAAATATGCCAACAATGAACCAAGTTCTTCGCAAAGGCAGAAAAAAGCAAACTGTAAAGTCCAAATCACCGGCTATGCAGTTTACTTATGATAGCTTGCATCGCAAGAGAACTGACCTGCGAAAAGGAAGTCCGTTTAAACGCGGAGTTTGTACAAAGGTGTATACTGCCACACCAAAGAAGCCTAACTCAGCTTTGCGCAAGGTTGCCAAAGTTAGATTATCCAATGGCTATGAAGTCATTGCTTATATCCCGGGTGAAGGTCATAATTTGCAGGAACACTCCATCGTAATGATTCGCGGCGGCCGTGTAAAAGACTTGCCGGGCGTGCGTTATCACATCGTCCGTGGTGTTTATGATACACAAGGAGTAGCCGATCGCAGACGCAGCCGTTCAATTTATGGAACAAAACGTCCTAAATCATAAAGACTCAAAAGGCTTAAAAAGTAATTTTATATAACTTGTGGTTTAAAAAAATTTATTTTTAACCCATAAGATCCCTCGTTCGGTCGCCATCCTTCGGATGACTCCCGACCTCTCGGGATGACAAATTTTAAATGTATGCCCCGTGGAAAAAGAATTCCAAAAAGAGTAATTGCCCCTGATCCTAAATATAACAGCGAAATGGTCGCTAAGTTTATTAATTTTGTGATGGAAAGAGGCAAAAAGAGTGTTGCTCAAGCTTTAGTTTATGACGCGATCAAAACTCTTGGAGAAGTAAAAAAAGGCGATGGCCTTAAGTTTTTTGAACAAGCGGTTGAAGTTATTAAACCGCAAGTTGAGGTGCGTTCAAAAAGAGTTGGTGGAGCCAATTATCAGGTGCCGGTACCGGTACCGACGTCCAGACAGAATGCTTTGGCATTTCGTTGGATTATCACTGCCGCCAGAGCCAAGAAAGGCAAACCGATGAAAGATAAGCTGGCGACGGAATTTGTTGATATACTTGACGGTGTCGGTGGATCAATAAAGAAAAAAGAAGATGTGCAACGCATGGCTGAAGCTAACAAAGCCTTCGCGCATTTTGCTCGTTTTAGCAATAAAAAATAATTAAAAGGCCGAAAAGGCCTAAAAAGCTTACAAGGCCGAAAAGGCTGTTTGTTGATAAAGCATCGTAAGCATTTTAAGCCTTGCAAGCCTATAAAGCCTTTAAATTATGCGAGAATACTCACTCGAAAAAACCAGAAATATCGGGATTATGGCCCATATTGATGCTGGTAAAACCACCACCACTGAACGTGTTTTGTTTTATACCGGAAAAAAACATAAAATCGGCGAAGTGCACGAGGGCGCGGCCGAAATGGATTGGATGGAACAAGAAAAAGAGCGTGGCATTACGATTACTTCCGCCGCGACCACTTGTTTTTGGAAAGATCATCGTATCAATATTATTGATACTCCGGGCCACGTTGACTTCACTGTGGAAGTGGAGCGTTCGTTGCGCGTATTGGATGGCGCGGTGGCGGTATTTGACGGTTCGCAAGGCGTGGAACCACAATCGGAAACCGTTTGGCGTCAAGCTGATAAATATGGCGTGCCTCGCGTTTGTTTTGTAAATAAAATGGATAAAATTGGCGCTGATTTTTACATGAGTTTGGATTCCATCAGAGCCCGTCTTTCCGATAAAGCGTTTGCGATTCAGTTGCCGATCGGCGCGGAATCAACTTTCAGCGGATTGATTGATATAATTTTGAAAAAAGCCTATAAGTTTGAAGGTAATATGGGTATGGATGTAGTGGAAATTGAAGTCCCGGAAGACATGAAAGCGTTAGTGGAAGAACATCGCAGTAAACTTGTGGAAAAAGTTGCGGAAGCGAATGATGAATTCATGAATAAATATTTGAACGGCGAAGAGTTAAGTGTGGAAGAAATTAAAAAAGGCATTCGTGAACTTACAGTTAAGAGTGAAATGTATCCGGTGCTTTGCGGTTCGGCTTTGGGTAATATCGGTGTTCAGCCGATGCTTGACGCGGTTGTCAGTTACTTGCCGTCTCCGCTTGAGGTTCCGCCGATTGAAGCAACCGATGTCAATAATCCGGAAAAGAAAGTCCCTGTGCTTGCCAGCGACAATGAACCGTTTACGGCTTTGGCTTTTAAAATCGCCACTGATCCTTATGTTGGTAAATTAACTTTTTTCCGCGTGTATTCAGGTATATTGAAAGCCGGCAGTTATGTTATAAATACCACTACCGGTTCCAAGGAAAGAATCGGACGCATCGTTCGTATGCACGCCAATTCCCGCGAAGATGTGGATGATGTTTACTCCGGAGAAATCGCGGCCGCAATCGGTTTGAAAAATACCACTACCGGCAATACGCTTTGCGCGGAGGAGAGAGAAGTTCAATTGGAAAATATTGTGTTCCCTGAACCTGTTATTCATATCGCGATTGAACCGAATACTAAACCGGACGCGGAAAAGATGAGCTTGGCTTTACAGAAATTAGCTGAAGAAGATCCAACTTTTAAAGTTCATACTGATTTGGAAACATTACAAACAATCATCTCCGGTATGGGTGAACTTCATCTGGATATTATAGTTGACCGTATGAAACGCGAATTTGGCGTGGAAGCCAAAGTTGGCGCTCCTCAAGTCGCGTATAAAGAAACTATTCGCGCGACGGCCGAAGGTGAAGGTAAATACATCAAACAGTCCGGTGGACGCGGACAATATGGCCATTGCTGGCTTAAAGTTGAACCGATGGCGGAAGGCGCGGGATTTGAATTTGTTGATGAAATTAAGGGCGGTATTATTCCTCGCGAATATATTCCTGCGATTCAGAAAGGTGTCAGGGAAGCTTTGGATAGAGGCGTTGTGGCCGGTTATCCGTTGGTTGATGTTAAGGTAACCGTTTATGACGGCAGTTATCATGAGGTTGACTCTTCAGAAATTGCTTTCAAGATGGCCGGCAGTATGGGTTTTCAAACTGCGGCTAAAAAAGCGCATCCGGTTATTTTAGAACCGATTATGAAGATAGAAGTTATTACTCCTGAAGCTCATATGGGTGATGTGATAGGCGATTTGAGCGCGAAACGCGGACAAATTCAAGAAATGACAGATCGTGGACAAAACAAAGTGGTAAGAGCAATTGTACCGCTTTCAGAAATGTTTGGTTATGTGACCAATTTGCGCTCTATGACACAAGGTCGCGCCAGTTCAAGCATGGAATTCTCTCATTACGCCGAATGTCCGAAGAATGTCGAGGCGGCGATAGTTGAAGGGAAAAAATAAAACGTATTCCAAAAACCGAGTACCTATTTATTGAAATGGACGCCGAGACCCCGTACCCTTGTGGTTCAGGGTAAGAGGACGGCGATAGTTGAAGGGAAGAAATAAAGTTAGCCAATAGTTCGTAGCCAATAGCCAATAGTTTTGAGAATTAAGAAAAATTTTAAACATCCCGACTTAATCGGGATGTTTAAATATACACGTTATTGACAAACTACGAATTTTGTGTTTAACTTTTTATAAAAGTTCTTTAGTAAAGTTATGAGTTGTATTTCGCCCCAGCGAAAAATCTTTTAATTTTGAATAGGTAAAAGATTTCTCGCTGTGGCGAAACCATATCGGCCAAGCCCGACAGCGTCTGTAAACATGGTTGTAAAAGAGGAGAAAACGATGGCAACCACAAAACAGATTCCCTTTCTATTGGGTCGGCTCGTGGAGCATCAAGAGTATTTTGGCGCGCTTTCAAATGAGAGCGCGCAATGGGCGGCTCAACATCCGCAAGAGGCCATCACTCTGTTTGTTCAATCGGTAGAAAATCGTCAGCAGGATGAGCAACCCCTCTTGACCTGTGTTGGAACCGTCAAGGTTCAACCGATGAGGAAGCTCGTGGTGAGCAAGTTCTTCAACACGAATAACTCGTCGGTAAGAATCCACTACGTTGGCGACAACTTCAAGACGTGTTTCTACGGTAAAATAGAGGAACAGCCGAACATAGGCGAAATTGCGCTCGGCGACGGACCATATCGCACGCCTGGCAACAACGGCGCCGATGAAAGCGCTTTGCGCTATCACACGCTCAATCGGCGTTCGGTGGATGGCTTTATCATCAAGGAACTAGGTGGCGAGGACAATGTCAAGGTCACTCTCTCCCTTGTTGCCGCCCTTATGTTGGAACAGCCCAATGGCGAACAGGGCGCGCTCCTGACCAATGGCTACTTGGGTATCCTCTATGTTCACAACGTCGCGGTGAGCGTGAGTTGGAACGGCCATAGCTGGGGCCTGAACGCTTACATGGTCGGGGGTCCGGGCGAGTGGAGTATTGGCTATCGGGTGTTTTCCCGCGATTCATAACTCTTTTGCCCTGTATCCTTGTGGTATAGTGTTGTTACTTTGGCCCCTTGAAATCCTTCGGGAAATCAAGGGGTCTTTTTTTAAATTACGAGTTACGGATTATAAGGGTACCTTATCCCGATTTCACATCGGGACGGATTTACATATTATTGACAGACGCTTATTTTTATGGTTTACTTTTTTTAGATCATAATTTTTTGGGCTTCCAGCCCGAAAGGAGACAGAGATGGGAAAGTACGACGACTTGACTCGCGAGGAAACTAAGGCGCTTCTCAATAAGATTGGCGGCACGGAAGTAACGCGCAAGGTGCTTCGTGGTAAGAAGAAAATCATTGTGCAAGACATCGCGCGTCAGCAACCGCCACTGGTCGGCACCATAGTGAAAACTCTCACCCTCAAGCCGTTCAGGGCGAAGTCGGTTGCCGATGCTATCAGGCAAGGCAGGTATAACTACGTCCATTTCGGAATTGTCCGACTGTTCACCAGCAATGAGGTAAATATCACCACAGAGGTGAAGGTGGATTTGGTAGGATTTGACCGGGATTGGTCGAACGAAGATGTGTCTGTCTGGGCCAAGGCGAACGGCGGCAAAAAACCGATTTTGCCGAAACACATCTACGCCATCGGTATCCAACACCCCGAGGAGCAGCGCCATGCGCGGATCGTTGGGCATGGCTCCGTGCGAGCCGATAACATTATGTGCCTCCGTGGCGATTCCGGCTGGCGCATCCTGGACCGCTACCCGGTCTCGTACGACTGGGGTCGGGACTGCCTCGTTGGTTTCCTCCATGAGTAGCCCTTTGACCCTTTAGCTCTTTTGCCCCATATCCCTGTGGTATAGGGTTGTTACTTTGGCCCCTTGAAATCCTTCGGGAAATCAAGGGGTCTTTTTTTATCTTTGTATATTTTGTGTTATACTATATATAATGCATGAAGCATGAGTCATGAAACGTGAAACAATTGAATTACCAATTATTAATTACCAATTATTAATTATTAATTACCAAATGTTATTATAAAATTCAAATATATGTTGTATAAACTTAAAGTCGGTTTTATTGGGTCTGTAGCGTTATTAACAATCATTTGGAGTATGGGTCTGGCGGTTTTTGCGCCGTCAATTACCATGGCCGCGGATTGTCCGGTGTTATCGTCTGGGGATCTTTTTAAAGTGCCGAACAACAGCGCGGTGTATTTGGTTAATGCCAATATGCAAAGGATGTATTTTCCTCATTCAACCGTATTCAAGTCATGGTATGAGGATTATTTAACCGTGGTGGAAATTCCGACAACTTGCGTGGATAATTATCCATCTCCCGGTGTAGCGCCGTTTGGCGTGAATTACCGCCCGGGTTCTAAACTTATCAAAGTGCAAATTTCCCCAAGCGTTTACGCAGTCGGATCGGACAATACCAAATATAAAATAGGCAGTGAAGATGTGGCGAGCGCGCTTTATGGTAGTGATTGGGCGAGCAAAGTGGTGGATATTGCGGATGTATTTTGGCCGAATTATGTTCATACCGGCGAT
>MFQY01000022.1 GCA_001783185.1 Candidatus Magasanikbacteria bacterium RIFOXYC2_FULL_40_16 | reverse complement strand
TGTAATTGATTTAATTGGTTCCAGCACATTGTATTTAACCGGCTCAACCACCGATGCCAATACCGGAGTTATATACAAAGGAACAGAAAGTTTTATTCATAACTTCTCGCATCCGACCGGAAGCTCGGCAGTGCCAACCGGACAAAATACTTTTGTTGGTTTACAGGCTGGTAATTTTACTATGGGGAGTACAGCAACAAGTGTTAACCACGGTTCATATAACACAGGAGTTGGGTACCAAACATTTAAATCTCTTACCACTGGTTATCAGAATACAGCCATTGGAAGAAATGCTCTTGGTTCCATTACTTCTGGTTATAATAATACGGCTTTAGGTATTAATGCATTACAAACTTTATCAGCTGGTGTACAAAATCTAGCCATTGGCACAAATGCTCTATATTACAATTCAGGAAATTATAATACAGCTGTGGGAGGTTATACTTTATTTAATAATACTACTGCCGGGTATAATGTTGCTTTAGGAAACGATGCCGGTAGATATATTGCCAATGGCGAAGGTGCTAATTCACTCACCAGCACCTCGGTCTACATCGGCGCGCAAACCAAATCCTCAATCAGCGGAGCGTATAACGAAAATGTTTTTGGTTATGGAGCGATTGGTATGGGTTCAAGCACTGTAGTTTTAGGCAATGATTATATTTTAAAAACCTACTTAAAAGGAATCGTAAATGTTTCCAGCACAACTTGGTTGACAGGAGTAACTACTACCATGATTGAACCCTGGTTGAATAATACTTATGATTTTGGGTCGTATGGAAAAGCGTGGAAGAGTCTATATGCCTCAAGTTCTGCCTATCTGTCTTTTGTGTCAACCACCATGATAGAACCGTTTACCAACAATGTCAGTCCGTTGGGTTCATTTGGAAAAGCTTGGAGTAATTTGTTTGCTTCCGGCACGGCTTATTTGGCGAATGTTACTATATCTGATACTTTAACTCTTGCCAGTAGCACTAATCCGACCATAGACGCGACCGGTGAGATTGGTATAAACACCACTAACGCTTCTTCGTCTGTTCGTTATCATGATGGCACAGCCGAAAGAGCGTTGTATAGTGTGGATTATAGGACGATTACCATCGTCAGTTCCACTCTCGATGCTTATGAAGGAAAGACAAATTCGTCAACAATTCCTATCGGCGTAGCGAGTGTGCATGGAGAGACTTGGACGGATATGATATGTTTTACGGACTCGGGAACGGCTGAAGTTGAGTTTGGCGATGGCACAAATTGGATGGATTATTATAAAGCGACGACAGCGACGACAACGCGCGATACTTCGCTTTCAAATAATGCTTTTGAAATGCTGGAGAAGAGATATATTCGTGTAGGAAAGTTAGTAACTGCCGATAGTATTACTTGTTCAGTCGGCATTAGGGAAACGGCGGATTAGTTGTTGGATTGGAATATGGAATTTGGAATATGGAATTTGGAAAATAAATTATTAAGTATGGAAAGTAGACAACAAAATATAATAATATATCTATGAGATTACTACGCCCTTGGGGCTCGTAATGACAAGTGATATTATGAGATTACTACGCCCTTGGGGCTCGTAATGACAGGTGGCGTGATATGCATTTTCTGTCATTGCGAGGGAGTCCGCCAGCTGGCGGACGACCGTCGCAATCCCGTGATTAATAAGATTGAATATGATTTACGAATATTATGTATATATAATGACAAACAAAAGGAATACTGTGCTATACATAGGGATTACAAATAATCTAAAAAGAAGGGTTGAAGAACATAAACAAAAACTTGGTTCAAAATTTACAAAAAAATATAATATTGATAAACTATTATATTACGAAATTTATACTGACCCTGAAAATGCGATTAAAAGAGAAAAACAATTAAAAAATTATTCACGAAAAAGAAAAGATGCTCTGATAAGTGAATTTAATAAAAAATATATTGATTTGTATGCGGAGATATAATTACAGGATTGTAAGGGAACACTTATCCCGTTATGGCGGGGCGACGGCCTAAAGGCCTCGCAATGACAGAAAAATGCGTGGTGTCTTATGTCATTACGAGACCCCGACTCATTCGGGGGTGTAGTAATCTCGCATTTTATGGGATTAGTCCATTAATGACAGGGGACAATACGGGATTGCGACGGCCTAAAGGCCTCGCAATGACAGTTGATGTCATGAGATTACTACGCCCTTGGGGGCTCGTAATGACAGGGAGAATTCTAAATTCTAAATTCCAGTTTGTGAAAAAACTATTTATAACATTATCTATCATTTTATTTGTAGGCATAGGCGGAAGCGCGTTTCAGACTCTTGTAGTAGAAGCGAAACCGGAAATGAAAAGACCGGAGAGAGTATTTGAGAAATGGGGGTCTTCCATAACTATTGGCGTTCCTTTGGGCGCTGAAGCGCCGTATATTGATGAGGAAAATACAATGAAGTGGGACTATGGAGATAAGGATATCGCGATTTATGAATTACCGCCGAGCGAAACATATAAAAACGGGGGATTTGAGATTGATGTGATTTTAAAAGAGAGGCCGGCTACCAATAAGATTCATTTTACGATTGATTCGCAGGATTATAATTTTTTCTATCAGGCGCCTTTGTATGAAAGAGAAGGGGTGCCGGAAGCGGTTATTGGTCCTAATGGTGAAGTTTTGGTTGGTGGCGAAGAAGTAGTACCTTTTGTAGAAGAACCAATTGTTGAAGAATTACCGGCGGAAGTTGAGTCTACAGATGAGGGAACACTCATCCCGATTTCACATCGGGACGAAACCTCGACCGATGTCGGGGAGCCGGCGGTAGAAGAAATTACTCCACCAGCTGTTGAGCCTGAAAGCGAAACCCCGACCGATGTCGGGGAACCGTTAATAGAAGAAACGCCTTACGAACCAACTATTGAGGAGCCAACTATTGAGGAACCGGTTGTTGAAGAATCACCATCGGAGAATAATGAAGGTTTATCACTTCAATGGATAAAAATATCGCAAGCTGAAGAGCCTGCGCCGGAAGTAGAGCCGGTAGTGGAAGAAATTACTCCACCAGCTGTTGAGCCTGAAAGCGAAACCCCGACCGATGTCGGGGAACCTGTTGTTGAAGAACCTGCGGTAGAAGAAACGCCCGCTGAGCCAACAAGCGAAACCCCGACCGATGTCGGGGAACCAACAGAGGAAAATCCAATCGCCGATATAATCAGAAATCTTCCGGAGGAAGAAAAATATTTAGTTCGTGAGGTTGACTATTGCACGGCGACTGATTGTTATAACATTTTTGGAATGGTAATCAGTCACAGGCCCGAAAATGTAGTCGGAAGCTACGCGGTATATCATAAAACAAAGAGAAATCATAAACAGGGCGAGGAAAATTATAGAACAGGCAAGGTTGCCCATATTTATCGCCCCAAAATTATAGACGCCAACGGCGATTGGGTCTGGGGCGAAATGAGAATACATGGCAACCAATTAGTGGTATCAGTTCCACAAGATTTTCTTGATAACGGAGTTTATCCGATTACAGTTGACCCGGCAATTGGTTATACTTCTGATCCGGATAGTACTGATCTTGTTATACAAAATATAGTGTGGGCGTTCAATTATTCGGAAAGCGATACAATGCCGGAAGACGGCACGGCTCAATCTGTGTGGGTATGGTGGGGTGGCGATCCGCATGATGTTAGTAATGCTATGATGGGTATATATAGTGATCTATCGGGAGCACCAAGAGGTTTGACCGATGATACTACCGAAAAAACCAGTTTTCCCGCAGGCGTCGGCTGGCTTGAGTTTACAGGAGCGAACGCCTCTCTTATAAGTGGCAGGGTATATTACCCGGTTTGGTGGCACAATGCCGATTGGCAAGAATGCACTTTAGGAGTAGATGATGTCGATGCCGCGTATGGCACGTATTGGTTAGATAATGAAACATACGATGGTAGTTTCCCTGCTACTTTTACGAATGATGGCGGTGATACTTGGAAAGTTTTTGCGGCGTATATTGAATATACAACCGGAAGTCCTCCTGAGCCGGCTGCTCCGCCCAAACCGCCCCCAATTCCGATTATAATGTTTTAGCAAACGGGAAAATGATAGGAAAATTGTCATTACGAGTCCCGACTCAAGTCGGGGGATAAGTGTGCCCTTACAATCCCGTGACAATTTGTTACCCCTCGCTTTCATCCTGTCATTGCGAAGGAGCTCAAGCGACTGTCGCAATCCCGTAAATTAATACCAAACCACGAGATTATCCCGATTTTATGCCAATAAAATCGAGGATCCTCGATACCGACTTGGGTCGGGATCGGGACTACACGCCGACCTAATCGGGGCTCGTAATGACAGGTGATGTTATGGGATTTAATGAATTGTTGTGTAATTATTTATTAATTAATCATAAAAAACTATGATGAACAATCATAAAATGGAGGAGGGAAGTGGAGAAAGCGCAGTTTCGGCCGGCGGTTTTTCCAAAATATCAAAAACGACCAAAATTTTGATTTTGGTTTTAGTAGTGACAATTATAGCGCTGGGGACAGCGATGTATTTTATGTCCAAACGGCTTGATGAACTGAAAACTAATCCACAAAAAGTTGGACAGGAAGAATTGGAAAGCACGTTGGAGATGGTGGGCAAGATTATGGTTTTACCGGTGAATGAACAGCCGACTTTGGCAACAGTGACTGATTTGGCGCCGTTGAAAGATCAACCTTTCTTTGCCAATGCTAAAATTGGGGATAAAGTTTTGTTGTATACCGCTTCCCGCAAGGCGATTCTTTATGACCCTGTTGCCAATAAAATCGTGGAAGTGGCGCCAATCAATCTTGAATAAGAAATTATAGCGAGTTTTTACTCTGTCATTGAGAGGAGTCTCAAGACGACGTCGCCCCGCCACGGCGGGATAAGTGTTCCCTTACAATCCCGTAACAATTTGTCATCCCTCGCTTTCATTCTGTCATTGCGAAGGAGCTCAAGCGACTGTCGCAATCCCGTAAATTAATACCAAACCACGAGATTATCCCGATTCGGTCGGGATCGGGACTACGCCCTTGAGGGCTCGTAATGACAGACATAAATAAATTTATTTCAATGCGATTTCCATCCAAATTTTCAATTACGCGGTTGAACTATATGCTAAATAACAAAGTTGCAATTTTTTTGTCCGTGTTTATTTTTGGATTGCTTTTTTTTGTAATTCCCGGATTTGCCACTGATTATTCCAGTACCAGTTTTATTGTCCGCGACCCGGTTATCACAATAGAAGGCGGGCTGGCGACTTCTAACAGTTTCACCTATTTTTCCAGCACAGGACATACCGTTCTTGGCCGGAGCATCAGCACCAGTTTTAATTGGTATGGCGGTTTCTTGTATTTTTCTGATATTTCCACCCCAACTCTTACGGCGACGGCCGGCAACGCGCAGGTTAGTCTGTCTTGGACCGAATCCACCTCAACTTTCGGTTATGACGTGACCAGTTATGAAGTCGGACAAAGCATAGTATCCGGCGGTAGTTATACTTATACTGATGTGGGCAATGTTTTGACCGCGACCAGAAGCAGTTTGACCAACGGAACGCCTTATTATTTTATAATTCGCGTGATTGATAATCAGGGTGATGTCATTGCTACTTCAACGGAACAAACGGCTACACCAGTGGCGACCACTTCTTGCGGGGATGGTTCTTGTAATGGCGGGGAAACTTGCAGTACTTGTCCGGCTGATTGTGGAAATTGTGGTGGCGGTGGTGGCGGAGGAGGGGGCGGGGGCGGTGGTGGCGTAATTATTCCGCCACCGGTGGCAACGGTTAATTTTTCCGGCAAAGCCTATCCGTTAAGCAGGGTAATCATTTTGAAAGATGGCCAGATGGCTATAACCACTATCGCGGGTCCTGACGCTAACTTTTCCGCTTCTCTGCACGGATTGTCAGCCGGCAATTATACTTTTTCAGTTTACAGCGAGGATAATGAAAAAAATCGCAGCACTTTATTTACTTTTCCGGTTTATGTTTCCGGAGGTTCGACCGTATCAATAAGCGGAATTTTTTTGGCGCCGACAATCAGCGTGGATAAAGAACAGGTGAAAAAAGGCGAAAATATCGCAATCTTCGGGCAAAGCGTCCCGAATTCAGAAATCACAATCGCGGTTAATTCCGAACAAGAATTTTTTGAATTTGTGGAAGCGGATAGCGACGGGGCATATCTGCTTGATTTTGATACGGCGCGGTTGGAATTGGGCGGACATGACACCAAGTCAAAGAGCGCGGTTGGCAGTCAGATAAGCCCATATAGCCGGACGGTCAGTTTTTTGGTCGGAGATAAAACAGTCATCAAAGAAGGAGAGGCGGAAGATGTCGCTTGCGGAGGAAGAGCCGATTTGAACTGCGACAAGAGAGTGAATTTGGTGGATTTTTCCATTGCCGCGTATTGGTATAAAAGACCGCTTAGCGAGGCTTTTAAAATTAAAGAAATTAATAATTTAAACGGAGACGGAAAGATTGATTTGGTTGATTTTAGTATTATGGCGTACTATTGGACTGGATAGCGAAGCTATCCAGCGCGAAACTGACGCTAAAAATCGCTTTGGCGATTACGCTAAACAGACGCTAAACTTATTGTGTATGACACGCGAAACTGACGCTAAATTAAAAACTGATGCAAAATTATTGTATAAAGAAGAATCGTATATTATTCAAGGGGGAGCTTTTGAAGTTTATAAACAGTTTAGAAATAGGCACAAGGAGGTTATTTATCAGAGAGCTTTGGTTGAATATTTTAAGAATAAAAAATTGAATGTAGAAAGAGAAAAACAAATACCTATTTATTTTCAAGATAAAAAAGTTGGAGTTTATATACCTGATGTGGTAGTGAATAATAGTGTTTTTGTTGAATTGAAATGTAAGCCGAATATTACCAAGGATGATATAAATCAATTTTGGTATTATCTTAAGTGTTCTGATTATAAAGTTGGTTATCTTATAAATTTTGGTTCGCCGAAAGGGGTCCAAATAATTAGAAGAATATATGATACAGCAAGGAAAAAATAAAATGTTTAGCGTCGGTTTAGCGTTCTTTTTTTGCGTCAGTTTAGCGTTGCCACTTGTGGCAAGGGCGGCGGAATTGTATTTTGGTAGTTCCTCCAACGAACAAGGTCTGGGAAATCAATTCGCGGTGGGGGTTTTTGTTGACAGCCAGCAAGAAATCGTGAACGCGTTTGAAGGACAAATAGTTTTTTCGCCGGAGTATTTGGATTTGAAGGACATATTGGATGGGGATTCAATGGTTAATTTTTGGATTGAACGCCCGAGCGTTGATTTGGAATGCGCGGATGTTTGTAAATTAAAGTTTAGCGGAGTAACTCCGGGCGGTTATTTTGGGGATAAAGGGCATATTTTTTCCGTTGTTTTTGAGGCCAAAAAAATCGGTTCGGCTGATATTCAGATAGAAGGGGGCAAGGTTTTATTGCATGATGGGAGAGGCACTGAGGCGGAATTGACCGTATCGCCCATAAAATTGGAAGTCGTGGAGGATTCCGCTACGGCTGAATTCAAATATCCTTTTGATTCCGAACCGCCGGAGTCTTTTATTCCGTTTGTGTCTCAAGACGGAGAGATATTTGAGAATAAATTATTTTTAGTATTCGCGACTCAAGATAAATTATCGGGCGTTGATTATTATGAAGTAGCGGAGAAAAAATGGAAAGAGGCGGATAATTATGATGAGCTGAATTGGAAAACCGCGGCCAGCCCTTATTTACTGAAAGATCAGAATCTGACGAGTTATATTTATGTAAAAGCGGTTGATAAGTCGGGAAATAACAGAATTCAAATAATATCTCCGGAAAAAACCGCTAATTTATTACAGAGATACGCTATTTATGGTATAATATTATTGATGGGACTATTGGTAGTTTTATCTTTTTATATTTTAAGGAGAAAATATGGGGGAGGAAATCGCGAGACAGATTGACCGCGAAACTGAAGCAAAACCATACGCGAAAATAGCGCAAAAATTAAGCGTCTGTTTCGCGTTTTTATTTTGTGTTAGTTTAGCGTTGCCGCTTACGGCAAAGGCGGCTACAATTTATATTTCTCCGGCCACGGGATCGTATAATGTCAGTAAAACTTTTTCTGTCGGAGTTTATGTATCAAGCCAGGAACAGGCGATGAACGCCATTTCCGGCGTAATTTCTTTTCCAACGGAAAAACTGGAAGTAGTTTCCATCTCAAAGAGCGGTTCAGTGGTAAATTTGTGGGTGCAGGAGCCGTCTTTTTCCAATAACGCCGGCACTATAAATTTGGAGGGCGTGGTGTTAAATCCGGGATTTATTGGGACGACCGGTAAAGTATTGACGATCAGTTTTAAAGCCAAGTCCGCCGGACGGGCATCGGTTCTTTTTACCGCCGGAAATTTGTTGGCCAATGACGGACAAGGAACCAGTATATTGACCGGAATGGGCGGGGCGAATTTTGATTTGACGGCTGTTTCCGAAGTGGAAACGCCTGAAGAAGACACCGAGCCGGTAGTTCAGCCGGCAGTTCCAAGACCGCCAGTATTATATTCTCCGACTCACCCTGACCCGGGCAAGTGGTATAATTTGGCTGATGCGGAATTTAATTGGGTTCTAGCCAGCGATATAACCGGTGTCAGTATTTTTGGCGACCGATCACCGGACACAAGCCCGAGCGCGGTATCAGATGGTATGTTGACCGAATATAAGTTTGAAAATGTGGAAGAGGGCGTGTGGTATTTTCATATCAGAGCAAGAAATCGTTTGGGGTGGGGGCAGACCGGACATTTCAGGTTTAATGTAGATACGGAAAATCCGGAAAGTTTTGAAAT
>MFQY01000021.1:7658-9336 GCA_001783185.1 Candidatus Magasanikbacteria bacterium RIFOXYC2_FULL_40_16 | reverse complement strand
ATTGGCACGGAAATCGCTTCAATAAAAAAACACAAGGACAAAACCAGACGATTGCATTTATGTATTTTTGCTCCGGATTTAAAAATCGCGGAAAAATTCAATAAAGTTCTTGAGGGTAGGGGATTTAATTTAAAATCGGACGGACGGCCGATTTTGGGTATGACGGCCAAAGATATTTTGGAGTTGATGTTGGAAGTTGACGAGAGAATGGTAATGATTCCGGCGCATGCTTGGACACCGTGGTTTGGTATTTTCGGCTCCAAAGGCGGTTATGACACTTTGGAAGAATGTTTTGAAGATTTGACTCCGAATATTTTTGCGATTGAAACCGGTCTTTCCAGTGATCCGTTGATGAATTGGCGTTTATCCGTGTTGGACAAGATTGCGTTGGTATCAAATTCAGACGCGCATAGTTTGGGTAAATTGGGGCGAGAAGCGAATGTTTTGGATTTTAAAAATGAAAAAGAAATAACGTATGACAAGCTCATGAGAACAGTAAAAGAAAAAAATCCGAAAGAGTTTTTACATACGATTGAGTTTTATCCGGAAGAGGGGAAATATCATATGGATGGGCACAAGGATTGCCATTTTTTCTGCGAGCCGGAACAAAGCAAAAAAATGAATAATATTTGTCCGAAATGCAAAAAGAAATTAGTAATAGGCGTGATGAACCGGGTGATGGAGTTGTCTGACCGAAGTGTTGTTGAAGCTAAGAAAGCGGGCAGGACGCCTTATAAAAGCTTGGTTCCGCTGGATGCGGTATTGGCTGATACTTTGGGCGTGGGCGCAAACACGAAAAAAGTAAAAACAGAGTATGATAATTTAATCAAAAAAATAGGCAACGAATTTTTTATTTTGCTGGATTCGGATATAAAGGATATAGCCAAAGCGTCAGATAAAAATATTGCTACAGCAATCAAAAAAGCCAGAGAAGGTGATATATGTATCAAGCCCGGTTATGATGGAGAGTTTGGTATTGTAAAGATTTTTAAGGAAGGAGAAAACAAAGTTGGTTTCAAGCAGGTAAAAATAGATTTATAAAGATGTAAAAATAAAGAGCATTATATATATTTATTTATAGCAAGCTCGGCCAAATACTTTTCGTTTTTGCTCATTCTCGCCTCGGCTATGAGGTGTTTGCCTGTTGTGGCAAACAAATCCGCAAAAACGAAAAGTATTTGGCTGTCGCATAATGTAAACAACGCTCAACAATAAAGATAAACAAAAACAATCCCGATCAAGTCGGGATTGTTTTATTTAGAGACGCAATTATTTCTTCTTGCGTTTAGCAGCTTTTTTCTTTTTAGCTGGTTTTCTCTTTTTCGCTTTTTTAGCTGGTTTGCGTTTAGCAGCTTTTTTCTTTTTAGCCATATTTGTACACCTCCTTCTTATTAATTTATGTGTTTCGCATTTTGATATTGCCATGGCACATACCAAATCGAAATTTAAAACACTTTAAAATTTTTACATGACAAGCATGGATGTAAAAAATTTTATCGACCTAATTATATTATAAGTCTTTTTTGTCTTTTTTAAAATACTTTTTCGCGCAAACTGTTGATAACTTTTTGTGATTAGTAATCCGTAACTCGTAATCCGTAACTCGTAATTTTTATAATTTGTAATTAGTAATTAAAAAAACAAAAAATATTTTTTTAATTTAAATTATTATAAAAAT
>MFQY01000021.1:0-7638 GCA_001783185.1 Candidatus Magasanikbacteria bacterium RIFOXYC2_FULL_40_16 | reverse complement strand
AAATTAGCATGAGAGCTAAAAGCTATAAGCTAATATCTACAACCTATATTGGCTTGATTTTTTTAGCCATTTTGGTAGTATATTGTTTATACGCGCCCATAGCTTCCCGACTAAGTCGGGATAAGGTGCCCTTACAGTTTTGCGAGGAGCACAACACTTTAAATTGCAAGCGGTGAACAAAGTATAAAAATGGTTGGTGCGCAATATGCGCCCATAGCTCAGTGGTTAGAGCACAACACTTATAATGTTGGGGTCGATGGTTCAAGTCCATCTGGGCGCACTAACCATTTTTATACTTTTGAACCGTGCCGCAATTTTATGCAATTTAATGTTGGGGTCGATGGTTCAAGTCCATCTGGGCGCACGAAATAATGCCATTTTGGGCTTTATCCCGCCCCCGTCAAAAAGCGTAGTAAATATAGGCGGGGTTGTTTTTTTATCCATTTATGCTATACTATTCAGATATGGATTCAAGAATAGAAAAACTCATAAATAACGCCAAAAGACGCATGAAACATTGCGTTGATCCGGTTCATGGCTTAGACCACGTGGAAAGAGTGGTAAGCAGAGTAAAGGAACTAACCATGGATTTGGGTTTAAGCGCGGAAGAGCGTCAGGCTATTATTTTGGCCGCTTGGTGGCATGATGTCTCCCGGTCAATGACCAAGAAACCATCTATAATCTGGATGTCAATTATTGATGACACCGTTTCCGCCCTTATGCTGTGGGTCAAATCAATCAGTTGCGGTCTTTTTGGCGAAACAGTCGGTTTGGCAACCAGAATCATAGTTTGCAAGAGTTTTGGCACCGGCGCGGTTTTGACAAGATTGCTATTGAGAAAAAAACGCCGTATTTTGGTTGATTTGCTTGACGACGCGGACTCGTTGGATATGTTGAATGATGAAAGAATAGCGAGATTGCTTCCATTTATAGAAAATTCCCGTCTTTATAGGATAAGTTATAAGTTTGTAATTTCCTGGTGTTTAAAAGGACGCGAGTTTAGATTAAAAACCGAACAGGCGAAAAAAATGTTTATTGAATTGATTAGAAAGTTTATCGCTTGGGTGAAACAAAAAGAAATTTTTGATTGGCATGTTAAACAGTTCGGCGAGAAATGGTTGGCTAAAGCGTTGAAAGACGCGAATGATTTCTTGAACAGAATAATAATGGAAACCTGCTGATAAGCAGGTTTGTTTAGTATTAAGTTATGGCTGAAAATATTTATAAAGTTTCCGAGGAAGAGAAAGGTTCGCGCCTGGATGTTTTTTTGACGGCAAAAACCGCTTTTAACCGATCGGAAGTGACAAAGCTGATAAAAAAGGATTTGGTTTTGTTGAATGGTCGTTCACCTAAAAAGGCGGGAGAATTTTTGAAAATCGGCGATGAAATAAAAATTTTGAAAGAAAGGGCTGAAAAAGCTGAAGATTTTACCGGTGGTATAAAAATAATCAAAGACACGAATGATTATATCGTGATTGATAAACCGAGCGGTCTTTTAGTCCACCAAACCGAACATGGTGAAGAAAATACGCTTGTTCAATGGTTGCTTAAAAAATATCCAAATATGGAAGGTGTGGGCGACCCCAGTAGTAGAACCTCGGGTTCACTACGGGGCGAGGAATCGATCCGGCCAGGGATTGTGCATAGATTGGATAAAGAAGCTTCCGGTGTGATGGTTGTCGCCAAGAATCAGAAAATGTATGAATTTCTCAAAAAACAATTTCAGGAAAGGACTATTGAAAAATATTATTTGGTTTTGGTGCATGGCGCGCCTGAGACCAAACATGATCGGATAGATTTTGAGATCAGCCGGGGCGTGGACGGAAAAATGGCATCCAGGCCAAAAATTAATAATTTAAAAATAAAAAATGTCGGAAAAGAACAGGAAGGACGCGAGGCGGTGACAGAATTTTGGGTGGAAAAAGAATTTGCCAGATTCAGTTTGTTAAAAGTGAAGATTCATACCGGCCGGACGCATCAGATCAGGGTTCATATGTTGGCCTATAATCATCCGGTTGTTGGCGACAGTCTGTATTTTAATAAAAAATTAAATAGGAAGAAAGATGAAAAGTTGGGAAGAGTGTTTTTGCACGCGAAAGAATTATGTTTTTTGAATTTACAAAATGAGAAGGTATGTTATAATAGCGACTTGCCGGAAAAATTAGCCGATTTTATCAAAGAAATAAATTAATATGAAAAGGGCCGTTTTTGTTGTTTTGTCTTCGCCATCGGGCGGTGGAAAGGATACAATAATTTTGAGATTGTTAAAAGTGTTTTCAGATTCAGCCAGATTGGTAACCACTACGACTAGAAAACCGCGCGTCAATGATACTGCCGGAGTCAGTTATAATTTTGTGTCTGAAGATAGTTTCAAAAAGAAAATAAAGGATGGAGAGATGCTGGAATATAACATTTATAATGGCAATTATTATGGAATTGAGAAGAGGGTTTTGTCAGAGACTTTAGCCGGGAGTTCTTTTGTCTTTACCAATATTGATGTAAACGGCAAAGCGAGTCTGGATAAAAATAATATCGCCCATATTGCCATTTTCTTGCTTCCGGAGAGCTTGAAAGTGCTGGAAAGAAGGATTAGGGAGAGGGGTGGATTGACCGAGGATGAAATAAAAAATAGGCTAAATATAGCGAAAAAAGAGATGAAAAAGGCCGATATCTATGATTATGAAGTAAAAAATAGAGATGGTAAAATAGAACAGACGGTGGAAAAGATAAAGGAGATAATTGACAAAAAAACGAGAATGTAGTAATATATTCCCACTACTAAAGATTATTTAGAAAATATAGATTATATAGAGTATTTAGTTAATTGTTATATATTATGTCAGAAGATATTCGTCTTTCTCTAAAACCGGGAATGATCGTAAAAGTCCATCAGGTAGTTAGAGAATTAAACGCTAAAGGAGAAGAAAAAGAACGTATTCAGATTTTTGAAGGGATTGTTTTGGCCGTCAAACATGGCAAAGAAAAAGGCGCCACTGTGACGGTAAGAAAAGACGCCAAGGGCTATGGAGTGGAAAAAATATTCCCATTGTATTCCCCGGTTGTAGAAAAAATAGAATTGGTGAGAGCGATGAAAGTTAGACAGGCAAGACCATACTATTTGAGAGATTTTAAGAGAAAATTAGAAGATGTCGAAGGAAAAGAAGTGAAAATGACGGTTGAAGAAGAGAAATAAACAATAAATCAAAACCCCCCGACTAAGTCGGGGGGTTTTTGATTCTTGACTTTTTTTGATTTATCTGGTTTAATATGCTCATCTTTACGTGAGCCGAAGTGGCGAAATTGGTATACGCACCTGCCTTAGGAGCAGGCGGAGCAATCCATGAGGGTTCGAGTCCCTCCTTCGGCACAAAAGAAGAATTGCTAAACTGGCAATTTTTTTTAATTTATTATATTCTATATTGAAGTATGAATGAAGCATTATTTTTATCTTTATCCCACAGTAATAAAATACCGACAATAGATCTGCATGGCTCGTCCGGCATTGTTGAGGCCTTGGAAAAGATGGAAAAAGAATTATTTTCCTTTTCAAAAAGAAAGGATAATTTTGTAAAAGTTATTTATGGAATCGGCGAGGGAGTTCTCAAAGAACGGGTTGTGGAATCGGTTAAAAATCATCCTTTGATTAAAAGTTATCATATTGGCGAGGACGGTTTTTGTATTGTTGAATTGTAAAAAATGAAATTGGCTTTAAACAAAACTCCCCCGGTTAAATCGGGGGAGTTTTAAATTATTTTTATTCAACCGCTACTTTGATTCCGGGACCCATACTGCTTGTGATATGGACGGTTTTTAGGTAAATACCCTTAGCTGAAGACGGTTTTGATTTTTTAAGCACATCAATTAATTCTTTGAAGTTTTCAATCAATTGAGAATCTTGGAAACTGACTTTGCCGATGATTTGGTGGACAATGCCGGCATCATCATTTTTGAAAGCCGCTTTTCCTTTTTTCAATTCGGTAATCATCTTTTTGATGTCTTGACCAACTGTATCGGTTTTCGGGTTAGGCATCAAGCCTTTCGGACCAAGCACTTTGGCGGCAACCGCCAATTTAGGCATCATGTCCGGAGTGGCAACCGCGATTTCAAATTCCACTTTTCCCGTGTCTTTGATTTTTTTAATATCTTCTTCGCCGTAGACGAAATCGGCGCCGGCTTCTTTGGCCGCTTTTTCATCGTTAGCGTTAACAAACGCGGCGACTTTTTTTGTCTTGCCCGTTCCGTGCGGAAGGGAGACGGTTGTCCTGATTTGTTGTTCGCTCTTTTTCGTGTCAATCCCAAGTTTTATATGAACTTCGACTGACGCGTCAAATTTCACATTGCTTGTTTCTTTTACAAGCTTGATGGCTTCTTCCAAAGAGTAGACTTTTGTTTTGTCCACTTTTGTCTTTAGCTCCTTCATTCTTTTTGACATAAATGAATATGTTAGTGGTTATAACCCACGAGTGTTCGCGGTCCCACTTATTAAGTGAGTAGATAATACCTCTATTTTGTGATTATGTCAAGAGGATGGGGTTTAGTCACTTTACCACCCTACCACCCCACCACCACGTGGTTGAGTGGTTGAGTGGTCAGGTGGTTAGGTGTTCTTGATTTTTTAATGATTTTCCGCTACAATATAGACCGTTTGATATGACTGAAGAAAAAAAATACAAATATTTAATACTGACTTTTGGCTGTCAGATGAATAAGAGCGATTCGGAGCGCTTGGCTTTTGTGTTGGAGAATATGGGAATGGAAAAGACGGAAGACGAGAGGGATGCCGACGTGATTATCTTAAATACTTGTTCTGTGCGCGAGTCGGCTGAAGCGAGAATCTACGGAAAAACTTTTAATCTTAGCAAGTTAAAGAAAATCAAGCCTGATTTAATAGTCGGGGTTACCGGCTGTATGGCCGGACGCGATAAAGATGGGGAAATTAAAAAGCGTCTTAAGGAAGTTGATTTGTTTTTTCCCACTAAAGATATGACGCGATTGCCGGCCAAATTGCTGGAATTGAATCCTAATTTGCGCCCGATGAACAATACGGAAGAAGATTATTTAAAATTAAGGCCGAATTATCAAAAAGCTCACCAGGCGTTTATTGTTATTCAGACCGGCTGTAATCAATTTTGTTCTTATTGCGTGGTTCCTTACGCGCGCGGTTTGAAAACCGACCGTCCGGTTAAAGATATTCTTGATGAAATAAATAATGTCGTGAAGAAAGGATGTTTGGAGATTACTTTGTTGGGACAAATCGTAAATCATTATACGGCGCCGGATCCGGAGAATTTTTCCGTCGGCAATCCTTACAAGAAAAATGATTTTGCTAAATTGCTGTGGGAAATAAATCAAATTGATGGAGTGAAGCGTTTGGATTGGCCGGCCCCGCATCCACTATATTTTGATGAAGAATTATTGGACGCTTTGACTTTACCCAAACAATTAAATTATGTTCATCTGCCGGTTCAATCGGGCAATAATGAGATTTTACAAAAAATGAACCGCCGCCATACGCGCGAATATTATATTGGCCTCGTGAAAAAGATAAGAGAGAAAAGGCCGGAAATCGCGATCGGGACGGATATTATTGTCGGTTTTTGCGGGGAAACGGAGGAACAGTTTCAAGATACGGTTGATTTGTACAAACAATGCCAGTTTGATATCAGTTATCACGCGCGCTATTCGCCTCGGTCTGGCACGGTGGCGGAAAAGATGTTTGAGGATACCGTTAGCCGGGAAGAAAAAAGAAGAAGGTGGCAAGTTTTGCAGGATATGATGGAAGAAATAACCAGAGAAAAAAATAAAAAATATTTGGATAAGACCTTGTCCGTGCTGGTGGATGATTTTACGAATGGCTGGTGTGTGGGTAATTCGCAAGAAATGAAAAGAGTGACTTTTGAACCTGTCCTGAGCGAGCAGGGCGAGCCGAATGGAGGCGGAGAAAATTTGGTGGGCACGATTCAAAATGTTAAGATATTTAAGACGGATAATTGGATGATGTGGGGGCATATCATTTAATCATTTAAACATTTCCTCCCCTATTAGGGGAGGTTAGGTGGGGTCCGACCCCCTCCAACTCCCCCTGGTAGGGGGAGAGATTAGCTGGCGGGGGGTAAATTGTTAGTAGATTAAGAAATATTATGCGTTTAGAAAATAAAAAACCTAAATTAATAGTGCTTTTGGGGCCGACAGCTTGCGGAAAAACCAGCTGGAGTTTGCGTTTGGCAAAAAAATTTAACGGGGACATAATTTCGGCTGATTCCCGACAGGTCTATAAAGATATGAATATCGGAACCGCCAAAGAACCGGGCGAGTGGCTCCGGATCGGTTTGCGCAAAACTTTTTTTGTTCAGGACATTCCGCATCATTTGATTGATTTTTTGGATCCGGGCAAACAGTTTACAATTTCCGAGTTTAGAGATAAAGCGTTGAAATATGTAAAATTGGCGGTAAAAAACAGGAGACAGCCTTTTGTCGTCGGCGGAACCGGTTTATATATTTCCGCGTTGGTGGATAATTTTAAAATACCAAAGATACCGGCCAATAAAAAATTAAGAAACAGTCTGTCGGAAAAATCGATTGATGAGTTGTTTGAATTATTAACGCTGATTGACCCGGAGAGCGCGAAAAAAATTGATAAAAAAAATAAGCGCCGGGTAATCAGGGCTTTGGAAGTTTCAATTTTAAGCGGCGAGCCTTTTTCAAAACAAAAAATCAAGGGCGAGCAATTGTTTAATTGCTTAAAAATAGGCATTGAGACGGATAGGGAAGTTCTGTATAAAAGAATAGATGAGAGAGTTGACCAAATGATAAAAGACGGGCTTGAACAAGAAGTGAAAAAATTGGTGGACAAAAAATATATTTGGGAACTGCCCAGCATGAGCGGAATCGGATATAGGCAGTTTAAAGATTATTTTGACGGCAAAATCAGCCTTAAACAAGTTGTTGAAAATCTTAAAAAAGAAACTAGGCGTTATGCCAAACGCCAGCTTACTTGGTTTAGAAGAGACAAAGACATCAAATGGTGTAAAACTTATGAAGAGGCGGAAGAGTTAGTTTGTAGGTTTTTAGAATGTAAGTAAATTTTTTTGACCCCCTCCCACCTCCCTCCCGATGTAAAATCGGGATAAGTGTTCCCTTACCTGATAGAGGGAGGAGAGGTTCTCTCTATTTTAATTTCTCCCGCAGAAGTTTCTCCGCCAGTTTCGGGTCGGCCGAGCCTTCGGTCGCTTTCATAATCATGCCGATTAAAAATCTGATTACCGGTTCTTTTCCGGCTTTAAATTGCGCCACTTGATCCGGATAGCTGGAAATAACTCCCTCAATTATTTTTGTGATTTCACCCTCGTCGCTGACTTGGCCGTAGCCCTTTTCTTCCATAATATGAGTCGGGTCCATATCAACTCCGCTGTCAATCATTTCGGAGAGTATTTTTAAAGCGTTATTGGAATTGATTTTTTCCGAATATATCAAAACAATTAATTCCGCGAAATTTTCCGGACTGATTTTTAAGAGCCGGATATCAACGGATCTTTCCGACAGAAGCCCCATCAATTTGCTGGTAAGCCAACCGCCACATAGTTTGGCGAGACGGTTTTTGTTGCTTTGTATGAGTTCATCGCTTGATTTTTCCGATTT
>MFQY01000020.1 GCA_001783185.1 Candidatus Magasanikbacteria bacterium RIFOXYC2_FULL_40_16 | reverse complement strand
CGAAAAAGTCTTGATCTCCAAATGCGGAAGTGGTGGCTAAGTTGTAGGCGTCAATTACTCCGTTGGATATAGTTAAAGTGATGGCGGTGGTTCCTGAACCGGTCGCGTCTCCGGAAATAGTAATGGTTTCATTGCTGTTGGTTAAACAAACTCCTCCGGCATTGAAACAACCGGCGGTTAATACTATGCCGTTGGCAAAAGTACTGGATACTGTGGCGGAAGTGATATTTAAAGCTGACGCGCTGATTCCGGCGTTGAAAGTGCTGGTCGTGGTTCCATCTACTGTAATCATGGTTGAGGAAACATAATCCAAATAACTCGTGCCGGACACAAAAATATTATTCCAAGCTGAACCATAAGAACCTAAATCATATAAATTATTCGCCCAGGGTTCAATCATAGTGGAAGTAACCGAGCTTAGATAAGCTGTGCTGGAAACCGCCAAGTTATTCCTCACCCATAACGGCGAGGTTGTTGCCATATATATTTCTCCAAAATGAGACAACCAGTTAAAAGGATTAGCTTCGCCGACAGCGGTATTATCATCTTCCCAAGTGATTGTTCCACCGGTATTCCATTTTGGCACTTGTCCATTTGTTGGCGCGTCGGATAACAAAGCGCCGATTAAGTATGTGCTGGCAGTGCCATCAAAAACTTGTATCGCCCCCCTGCCTACGCCCCACGCGTCGCTGTCAAAAGCCATATCGCCGACCGCGTCCGTAGTCACGGAACTGCTATTGACCAAGTTTAAGACTCCGTCAATTCCGATGGAAGTCGTGGCGGTTCCGCCAAACCAAACTTGATTGGCGGAGAATAAAGTGGAGGAAACGCTGTCGGTTAAGTTTTCCCAACTGACGCCGTTGTAAACATACAAATCATCAACATTGGTATCGTAATACATTGTTCCGGTAACCGAGGTTGGCGCGGTTGAGGTGGCGTAAGTTCCAAAAGAAATTTCCGAAGCGTAAGAATAACCGACAGTATTGATTTGTGTGCGCGGTGTCATTTCGCCGTCGCTGGCCACTTCCAGAGAAAACCAATATGGTCGGTCAAAAGTCAAATCCAAGGCTGTAATTTCTCCCAAGTTCACGCTGAAATAACCATTGGAAACGGAAATGTCATTTTGCGTTTCCGTCCAAACCGCTGTTCCGCCGGTGGAACTTTCGTAAATCCGGAAAGTCATATCATAAGTTCCGGTCAATAAAGTATCGGCTGAGTTTGTCAATTGACCTTCATATCCGAGATAATTTGGAACCGTTGTCGCCAAAACCGTGGAAGCTAAAAACATCCAGCCAATCAAAACTATCGGCGCTATCAACACCATCAGAGGAAACATTAATTTTTTAGCTTTTTGCAACATAATTCTGCCTCTTGGCTAAACCTTATCTTTGTTAAAAAATGTTTTTTTGCCCGCGTAAAACACAACCGCGAAAATCAATAATGAAACGACTAAAACTCTCCAAGGGAACAGCGCGCGCATCGCCACCGGCGAATTGACAACGCTGTTTTCGGAAACTTTAAACTCTCCGCTCTCGTATCTGATCAAGCCTTCGGACTTGACTGTCAAAAAATATTTGCCGGGCGGAACCACAAACACATATTCGCCGTTCTCTCCGCTAGCTTGCGGATTTTTTTGTTTGTAAGAATCCGCTTGCCACAACACCCATTCTTTTTTTTGATTCAACACATAGAGAGCGACTTGCGCGCCTTTTACCCGTGTTTTTTCTTTGAAAAATATTTGCCACGGTTTTTGCCATGACCACGATTGGTATTTTTCCGTATACACATAACCGTAAGGTCTGACCAAAACCACTTTAGCGGATTGTTCGTAAGTATTGTCCGTATAAATTATTCTGGTTGTCAGCCGGTATTTGCCGGATTGGTCCGGAGCTTTTATGACCGCTTCGTAATTTTTTGTTTTTTCATCATAAACGAGAATATATGATTGCGAGTCTATCGTCGCCGTAATCATTTCCACCGGCTTATCAAAATTGTCGGCGGGAATGCTCAAGAGCGAATCCGACCCGGCAAAAATACTCCAGCTTTCTTCCGCCGCTTTTGCCGGCGTCAGACTGACAAAACCAACAAGTAAAACGCCCGCGAAAAATATTAACAGCCAAGACAAAATCGATGGCGGAATCTCCGGCGGTTTGGGAGGTGGCGGTGGCGGAGCAATCGGCTTGTCGGATATTTTGTCCACAATTTCTTTGTATTCTTCCAAAGTTTTTTCATAAGCCTGTAATTGTTCTTGGTAATTTTGTTTGGCATTGGCTTGGAGTTTTTTGTCGGAGTAATCATCATCCATATTTTCTCCGCCGGTTTTTTCCAATCGAACATTTTTGTTAATGAAAGTTTCGCCGGTTTCTTTGTCCTTGAAATTCAAATCAGGCGTTCGGTAATCTTGATAACCGGTTCTTTCAAAAGCCACATAATAGTCGCTTGGTCCGACCAAGAACGCGTAGCGTCCTTTTCTGTCGGTGACGCGGAAGTCAATAAGCTTGTTGTATTCTTTAGAGAACAAACGGGCGATAACTTTGTTAATCGGTTTTCTGTTATCGGCATCATAGACAACGCCCCAGCCTTTCGGTTTTCTCGGATTAACATATTTTAAGAACAAGAAGAACATAACGATATGCAACGCCAAGAAAATCCAGAGATACCAAACATTCGTGATTAATATCACGATGGCCGTGGAAAATATACCGCTCATTGAAAGCAGATATTGTAATAGGCGAACTCTTTTCTGAAGTATGACGCGCCATGGAGTTTTGATCGCGCCAATCGGATCCATCGGGATATTGACGACCACATTTACGTTTTCGTTGTCCACAAAAATATCTTCGCCATGATAAATATCAAGCATTCGTCCGTCTTCTTTCAAACCGGATAATAGTTTGGATGGAAAAACCAAATCATTTTTAGCCACTTCCATTTTGTAAATCCCCGGCTTAACCACATAAAAACCGTAACGGCCTTTATCATCGGTAACCGCGGTTTGAACAATTTTTCCGGCGCTGTTGTCTATCAAACGCACCACGGCCAAATCTATCGGCAGTTTATTCAAGCTGTTGTAAACAACGCCGTATCTTTTTCTCTTGCGTAATCCCAGGAATAACAGGGGTTGTAGAAATAGGAAGCGTAGAAGCGGTAATAATATGCTGGCCAAAGACGGAATTAAGATAAAAAAGGAAGCGCCCAAAGAAACCGGCGCGATAATCGTTCTGGCAATTTTTTGCACCCCGGGGTCGGCGGAAAATTCTTTCAGAGCTACAAAAGTGTTGGATAATTCTTTAACAAAAGCGGCGGTTATCTGTTCGGTAATCGGCGCGTTCGGCGCGAATACCAAAACAATTTCTTCCTCACCGGCAAAAACATCCTGTTTAATGGAACTGAAAACCGCTATCTCTTTGTCCACGCTTTCCACTCCGGGAATCACTCCCGCCGGCAATTCCGGAAGTTCGGATTCAATAATTTCATCTTCCGGAGGAACTTCTTCGCCCGGCGGTATTTCTTCTTCCGGTGGTTCTTCTTCCGGAGGTATTTCTTCCGGCGGCAGTTCTTCTTCCGGAGGAATTATTTCTTCTTCCGGCAACACAATCGCGGAAACAATCGCCCCCGAAGAATAATTGTTTGAGGTATCGTAAACGAATATCGTGTAATAATATCTTTGATCAAAAACAATATTTGCGTCCAAGAAAGATTGTTCCGAGCCGTCAAATAAAAGAACCCCGTCGTCAGGATTGGCGGGGTAAGAAGAATAATCGCGAAGCAATTTAATGCCGGCAAAATCAGTCATCGCCGGATTTTCCCACAAAAGGTTGATTTGCGGACCGGCGTCATCGGGAACAGCGATAAGATTACTGACATTAGGCACCACTTTCACGATTGACGCGGTGGTGAAAGTGTATAAAACGGAACTGGCAGTTTGTCCGGCTACCGCCCGCATATGCGCGACCAGGCTGTATTGCGTGTTGGGAATTAAGTCGGACAAGATAAAGTCATGGCCGATTGTGAAACTTGCTTCCGTAGGCGTGGTCAGGTCAAGCGCGAAGCCGGCGCCGTAACTGATATATGTGATTGTTGACTGGTCGGTTTGGAAAGTAACCCGAGCTTGATCGGTGGTGATGTCCGTTATGTTTAACTGGGTGATAAACGGATTGGTAAAAACCTCGGGAGGGATTTCTCCGCCACCGCCCCCGCAAACACCGCAATCGGCGGAACAAGTAGAACAGGTTTCAGTGCCGTTGCAAGTTCCGTCTCCGCAAGAAATGACGGCGACTGCGGTTCGTCCGCTGAAGGAAGAACCTTGGCGGGTATCATAGGCGATACCGGTGATTTTTCCGGCGATTGGCTGACCGCCAGTTTCCAGTCCATAATTGGCGCTGGCTGACACTCCGGAAAGCGAATTAAACTGACCGCCATTAAGTATATAATTCGCGCTTTGCGACACCGCGAAAACCGGTTTTCCGGAAAAAATCCATACTAGAGAAATTAGGACCAAAAAGACGCTAAAGGCATAAAACAATAATGTTCTTTTTTGTAAAAACTTTGCTATTTTTGAACCCCTGTTTTTGTTCATAATTTCCCCAGCATGAAGGTGAAATTTTTAATTTTTCCGAGTTGTCTGAACTGAGTACTATTATACCAAAAAAATGGCTAATCTCACAGTATCATTTCAACTGACTTATCCACACTTTTACAGTAAAAAAATGGCTTTGTTTAGCCAAAAAAAAACTACTGAAAAAACCTTGAAAAAAACCTTTCAAAAAAACAACAAAAACAACAAAAAAACAGTTAAAAAAACTGTCTGTTGATAACTTTTTCTGAAGATAAAAAAATTATTCCACAATTACCGGCGGTTCCGGATTTTTTTTCTTCCTTTTCCAGTCGGTTATGATCAATTTACTCCCCTGTTTTGCGATTATTATCCTTTGCCCGTTTCTCCAGCCCAATTCCCGCACTTTATCAATCGGCAAACTGACAAAATAGCTCCCTTTGGAGTTCTGAATCTTCCTTATTTGTTCTTTATTTATTCTTTGACGAGACATAGCTTGAAAATTTACAATTTTAAATTTTAAATTTTAAATAATTGCCAATTGGCTGATGATTTTGTCTGCAAATTTAGAAAAATCTAAAAAAAACGCGTAATTAAAATTAAAAATTAAATGATTAAAAATTGTTTGAAAATTATAAATTGAAAATTCTTATTTATTTTACCCTAAGGTTTTCCTTGAGGAAAACCATAGGGTAAAATACTTGTTTAAAAAACAATATTTAATGCGAATGCCAAAAGAAGCAGGACGAACAACCACGCCACCGTATAAGCTAAAAGCATCACGCTCCCCTTCTTAAAACCATTTAAATAGAGCCAAATTGGCCTTCCCAAGACCAAGGCGCCGGTAATAGTTGCTGATATAACAAACAAAAGCAAAACAAAGACCGGAGCAAAAAAACTATCCTCTTTTTCAACAAAAATTTTTTCTACATTGAAAAAAAATAGGGCTACCAAAGATACGTAGGCAAAAACGCCTACCGCGTCAACAAAACCCCAAAATATATTTTTTTTATTTGACATAGATTTTAAATTAGCTTTCTCCCGACAATTTATTTTTTTACACCGCGGAGGCGACAGGATTTGAACCTGTGATACCTTTCGGTATATTCGCTTTCCAAGCGAACGCACTAGACCGCTATGCGACGCCTCCGCGTTATAAAAAAAATAAATTGTCGAGGATCCTCGATTTTGTCCTTAGACAAAATCGAGACAAGCGTGCGCCAGCTCAACTAGTCTTAACTAGTGAGCTGGTCCGCTCACGAGCTACAGCTCGTTGAGAGGACACTAGACCAGCTTGCTCCGCTCAAACGCTATGCGTTGAGCGGACCCGCTCGCTTTGCCGAGCGGGGAACCTTCCGTTTGACCATGAGTCATGATTCATGAGCTATGTTTCAAGTTTTATGCTTCATGTTATATGCTACATGCTTCATGATATATGCTCCCCCAGCCATCAGCAGAATACCAAAATATTGCCCGGGAGTCAATCCCAGATATCTTGCATCCGCGTTCATAACATCAACGGCTCTTAAAAAATCCAATCCAAAACGAAGCGCGCCATAATAGGCAAATGATATCCCCGTGAAATAGCCAGCTTTAAGTTTCTTGTCTCTCAAGACAAAAAAGGCTACAGCAAGCGGAATAAGACCTAAAATCTCCAAAAAAGCCATCTCAAATCTGGCGCCATCAATAGTTTTTACGCTCAAAAAACTGGTTGTCAACTTTCCCAAATGATCGTGAATCATAACACACCCTACTCTGCCCAAAATCCAACCATACACAGCGGAAAATGCGAATAAATCCGCCAAAACCGGCAAGTTCTCCCATGCTATCTTTTTTCTTTTAAAAAATATAAAAAACGCCAATAAAGCGCCAAACAGTCCGCCGAACGACGATAACCCTCCTTGCCAAATTTTTAAAATATCCACCGGGTTATTGAAAAAATATACCGGCTCATAAAAAACCGCATGAAACAAACGGGCAAAAACAAGTCCGGAAATAATCGCCCAAATAGCGATATCAATGGTTTTTTCCGCGTTAAAACCCAGTTTCTCGCTTCTCTTCCATAAGACAACCAAACTCAATATCATTCCCAAAGCAACAAAAAACCCCCAAACTCTAATCGGAATCGGCCCCAGATAAAAAACCGTATAAAAATTTTCAAACATATTATCCTTCTATCTCCCCTATTATCTCTTCAACCGAATCCACCACTTTAAATAATTTCCCGTCTTCTTCCATGATAGTCTTATGTTCCTTAACTAATTTATCCATTATAAAATCGCCTAACGGCTTCCAGAACTTGCTGTCATATAAAATTATCGGAATCTTTGGCACTTTTTTAGTCTGCATTAAAGTCATTATTTCAAAAAAATGATGCATACTGCCCAATCCGCCCGGAAAAAAGACCAAAGCGGTTGTCGGCGCGGTGACAATCAACTTTCTTATGAAAGAAAAATCAAATAAAATTGATTTAGTCAAATAATTATTTAACTCCAGCCGACCCGGAACTTTCACGCCGATTCCATAAGACGACCCACCCGCTTCAAACGCGCCTTTGCTGGCTGCTTCCGCCGTGCCGAATTTCCCTCCCGTCACCACTGAATACTTTCTTTTTGCCAACTCTTCTCCTAAAGAATACGCCGCCTGATAATATTCACTGTCTATACCGATGCTTTTTGTTCCTAAAATCGTAACCGCCTTGCTTATTCCGGTCACAAATTCAAAACCTTCCACCAACTCCGCCATCACCCGAAATATTTTCCAGTCTATATTGCCGTCACGATGAAAATTATTCGGCGATAAATCACACACCTTCAATTCCTCCTGAGAATCTTTTATAAATTCATAAGCCTCTTCGGCGGTATCAACCACATGCCATTTTTTTATTTTATCTTCGGTAATCGTGCCAATTTTAGCGCATTTTGACCTCAAAAAATCTATCAAGGGCTCCCAATACGACTTGCCTACCAAAACCACCGGCGCCTCGCACAACACGCCCTGGTCCATCAAATCCACCACCTCAAAAAACTCATCCATAGTTCCATATCCGCCCGGGAACATAATAAAAGCGTTAGACGGCGAAGTTAGCATTACTTTTCTAGTAAAAAAATAGTGAAAAGCGGTTGATTTTTTGACATAAGGATTAATTCTCTGTTCAAAAGGCAACTGAATATTCAAACCGACCGACTCCCCGCCCGCGTCATACGCGCCTTTATTGGCCGCCTCCATTATACCCGGCCCGCCTCCGGTAATAATAGTAAAACCTTTTTTCGCCAACAAAAAAGCGATTTTTTCCGCCTCTTTATAATACTTATCATCCTTATCAAAACGAGCGGAACCAAAAACCGTCACTTCATTTTCCAAAGATGCCAAAAAGTTATAGCCTTCCACCAGCTCCGCCATAATTTTAAAAACTCTCCATGTATCCCTATAATCGGTATAAACTTCGCCGATATTGCCCAAATCTTTCTTGGCTTCATTTGATATTTTCTTTGTTTTGATCTCCTTCATAAAAAAATGATTATAACTTTTAATGATTTTTTACTCTGTCATTGCGAGCCCGCCGAGTCGGCGGGCGTCGCCCCGCCATAACGGGATAAGTGTTCCCTTACAATCCCGTCTTGCTCACTGTCATTGCGAAGGAGCTCAAGCGACTGTCGCAATCCCAGAAACCACGAGATTATCCCGATTTTGTATTAACAAAATCGAGGATCCTCGATCCCGACTTGGTCGGGATCGGGACTACATCCCGACTTGAGTCGGGACTCGTAATGACAGGCATAAATAAGGTTTATTTTTTAGCTAAATTTAGTTAAAAATTTGTGTAAACTCACTACAAATTATTAATTATCATGCTCAATCGCGTAAGCTAATTGCATTACTTTACCTTCAAACATCCTCGGACCGATAACCTGCAAACCGACCGGTAACCCGGCTTTGGTCTTTTCTACTGGCACAGACAGGGCCGGAATACCCGCAACCGCGGCCGGACTGACAAAAACATCCGCTAAATACATTGATAAAACATCATCCTTTTTCTCTCCCAGTTTAAACGCCGGAAACGGCGAGGTCGGCGTTACCAGTAAATCCACCTTTTTAAACACTTTTTCAAAATCTTGGCAAATCAAAGTTCTGACTTTTTGCGCTTTGCGGTAATAAGCATCGTAATAACCGGCAGACAACGCGTATGTTCCAACCATAATGCGTCTTTTTACTTCCTCGGGGAAACCTTGGGCGCGCGATTTCGTATAAACCTCAAACAAATTATCCGCTTTCGCCTGCATTCCGTATCTGATACCGTCAAGCCGACCCAAATTAGAGCTATCCTCGCTCGGCACAATCAAATAATATACCGGCGACGCGTATTTTGTGTAAGGCAGACTGACATCAATAATTTCGCAACCCATTTTCTCCAAACCTTTTATTCTATTTTCAATAATCGCTCTAACTTCTTTATCCATTCCTTTCCAGCCAGAGGCTGGTCCGCCTTTGGAGGAGGCGGAAAAATATTCTTCCGGCACGCCGACCCTCATTCCTTCAATTGATTGGCTTAATAATTTCAAATAATCAGGAACATCATTAGCAACGGTCGTGGAATCTTTTTTATCTCTTCCGGCCATAATTTTCTGCACAATCGCCAAATCTTTTACGGTTTTGGCAATCGGTCCGGCTGTATCCAAAGAACTCGCCATCGGCATTATTCCATAACGGGAATTGCGTCCGTAGCTGGGGCGTAACCCGGCCACACCGCAAAAACTGGCCGGCTGTCTGATTGAACCGCCCGTATCTTCGGCAATGGAAAATATACACATATTATCGGCGACCGCCGCGGCTGAACCGCCCGACGAACCACCCGCCACTCTTTCCTCATCATGCGGATTTCTGACCGGTCCATACATTGAGTTTTCATTGCTGGCGCCGTGCCCAAACGCGTCGCAATTATTTTTGCCGAGCAAAACCGCCCCCTGATTTCTTATCTTTTGAATGACAGTCGCGTCAAACGGAGGCACATAATTATTCAAAATCTTGGCCCCGCCGGTGGAACGCCTGTCTTTGGCGCAAATCGCGTCTTTCACGCTGAAAGGGATGCCTGTTAATTCGCTGATTTTGCCCCGCGCAATCATTTCATCAGCTTTAACCGCCTCTTTTAACGCTTCTTCTTCAAATACCGTTATAAACGCGTTTATTCTGCCATTGCGTTCACTTATCCGACCCAAACAAGCCTTCGTCAGTTCCACTGAAGTAAACTTTTTTTTATTCAGCCCTTCTCTGGCTTGTATGATTGTTAGTTCATTTAACATAAATATTGAAAAGTAACTCATAACTCGTAATCCGTAACTCGTACTTGATAACTATTGATTATAGAACCAAACTTTGTCTGAAAAGATTGAATATTTTTCTATTGCTTCACTATTCAAAATAACGACATACCACAACCAACAATTACGAGTTACGATTTACGGATTACGGTTTACTATTCTCCAAACACCTGCTTCACCTTCAACAGATCCCCAACTCTATCAGGGAATTGGGCAATCAGTTTTTTCTTTGTTTCCTCATCGCGTTCGTCCGCTTCATCAGCGCGCAACACATCTTCCAGACCGGTGACCTGGCAGGTTTCTTCAACTCCTTCGGTATCCACTTCGTTCAATACTTCCACATAATCAAAAATAACTGATAATTGCTTGGCATACAGTTTTTTTTCTTCCTCGCTCAGCTCAAGCCGGGCAAGATTAGCGATTTGTTCAATTTTTTCTTTTGATAATTTGGACATACCACGTCATTAAAGCATTAAAACATTAACCAAGTGATAATGTGGTTAGGTGATTAGGTGGTTAGGTGATAACTATATTTTACCTTATTAAGAGGCACTTGACAATAACTTAAAAATATGGTAGAGTTAAAATCTGTGGGGAATGTCGTAAGCTTACTGTCGCTCGGCGTGATGAAAGACCCCTCCAGATGGTTTATTGTCTGGAAAGTGAAACTATAAGAGGGAACCTATCGCGGCCAAGAGAAGAGGCACTCCGCTGTCAACCTGCACTGGAGGTAAACAGATAAGACGACCCTTGGTATTTCCGGGTAATAAACCGTGCCCGAGGGATGAGCCAAAAACATTCCAGCCGCAGCTTCTCTGGGTTCCGGTCTTTTGAGAATGAATGAATATTTGTTCAAAAGCAAAGACCAAGTCTGGAAAAAACGGCGCCACAGCGGGGGGAAAAGACACAGGAGCTCTGGTCTTTTCCCCCCTTTTTTTGTCCACAACCTACTATTGACAAAAATCGTTATTTGATATAAACTAAAGCTGATGCGAAAAATTGCATCACCGGGGTCGGATACGCTTGCGTTTCCGACCCTTCTTTTTTTTATAAAAAAATCCCGCGATTGACAGAAAAATGCGTGAAATCATCTGCCATTACGAGACCCCGACTAAGTCGGCGGAGTGTAGTCCCGATCCCGACCAAGTCGGGATCGAGGATCCTCGATTTTGTTAATACAAAATCGGGATAATCTCGTTGTTTCTGGGATTGCGACGGCCTAAAGGCCTCGCAATGACAGGATAAAAAAATTTCCCCGACAAAGCGGGATGACGAAAAAACAATTTAGCGATGTATCAATCAGCAATCAACAATAAACAATCAAACAATTTAACAATCACTAACTTTAATCTAACAACTCCAACAACCAACAACTTTAATCTAAAATCTATAATCTTTAATCTAAAATCTCCAACAACTCACTTTCACCAATTATCTTCACCCCCAACTCCATCGCCTTGTCATACTTGCTCCCCGGTTCAGCGCCGGCCACCACAAAATCCGTATTCTTGCTGACCGAACCGGACACATTTCCGCCCAACGCGCGGATTTTTTCTTTGGCTTCATCCCGGCTCATACTCGTCAAAGTCCCTGTCAATACAAAAACCTTACCCGACAATTTCTTATTTCTTATGTCTGCAGTCTTCTGTCTAATCTTAATTCCATTTTTAAACAACTCCGCAATCAATTTCTGATTGTTTTTATTTTTAAAATACTCCGCGATTGACCCCGCCACTCTCGGCCCAACATCCTCAATTTGTTCCAATTCTTCACCCGGCGTCGCCACCAATTTATCAATTGATGGAAAAGCGTTAGCTAAACGAATCGCTGTTTCCTCGCCCACCAATTTTATGCCCAAGCCATAAATAAACCTCGCCATAGTAACTTCTTTTGCCGATTGAATGCTGTTTATCAAGTTCTCCGCCGATTTTTCCGCGAATCTTTCCAACGGCTCCAAATCCCCGACTGTCAAAACAAATAAATCCGCCGGATTTTTTATTAAACCCTCATTTAACAAATGCTCCACGATTTTCTCGCCCAGCCCGTCAATATCAAACGCTTTTTTGGATACAAAATGGATTATATTCTCAAGTTCCTGCGCGTAGCATTTCGGATTCACGCAAAAAATGCCGGCCGATTTCTCCTGCTTTTTATCGGATATATCTTTTCTCTTGACTTCCGAACCGCAAATCGGACATACTCGCGGTATTTTAACTTCTTTTTCGCTCCCGTCGCGCATTTTATCCAGCACTCTGACCACTTTGGGAATAATATCCCCCGCCTTTTCCACCACTACGCTATCGCCTACACGAACACCCAGACGCGCGATTTCATCAAAATTATGTAAAGTGGCATGAGTAACTGTCGTCCCGGCCAGTCTGACCGGCTCCATCAACGCCACCGGCGTCAACGCGCCCGTCCTGCCGACTTGCACATAAATATCTTTTATCTTGGTCGTCCCCTGTTCCGCGGGAAACTTCATGGCAATCGCCCAACGCGGGGCTTTGCCGGTCACGCCAAGCAACTCCTGATAACTTTTCTGATTTACTTTTATCACCACTCCGTCTATCCAAAAA
This sequence comes from Candidatus Magasanikbacteria bacterium RIFOXYC2_FULL_40_16, assembly GCA_001783185.1. Taxonomy (GTDB): domain Bacteria; phylum Patescibacteriota; class Patescibacteriia; order Magasanikbacterales; family UBA922; genus XYB1-40-15. The sequence goes on along the minus strand of MFQY01000020.1, from coordinate 4,804 downwards.
TCTTTTGAGTTTTTTTTCTTTTCCCATTTCCGCCAAAAATCCAAAATCTCTTCAATAGTCCGGCAAACTTTCCAATCATCATCAGTCTTAAAGCCCAACTCTTTCAACTCCGTCAATTCCTCTTTTTGCGTGTCAGGTATGGGCCCATGCGAGATATCATAAGCAATCAAAGCCAGTTTTCTTTTTTCCACCACTTTGGCATCAAGCTGGCGGATAGTGCCGGCGGCGGCATTGCGCGGATTGGCAAATAAAATCTCACCGTTTTTCTCCCGCTCTTTATTTAAAAAATTAAAATGCTTTCTGTCCATCCAAATTTCCCCTTCCGCCACCATGGAAACTTTTTCTTTCAATTTCAAAGGCACGGACATTATCGCGCGGACATTCTGCGTTATATCCTCGCCCACTTTTCCATCTCCGCGGGTGGCGCCGGTTTTTAAAATCCCGTCTTCATAAGTCAAAACCAGATGCAGACCGTCAATTTTCAGCTCGCAAGTATAATTCAAATCTTCCGGCCGTCCGCCCAGTTTTTTTTCAAGAATTTTCAAATTTCTCTCCTGCCAATTTCTCAAATCCTCCTCATTAAAAGCGTCGTCAAAAGACCATTGCGGAACCAGGTGCTGGACTTTTTCAAATCTATCCAAAGGAATACCCGCTACTCTTTGCGTGGGCGATTCCGGGGTAATCAATTCCGGATTTTTCTCTTCAATCTTTCGGAGTTCGTCCATCAGACCATCATACATCGCGTCAGTCACGCCCGGATCATTCAAAACATGATAACGATAACGCAAGTCGTCTATTTGATTGTATAAACGTTCAATTCTGGATTGTAGTTCTTTATTCATAAATATGTGCGAAATTACGAAACAATATTATTAAATCCACCTAACTCATCTAACTAACCTGCCTTTTAAATCCCAATGTCTTTAAATCCGAAATCCGAAACACGAAATCCGAAACAAATTCAAATGTTCAAAATCATAATGTTCAAAACGTTTTTTTAATTTAGGATTTTCGAATTTTCTTAGTTTGTTTCGAGTTTCGTATTCCTCGCAGTGAAACGAGAATATTCGATATTCGAATTTAAAATCTCACAATCAAGTGATTAGGTGATTAAGTGGTTGGGTGGTCAGGTGATAAGTCCTATGTACCAATCCAAAATCTGTTGTCCCCAAAACATCGCTAAAATCGTTCCAAAAACCAAATAAGTGCCGAAAGCGGTTTGACTCTTCATAGTCTTTTTCTTCAAACCAATTAAAATCAGACTCAACACCGCGCCGGTCAAATACGCTATAAAAAAAGCGATCAAAACATTAGGCCAGCCCAAAATTATACCCATAAAAAACCCCAACCGCACATCCCCGCCCCCGATCCACGCGCCTTTGGAAAACAAAAACAACAAGAGAAAAAAACCGGCGCCGAACGCCGCTCCCAACAGCATACTGTCCCAGCTTTTCCAGCCCAGACCGAGCGAGAAGAAAAATAAAATAATGCCGGGCAACAGTGTGGAAAAATTCAATATCTCGCCGTATTTAAGATCATACAAAAAAACAAAAGTTAAAAATGTCAAAATAATCCAATCCCTGACTATCTCACCCGACAACTGGGGCAAGGTTATAACGCTGTTGTGATATAACGCCGTAAATAAAAACGCCAGCCCGCACCAGGCTTCCACCAGCGGATATTGATAACTTATTTTTGAAGCGCATTTCCGGCAAACTCCTTTTAAAAAAACAAAACTCAAAACCGGCACATTATCATGCCAAGCGATTTGCGTTCGGCAATTCGGACAGATTGAACGGGCTTTGCTAATTCCCAGATTTTCACGGGTTCTCCATACCCAAGAGTTCATAAAACTGCCGATGGATAGGCCGAATATAAAAACCAAAATATAAAATATGTATTCCATAATGAATATATTATAACACTAAACCGACAAAAAAATGAAACCCCGCCACGGGCGAGGTAAATCCTACAATTAAAACATCCCGACTAAGTCGGGATGATTTAAGTTTACGTATACGAAAACAATTTATGGCGCGCAAGTTGCATTTATTATTCCTGACGGGGTCATAGTTATACAATCGTCAAGCGCTCCTACTGTGCCTTCTAGCTCAGCCGATATAGTATAGGTAGTTCCATCTTCAACCGCATAAATATAGTCTGTCGTGCCAGTTTGCGGATCAGCCGGAACCAAACCCATATATGTAGGCAGTGTCGCGCAAGCTCCTGTTATACCTCCACCATCAAGACAATCAGCTGTTGCATCATCACCTAAGGTTGTCGCTGCCGCTACTATCGGATACGCATTCTCATCGGTATAATACAATTCAAGCGCGGTCTGGATTTGTTTCAAATCTGACAAGCGTTTTGAATCTCTAGCTTTTTCTCTGGCTGAGCTTAAAGCTACAACCGCGAGTGTTGATAATAAGCCAATGATTGCGATAACAACCAATAACTCTATCAAAGTAAAACCTTTCTTGTTCATGTTTTCACCTCCTCTCTAAAAAATAACATAAATAATTTTTTTTATCCGATTATTTTTCTAACCTTGGCAACCGTTTCGGAAGGTTTAAAATGAGCCTTGATTAAATAATCCGCCGCGCCCAATTCCAGGCCTTTGCTGACATCATCCTTTTGTCCCAGATTGGTCAAAAGTATCACAGGGATTTTTTTTATTTTTTCGTCCGCTTTTATTTCTTTCAAAACCGAAAACCCATCCATCTTCGGTAAAAGTATATCCAGTAAAATCAAATCCGGATTTTTTGTTTTCGCGAATGTTAACCCGGCCTCGCCGTCTGTCGCCACAATCACTTTATATCCCTCCATTTCAAATTTAGTCTTGTAAATATTAGACAAAAAAGAATCGTCCTCAACTAATAATATTAATTTGGGTCCATCTGTCATAAAATATTTTTTAGCACTTTATTATTATACATCAAATACAACCCCCTACCAATTCAATTGTGGATAATAATTATAAAATACCTCGCAAGGCCAAACCAATACTCGTGCCCATCCTCGGCCCGATTTGGTCCAGCAAAGTTTTTAATCCCTGTTGATAAACAACCCTCGCCCACGGATCCCCGATGAAAACTTTCATCGGAAATTCCTTGCTGATCGCCTTAATAAACGGCGGAAAAGCGGAAGCGCCCCCGGTTAAAATTATTTTTTCAGGTTTTTTGTTTTCATTTCCGGTCTGATGCAGGAACAATTCAAAACTGTATTTGATTTCTTTTATTACCGGTTCAATAATTCTGATAAACATTTCATCCGGAATTTTATCAAGTGGAAGTCTGGACACATCTGATTTGACCAATAAAATATCCGACTCATCAAGCCCCAAACTCTGCTTCAAAACTCCACCCAAAATATCCCCACCCATTTGAACACTCCTGTGAGTAATCGGAAAACCCTGATCCATTATAAAAAAGTTTGTCCTCTCGGCGCCGATATCCACCACCATCACGGTGGCTTTATCTATACCGACCAAAGAACGCTCCAAAGCGAACGCCTCGGTTTCCAGCTCGGTCAATTGCAAGCCGGCTTTTTGAAAAATATCCGTATAAAACTTTACGATTTGCTTCGGCGCGGCCGTCACCAAAGTCCTAATGCTTTTCGCTTCCTTATTACCGTTCGGTATGACCTGATGCACAACCTGCATCTCCTCAATCGGCTGAGGCAACATTTTTTTGACTTTGGCTTCAACGTGAAAAGCCAATTCCTTTTCATTCACCAAAGGCAAATTCACAATCGCGTGAAAAATATGCGATACCGGCAAACTGGCCGTCACTTTTTTAGCCGTAACTTTCGCCTGTTCAACGGCATAGCGAAGCAACTCCGCGTATTTATCCACACGCGAGTCTTGCTCCATTATCGGCCTGTTTTCTTTTTGTTTTTTCCGGCTTATCATCGCGGAAATACCGCCCTGTTTTTCTTCCAGCAAATCTTCCGCGGTTTTTTCCACCGTTTCTTTAATATGAATATCCAACTGTTGATCCACTATGGCATAAGTCCACAAACGAGGCCGGCCTTTTTCTTTTTGCAACTCAACCAATTTAATTCCGCCCGCGCCGATATCCACGCCTAATGACGAATCCGTTTTTTTTCTTAGAAACATAAACAGTCTATTATTTTATTTGTGTTCATTATACCATAGTTAAAAAATATTTTGTATAGATGTCCACAATAATAGCCAATAGTTAATAGTTCATAGCCAATGGTTAACACACCACAACCTACTGACTACAAACTTAAATTAATTTGCTAATCCTTAAAAAATAAAGTAATATACTATTTAAATAGTCTAAAAAATATACCCTGTTGGCTCCGAACTATTGGCTATGAACTTATTAATAATATGTTAAAAATCCACAACACCCTAACCCGCAAAATTGAAGAATTTGAACCCCTCGGCAAAGAGGTGGGTTTTTATGCTTGCGGACCGACTGTTTACGATTACGCCCATGTCGGCAACCTAAGAGCGTATATTTCTCAAGATATTTTGCGCCGAATGCTTAAACACCATAATTATAAAGTGAAGCATGTGATGAATATCACGGATGTAGGGCATTTGACCGACGACGGCGACGAGGGCGAAGATAAAATGGAAAAAGGCGCGAAACGGGAAGGAAAAACCGCCAAAGAAATCGCCGAATTCTACACCAAAGCGTTTAAGGAAAATCTGCGCGACTTGAATATTTTGGAACCGAATATTTTTTGTAAAGCGACCGAGCATATACCGGAGCAAATAAAACAGGTGCAGGATTTGATTGACGGCGGGTTCACTTATGAAACTTCAGACGGA
>MFQY01000019.1 GCA_001783185.1 Candidatus Magasanikbacteria bacterium RIFOXYC2_FULL_40_16 | reverse complement strand
CGGCATTTCATTTTTCAAATCGTCCACGATTTCCGGCCGTTCCGGGCGGGGGCCGATTAAAGTGAGATCTCTTTTCAAAAGATTTATAACTTGGGGCCATTCGTCAATTCTGGTTTTACGCAAAATTCCGCCCACGGCCGTGATTCTTGAATCTTTCTTTTTCGCCACCCATTTATCAAATTCATAATCGCCGACCTCGGCGCTTCCGTCTTTGGATAAAACATGCATAGAACGGAATTTATAAATCCAAAATATTTTTCCGAATTGGCCGATGCGGGTTTGTTTGTAAAAAATCGGGCCGGGAGAATTTATTTTTATCGCCAAACCGACAATAGGCAAAAACAGTATAAGCAAAGCTCCTAAAATAATTCCGGCCAGATAATCAATAACGGTTCTAAATCGATCGTAGATAGGATGTTTTGTGTCGCGGAGATTTTGTAAAAACCAGCCTTCGGAAAAAGTCGTGGGCGGAATGCGTCCGGTTATTTGTTCATAAAACGAAGTCAGGTCTGTAAGTTGTACGTCCCAGAAAAGCAGTTCATAAAGTTCTCTAAGAGCATCGGAATCTTGATGAAGATGTGGCGCGATAATCACTGATTGCGCTTTATGGTTGGTGATGGCCGGTCTGATGGTGTTTAAATTATAGTAAACATCAAATTTATAGTTGTTCGGTTTTTCTGTGCGCGTAGGGTCAATCAAGGCCTTTATTTTATAACCTTTTTCCGGTTCTCTTTCCAAAATTTCAATTAGTTCTTTGGTCTCGGTGGTAAAGCCGACGAAAATTACGTTATTTTTTAAAGCCTCGGCGCCGAGCAATTTTCTGAAAAATAATCTCCAGATGACGCTTATGGAATAACCTAAAATGATATTGGCCAATAAAATTGTTTTCGGGGCGATTTTTTTATCGGGAAATAAATAGAAAAAAGTTATACTGACGATTAATGAGACAATGGCCGTTTCTGAAAATCGGCGGTAAAAAGCGCGGTCATTTGTCAACCGGTCCAAATCATAAAGGCCGTTTATGTAGTTTATAATTATCCACAGGCCATAGACAATCAAAAACAGCCCCAAATGAAGTTCAATCTGATACCAATTGGGTAATTCTAGATATCTGAGGGATAAACTCAATAAAAAAGCGATGCAAAAAGAGACGAAATCGCCCAGCACAAGGAGTAATTGTTTTATTCTGTAGATTAACATAATTGCTTTTTAGGGCTTTATTCTATATAATTCATGGTAATATATACCATAATTATAGCAAAATATCAAGACTTTGGGTAATCCGTAACTAGTAACTCGTAATCCGTAATCTAGATGTTGAGCGTGCTGGTTGGTATTTATCCTAATATTTTTTATTATGAAAAGATTATTTATTTTAGCAGTTATGGCTTTATTCCTGGCGCCGAGCGTCGTATCCGCGCGCCTGCCTAATGATCCATTCACGGAGCAGTGGTCTTTTAAGGATGCCAAAGTTTATGAGGCTTGGGATAAGGAAACCGGTTCAGGAGAGGTGGTAGTGGCGATTATTGATAATGGTTTTGATACTTTTCACCCGGATTTGTTTCCTAATGTTTGGAAAAATGTTGATGAGATCGCCGATAACAAGATTGATGATGATAAAAACGGCTATGTTGATGATGTGTGGGGTTGGGATTTCAGTTCGTATGATGCTAATCACGATGGTATTTTTACGGATGAAGAAATGAATATCGGCAATAATGAGCCTCGTCCATGGGTGGTTGGAAGACAAGGTATGGACGATGAAATACATCATGGTTCGGTTGTCGCGGGTATAATCGGCGCGGTTGGTAATAATAATAAGTTGGGCGCGGGTATAAATTGGAAAGTTAAGTTGATGAATTTAAAAGTGCTTGAGGTAAGCGGGGTTGGCGATTTAAATCCATTGACGCGCGCTATTTATTACGCGGTCAATAATGGCGCGGACATAATTAATGTCAGTTTGGTGGGGGATCCGTTTAAAGAAGTAAAAGACGCGATTAAGTATGCTTATGATAAAGGGGTTGTGGTAGTGGCGGCGGCCGGAAATAATAGGGTCGCGCTCAATTTGTCGCCGGTATATCCGGTTTGCGCTGATGCGGGTGAAGGCGAGGAGTGGGTGTTGGGCGTGACTGCGATTGATGAAAATCATTATTTGGCGCCTTTTTCCAATGTTGGTTCATCTTGTATTGATTTGACGGCGCCGGGCGTAAATGTGTCCAGCACTTTGCGTTTTGCTCCCAGATATGGCCTGACAAAAGAATATTCAAATGGTTGGAATGGCACTTCGTTTGCCGCGCCAATCGTATCGGGCGCAGCCGCTTTGATAAAATCAATTCAGCCCGCTTGGAGTCCTAAACAAATTTATCAGGCGATTTTATCCACCGTTCATCGCACTCCGCCCAGTGACCCGGCCGCTTATGCGGAAATATACGGCGCCGGGCTTATTCAGGTGGCCGCCGCGGTTGATTACGCTTTAAGTTTTATATCTTCTACGCATCCATTGAATCATTTTTACGCGCTTGATACGGCTGATGGTGTAACTCAAAAAACCAAGCCGGGAGATTTGGAGATGGTTGAAAGTAAAAATGAACAAGTTTTGGGCATTGACGGTGTTGCCAGTTTTAAATATGGTTTTGTGACTTTGAAAAAAATAAACAAAGATAAGTCGGAAGTGATTATTTATAATCAAGATTGGATTAAAACTGATAGTTGGATAGTAAGTTCTTTGGGTAAATTAGATATCGCGATTGGCGATGTTTTAGGTGATGAAAATGAAGAAATAATTTTATCGCCGGCTTATGGCAGTAAAAATGTTTTAAGAATTTTTGATTTGCAGGGGAAAGAATTGGATAGCCTTTGGGACAATATTTCTAACCGCGGGGTTTCAATTGGATTGATAGACGCAAAAGACAAGAAAAAACAGATTTTGGCGGTTTATGGCGGAGAAAGCGTTAAGTTGAAGCATTTTGATGGCGATTTGAATATAATCAGGGAGATAGATTTGCCGTTTATAAAAAATACCGGAATACCGGCGGCGGGCGATATAGATGGGGACGGTATTCAAGATTATGTGGTGGCCGGCGGAGTGGGTGATATACCGTATTTGGCTTATTATAATCCGGATGGTTCTTTAAAGAGAAAATTTTTCGGCTATGACACCGATTATTCGGGCGGACTGGATATTTTTGTCGGAGATTTTGACAATGACGGAAAAGATGATGTGTTTGTCGGACCGCAAAGCAGTGAAGGTTCGTTGATATTTTGGAATTATAAATCAAAAAAAGTGGCGGAGTGGAAATACCAGAGTGGCAATAAAATGATGTATTTGCCTGTTTTTTAGGTTGATTTTGTGGTATAATAAGTTTAGCGATTAGAATATTAAGCGATTAGTTATATCAGCTGAATAATCTATTGCCTATATACTCTATATAATCTAGCAATATGTTAAATGAAACCCCAATTTTTGAAAAAAAGAATGTAATTGTCACCGGCGGAGCGGGATTTTTAGGTTCCCATCTGTGCGAGAAACTGTTGCGGGAAGCGAAAGTTATCTGTATAGACGATTTGTCCAATTCAAACATCCAAAATATTGACCATCTGTTGCAATATCCTGATTTTGAGTTTATTAAATATGATGTGAACAAACCGATTAATCTGGATGATTTTGATGAGCTTGATAAATTTCGCGTAAAGTTTCAAGGCGTGCAGGAAATTTATCATTTTGCCTGTCCGACCAGCCCGCGTAATTTTGAAAAATTAAAGATGCACTCTCTGTGGGCTAATTCCAACGCCATGATATCAACCTTGGATTTGGCGGTTAAATATAAAGCAAAATATTTGTTCGCGTCCAGCTCGGTGGTGTATGGTGATCCGACTTCGGAGCATAATGTTTTTTCAGAAGAAGATGAAGGTATGGTTGAACATTTATCTCCGCGCGGTTGTTATGATGAGGGCAAGCGTTTCGCGGAAACTTGCGTGGAAACTTATCGGCAAGTTTATGGAATTGATGTAAAAATAGCCAGAGTGTTTACCACTTACGGACCGAGAATGAAATTGCGCGATGGTTTGTTGGTTCCGGATTTTATTTTGAACGCGATTGAGGGCAAGGATTTGGTAATTTATGGCGATGGCGATATGAAAATGTCCTTTTGTTATATTACTGATATGATAGACGGGTTTATAAAATTGATGCAGACCGGGCCGGAGATGTCTATTGTGAATTTGGGTTCGGATCAGGTGATATCTGTCGCCGAGGTGGCCAATATGATTATTTCAATGACAAATTCTTCATCAAGGTTAACCAATGAAGAGGCGCTGGTGTTTTTAACCAAAAAGGGCGCTCCCAATTTGAGACGCGCCAAAGAGATGATGGGGTGGATACCGTTGGTCAGGCTTGAAGATGGTTTAAGAAATACGATAGACTATACGATAGCGAATAAGGAGATGGTCGGCCTGAATCAGTCGCAGAATATTTAATCAAATATGTTAATCGCGATAATCCCCGCGTATAATGAAGAGAAAAAAATAGGTTCCGTTGTTCGGGACCTTTTAAATCATGCGGATAAAGTTTTGGTGGTGGACGATGGGTCAAAAGACAGAACCGGCGCGGTCGCGAAAGAGGCCGGCGCCATGGTTTTAACGCACAGAATAAACCGGGGGCAGGGGGCGGCTTTGCAAACCGGTCATGAATACGCAAAAAAACTTGGCGCGGATTTTGTTTTGCATTTTGACGGCGACGGTCAGTTTGACGTGTCAGATATCGCTCCGGCTCTGGAAAAAATTAAATCAACCGGCGCGGATATTTTGTTCGGTTCGCGGTTTTTAAGTAAAGAATCCAATATCCCTTTTATAAAAAAGTATCTGCTTTTTCCGCTGGCTCGCGTATTTAATCGTTTTTTTACCAGGATTAAGCTGACGGATACACATAATGGCTTCAGAATTTTAAACAGGCGGGCGTTGGAGCAGATCAGCATTAAACAAGACCGTATGGCCCACGCTACGGAGATAATAAGCCAAGTAAAAGAAAAGGGGCTTAAGTATGTTGAATTTCCCGTAAAAGTGGTGTATTGTGAATATGGACAAGGGCTATTGGGGGGATTACAGATTTTTAAGGATTTGATATTGGGAAGGTTTATTAGGAAGTAAAATATAATTAAGGCAGTAGGCAGTAGATTATTTAGGCAATAACTAATCGCTTAATATTCTAATCGCTAATCGCTAATTAGTATATGTTGATTCTATTCCAATCATTATTTACAATTTTCGCTTTGTTCGCCGTAATTAATGTGGCAAAAAGGAAAAAAGACGGCCAAATAAATATGTCCGGCGCGCTGTTTTGGGTGTTTTTTTGGCTGGGTGGCATTGCTGTGGTTTTATGGCCGGAAAGCACGAATGTTCTCGCTAATACTCTCGGAATCGGTCGTGGAGCGGATTTTGTGTTGTATATTTCAATTATCGTGATTTTTTATTTGTTGTTTAGACTTCATATAAAGATTGAAGGAATCAATCGGAATATTACTAAAATAATCAGAAAAGATAGTTTGGAAGAAGACGCAGATGTAAGACATAAGACATAGGATTTATGAAAATTGCGCATATTGTCAGTTCTTTCCCGCCGTATTACGGAGGTATGGGGAATGTTGTTTTCCAAACGGCCGAAGAATTGAAAAAAAGAGGCCATGAGGTGGTGGTTTACACCCCGCAGTATCTTGAAAGTAAAGAAATAAAAGGCGGGGAAGAAAATCAAGAAGAAGAACACACTCCGGAATTGCAGGAACAAATTGATAATGTAAAGCGTCTAACGCCATCTTTTCAATATGGCAACGCGGCGCGTTTACCACAACTCTATGAGGAGTTGAAAGGTTTTGATTTGGTGCATTTCCATTATCCTTTTTTTGGCACCGCTGGTATTATTAAAAGATGGAAAAAGAATAATCCGCAAATTCCGCTGGTTGTTACTTATCATATGGACCCGCGCGGTTTGGGTTGGAAGGGGATGCTTTTTAAAATGTATTCCAAGCATTACAGCAATCGGGTTTTAGCGGTGGCGGATAAAATTATTGCCAGTTCTTTTGATTATGTCAATTCAAGCGAAGTGGCGCAGACAGTAAAAGATTTTCCTGATAAGTGGGTGGAATTGCCGTTTGGTGTTGATGCGGATCGTTTTCGACCTAGAGAAACGCCGGCGCAATTGTTGGAATTATATAATCTGGACCCGAAAATTCCGATTGTATTGTTTGTTGGCGGAATGGATAGGGCGCATTATTTTAAAGGTATACCGATATTGCTTGAAGCTCTATCAATTTTAAAAAAACAAAAAACGCCGGTACAGGCGTTGTTGGTGGGCGACGGGGAATTGAGAAAAGAGTTTGAATTTAATGTTAAAATTTTTGGTTTGTCCGAATATGCCAAGTTTGCCGGTTATGTAAGCAATGATGATTTGCCGTATTATTATAATGCCGCCGATATTTTTGTTTTGCCGTCAATTCATCAGGGGGAGGCGTTCGGAATGGTTTTGTTGGAAGCGATGGCGAGCGGTATTCCGGTTTTAGCCAGTAATTTACCCGGCGTCCGCACAGTGGCCGAAGATGGGGGCAGGGTGTTCGCGACCAGCAACGCGAGAGACTTGGCCGAGTCAATTTACGGTTTTTTTATCAATGATGAAGATAATCAATTGATGTGGAGAGAAAAAGTGCGGAAGATTGTGGAGGAAAAATATGCTTGGGAACCGATTGTGGATAAGTTGGAAGAGATATATAATAGTCTGCTTAAATAGCTTGGAGCCTTTAGGTTGTTGTGGTATAATAGATGTAGCGTTTAGCTAATAGAATATCTAGCGATTAGTAATTAACTATATAATCTAATTATTCTATATAATCTATAATCTAATTTGTATGGGCAAATTTAAAAAAGGGCTTTTTTTGGGGGGATTATTGGGCGCGTCAATGATGTGGATGAGTACCACTAAGAAAGGCAAAGAAATAAAAGAAAAACTTCTTGACCAGGCGGCGGAAGTATATCTTGATTTAAAAGATAAAGTGGTTTCGTCCGACGCTTATGACAAAATGACAAAAAATGAGTTTGTTGTGATGGCGCAACAAGCGGTTGATAAATATGCGGTTCGGAACGGTTTGGCGGATAAGACAAAGAAAATGATGACCAAGTTGGTTTCAACACAATGGGCTAATTTGCAGAAAGAGTTGAAAAAGAAAAAGAAATAAAAATAAAACCCTGCACCAGAACGGTGCAGGGTTTTTTGTCATTCCCGTGTCTACGGGAATCCAGTAATTGTCTTTTCCACTTTTTGGCAACAAAAAGTGGAGCCCCTCCATTTAGGCGGGCAGGCAAAACTGCCGAGCTGATGGTTTTGTAAAGCGCTCATTAATGTATTTTCTCACTCACCCCGCTGTACAGCGGGGTGCCCCCATTATGAGGGTACGCTCAAAAATACATTAACTCGGTCTTTAAAAACCATAGGCTCGGGAAATTGCGATTGACGGTAATGCCGGCGTAGTTGGCAAAATATAAATCACCCCCCGACTTAGTCGGGGGGTGATTTTGGTTTAGATATCTGAGTAGGGGTCTCTTATGTAGCCGGCTTTTTTCTCAACTTCCTCCGCCAACTGGTGTGCTTTCCAATAAATCATTCCTTTTGCCATAAGATTTCTTTCGGTGAATTCGTGCAGAATCAGGCTCTTTCTAAAATTTTTAGACATCATTCTGTTTGGTTTTACATGTTTGCATTTGCAGTCTACCGGATGTGTGGTTAAAACCCATATTTCATCAAGAGGAATATATTCGCAGACATATCCATGTCCGCCATGATTAAACCCGCCATAGAGGTTGTTTCTTATCCAGTTGCCGTCTACAAGATAAATTTTGATACCGTCGCGTTTTTCCAAAAATTTTTTCCAGGGACCAGTTAGAATAAATTTTTTGTCTTTTTTGGCGGCATTTTTTTGTATTCTTAATTCCAATTTTTTCCAATAAGGATTACGCTTGTCTTTTTTGAATTTGAATTTCATATTATATTTTTTAGTGTCTAACTTAGTCGAGCGACGACCTTCCCCCGACTCAGTCGGGGGAAGGTCTAGCTTTTTAGTCTGGGTACAGGGACTTGTCCCGACGTTTGCGGTCGGGATCCGCCTTTGGCGGAAACCCCAATAGTCGGGCTGATCCCGACTGAGTCGGGACGACCTTCCCGATGTCGCCTTTGGCTCATCGGGACGCTCTAGCTTTTTAGTCTGGGTACAGGGACTTGAACCCTGAGTCTCAGGAACCCGAATCCTGCGCCTTACCAATTAGGCCATACCCAGTTATTAAATAAGATAATACTTCAACTAAACAAAAAAATCAAGCCCAAATCTCTCCTTAAATTTCTCCGTTTTTGACCGCTCGCGGGAATAATGAAGACGCGAAAGGTCATAATAATCCTTATTTAATAATTTCATATTACCCAACCTAAGGAGAAACGGCCATATCAAAATCAATAGCATATAATCTGGGGACTTTGGTTAGATCGGGATTGCCGTCTTGGTCCCTAAAAAAACGCAGGACAAAATTATTATCGTGCGTATGTCCATGGCGTATGCCCTGACTCTCTAAAATTGATATAATTTTATCTCTTTGTTCCTCCAGTTCTTTTATAAATATATTTCCTGAAATTTCCGACCATTCCGCAAGGCTCAAATCCAAAACACCGGAAAATACATCAACCATTCCTTTTTTATTAAGTCTATATGATTGGATTGGTTCAATCGGCACATAATCAAAACCGTTATCTTGCCATACTTGATAATTTTCGTAAATCTTTTGCCAAGCAAGAAACGCCCTTGGTTTTATGTGTCTGATAATTAGCTTGTCTTTCAACGCGCCTCCGACAAGCGTAGTTTCTGAACCAGTTTTATGAAATTTTTCTCTTTTAAACCTTCCTCTGTCGAGGTTGCTATTGTAATATAATGGTGGTTTCACTATCTCGTTGCCCAATCCTGCGTCAGAAGCTATTTTCACCAGTGAGATTCGTTTTTGCGCCGGAGCATACCGAATCATCCCTACCGCTTCTCTTTGAACCGCGGGGTCTTCTTGAGACAAGGCTTGTTTGATTTTTTCTGAAATTAATAATTGGAGTGAGACTATTTCTCGTCTCGGAACATACCAAATCATCTCGGCCGCTTCTCTTTGAACCGTTGGGTCTTTTTGAGACAGGGCTTGTTTGATTTTTTCTGAAATTAATAACTGGAGTGAGACTCGTTCTTGTGCCGGAGCACACTCAATCATCACTGCTGCTTCTCTTTGGACTGAGGGGTCTTTTTGAGACAAGGCTTGTTTGATCAGTGAGACTTGTTCTTGCGTCGGAGCATACCGAATCATCCCTGCTGCTTCTCTTTGAACCGCTGGGTCTTCTTGAGACAAGGCTTGTTTGATTTTTTCTGAAATCAATAACTGGAGTGAGACTCGTTCTTGTGCCGGAGCACACACAATCATCGCTGCTGCTTCTCTTTGAACCGCTGGGTCTTTTTGAGACAAGGCTTGTTTGATCAGTGAGACTTGTTCTTGTGCCGGAGCATACCAAATTATCATGGCCGCTTCTCTTTGAACCGTTGGGTCTTTTTGAAACAAGGCTTGTTTGATTTTTTCTGAAATTAATAACCAGAGCGAGACTTGTTCTTGTTCCGGAGCATACCGAATCATCCTTACCGCTTCTCTTTGGACTGAGGGGTCTTTTTGAGACAAGGCTTGTTTGATCAGTGAGACTTGTTCTTGCGTCGGAGCATACCGAATCATCCCTGCTGCTTCTCTTTGAACCGCTGGGTCTTCTTGAGACAAGGCTTGTTTGATTTTTTCTGAAATCAATAACTGGAGTGAGACTCGTTCTTGTGCCGGAGCACACACAATCATCGCTGCTGCTTCTCTTTGAACCGCTGGGTCTTTTTGAGACAAGGCTTGTTTGATCAGTGAGACTTGTTCTTGTGCCGGAGCATACCAAATTATCATGGCCGCTTCTCTTTGAACCGTTGGGTCTTTTTGAAACAAGGCTTGTTTGATTTTTTCTGAAATTAATAACCAGAGCGAGACTTGTTCTTGTTCCGGAGCATACCGAATCATCCTGGCCGCTTCTCTTTGGACTGAGGGGTCTTCTTGAGACAGGGCTTGTTTGATGAGCAAGACTCGTTCTTGTTCCGGAGCATTCTGAATTTTATCTAGAAGCCCGTATTTTTTGGCGGCTGACCTTATTAAATTATCTTGTTTTTTGTCTCTAAGATATTTTTTAGAGTCCGGGTCGCCATGTCCGGAAACTTGGTACATCTCAATTGGTATAGAGATGGGGGGGTTTTCTATTTTGGGTATTTCCATACCTTCATGATTACTCATATGGGGTGGGGATTTATTTTTCTTTATTTTTTATTTTGTTTTCGTTTGAACTCAATTGGCAAGAATACGGTTATATCATTTTGAGAGTAACCATATTTTTTGAAAAAGTCCAAAACCTTGGTGTTCGCCGCCTCTTTTTCCTGCACGTCTCGGAAAGCGAGAATTTTTTCCGCAACCTCCGAATTGAAATTGTCCCATAGTTCTTCTTCAAAATGAAGTTCGCCCAGCCCTATATCTTCTTCGATGGCGTCAATGGCCTCAAAGAGGTCGGCGAATGTAGCATCTCTATAAATATCTGCCTTTAGTTCTTGTTCCTCGTCTTCATTTTCATCTTTTTCTTCCTTTTTCGCCTTATTCATTTCGTTAGCGTGTCTCCATTCTTCGCTGTCCTTGCCATACACTTCTTCCGCGAGATCCACTATGGAGTCGGATTGCCCATTTTTAAGAAAGAACTTGTATAACTGCTCACCGGCAATCCTTATATCTTCCTCTGTGCCTATCCCCATGTTTTTTCTTAATTTATACACTAAATCGTAATTTTTGTTTTTGGTCTCCCGCGCGATAAAATCTTCAGCGAAACGATCAATTTCTTCTTGTGGTACCCCCATTTTTTTCCCTTGGTTGATGGCAAAAGGAAGTAAGCCACTTCGTTTTAGCTCAATCCATTTCGCCTCGTCATAAGATTCCGGAGGTATTGGCCTTTCCTTTGGTTCTTCGGTTGGCTTACCCATTTGTTCCGGTGATTTCATAAAAAGTATTGATGATAAATTAATATAATTTTTTTGCCAAAATGTGTTTGGACTATTTCTAGTATACTTTATACTTTAGGAAAACACAAAGCATTTCAATTTTTTGGGATGAAAATATAAAAGCCCCGCGTTGTTTTGCGGGGCTAAGACGTATTTTTTGCTTTGGGTGTCATTTTTATAGGAAAAACCATTCCTTGAATCGTTGCCATCGGGATTTGTTTTTCTTTATTCTTTCTTCCTCCAATTCTTGTTTGAATTTGTTCCATTTTTCCCAGGCTTTGTCAGAGATGGTGTTTGGACTTGAGGCGATTTTCGTTTCAAGTTCCTCTATTTTTCGCGCGAGCCGTTCTTTCTCCGGTTCAGTCTTTATATTTCCAGACATGACCGTCTCCGTTATCTTTGGCAATTGGTTTTGAAAGAGTTTCGGAAATGATATCAAGTTTTGAAGAAATGGCGTTAAGCCCGATTTCAATATCTTTTGATATCTGCAATATCCGCTCTATTGCCTGCAATTTTCGCGCAATTCTATCCAATTTTGGCAGGATTTTTTCTTCAATCTCCTTTAATATACTCTCGCGTTGTTCTTTTGATGACTCGGATTTTGTTTGTTCACCCATAAGCGCCTCCTTTGTGTTTAGTAATATAACTGGTAAAATCGCGACAGTCAAGTTTGGTTATAGGGTTTAATAATCTATTAAAATTAAAATCAGGGGTCTGGCGCGTCAGACCCCTGAGACATTTTCCGACTATATCAGAAACGGATTCCAAACCGTTTCTTAAGTCGCCACCACCAAGATTTCTCTCTTTTTTCTATCTTTTTCTTGGTTTTTTCTTCCCCCCTATCAATTATAACTTTTATTTCTGTCATTGCTTTGAATGCCTCTGTCAATGCAGCATCCAATTTTGAAGCAACCTCCTCTTCTATCTCCTTTATTATTTGTGCGCGTAGTTCTTCTTTCAATTCTGCTTCTGTTTTTTCAGCCATGACGGCCTCCTTTGTGTAAGGAGTAGTATAATTAAATATAAGTATTTTGTCAAGATACTGCCGATGTGTTAAAATATCCATATAATTCAAAAGGCCTCATAAGCTTTTCAAGCTTTTTAGGCATTTCAAGCATTTACTTATGGCTTCAATAAAAACCTATTTTGAAAGCGCTATAAAGAATGACGCTTCAGATCTACATTTGGTCGCCGGTGAGAAACCGATGATCAGAATACAGGGGGAATTAAAAGACTTGGCTGATTCCGCTTTGCCGGAAAAAGAATTGCAGGCGGCGATTTTTAGCATATTAACACCGAGTCAAAAAACAAGATTTGAAGAGGAACTGGAACTGGATATGGCGTATGAAGTTGAGGGCGTGCGTTTTAGGGTCAATGTCCATCAACAAGAAGGAAAAATCGGTTTGGCCGCTCGCCTTATACCTAAGGAAATTCCCAATATGGATGACCTTCGGTTTGAGCCGGCATTACGCGAGTTCTCTAATTTGTTAGACGGCTTGGTTCTGATTGTCGGGCCGACCGGTCATGGTAAATCAACCACTTTGGCCACAATAATTGAAGAAATCAACAAAACTCGCAAAACGCATATTATTACCGCGGAAGACCCGATTGAGTTTTTGTTTAGAGAAAAAAACAGTTTGATTGAGCAGAGGGAAGTGGGAGTGGATACGAAATCTTTTGCCAACGCGCTTAAGCATATTTTGCGCCAAGACCCTAATGTGATTTTGGTCGGAGAAATGCGCGATCCGGAAACTATTGCCATGGTTTTGACAGCGGCGGAAACCGGACATTTGGTATTTTCCACTCTTCATACTTCAAGCGCGGCGGAAGCGGTTGAGCGTATTGTGGATGTATTTGAAGGCGCCAAACAACAGCAGATTTTAATTCAGCTCAGTTCAGTTTTGCGCGGGGTGGTGTCACAACAGCTTTTGCCCGGCAAAAAGGGCGGGCGAGTGGCGGCTAGAGAGATTTTGATAAATACTCCGGCAGTTGCCAATTTAATTAAAGAAAATAACATCGCTCAGATTAAGAGCGCGATTCAGACTGGCGGAAAAGACGGAATGATAACGATGGAGAATTCTTTGAAACAATTGGAAAAAGAAGGATTGATTGATTCCGGAATGGTACAAAAGAGAACAGGAAGACAGAAAAAATTATAATTAACTTTTTCCGTTTTAAGGGGATTGCCTGTGTATTTAGCTGTTGAAAAAAATAGACATGATTTAATTATCCCCGATTCGAATAAACGGTTGGGAGTGGTTTTTGTGGTTGTGCTTTTGGCAACGGTTATTTGCGTTGTCAAATTATTTATTTTAATGGTTATACAGCATGATTTTTACAGCGCTCTAGCCGCGAATTCGCAAGAGGTTTTTTCCAAACTGTCTCCGGATAGAGGCTCGGTGTATATTCAGGATTCGCGCACCGGCGAGGAGTATCCGCTGGCGATTAATCGCGATTTTTTTATGGTTTTTGCCGACACCAGAGAAATAAAAGACGATAAAACCGCGGAAGACACTGCAGAAAAAATCGCTCAAGTTTTTGAATATAATGATGAAGAAAAATTAGAATTATTTTATCAACTGAACAAAAGAGACGACCCGTATGAACCGCTTAAGAAAAAAGTGGAAGAAGAAACGGTTGACAGTTTAAAGGCGATGGAATTGTCCGGAATCGGTTTTATCAGACAATCGGAGAGATATTATCCGGAGAGTAATTTGGCCGCCCATGTCATTGGTTTTTTAGGTAGAAATGAAAGCGACCAAAGTGTCGGCCGTTATGGCATAGAAGGTTATTGGAATGAAGAACTCTATGGCAGCGGCGGGTTTTTTTCCGGAGCCAAAAGCGCTGCCGGCGGGAAAATAACTTTGGCGAAAAATTCTTTCAAACCGCCGGAGGATGGGGTCAATATTTTGCTCACGATTGACAGGACGCTTCAGTATATGGCCTGTGAGAGGCTAAAAGAGGCCATGGAAGAATATAAGGCCAAAAGCGCCTCCCTTATCATTATAGACCCGTATTCCGGGGCAATCAGAGCGATGTGCAGTATGCCTGATTTTGACCCGAATAAATATAATGAGATAGAGGCGGGCGATGTGTATAACAACACGGCAATTTTTACTCCCTATGAACCGGGTTCTGTTTTTAAACCGATTATAATGGCTGCGGCCATAAATGAGGGAGTAGTCAGACCGGAAACGGATTTTTTTGATTCCGGTTCGGCGGATGCCGGTTGCGGTAAATCAATCAAGAACGCCGGCGATAAAAGTTATGGCCAGCAGAATATGATTGGGGTGCTGGAGAATTCAATCAATACGGGAATGGTTTTTGTGGCGGGAAAATTGGGAAAACAAAAAATGAAACAATATGTTGAAGATTTTGGTTTTGGCATAAAAGAGGGGATTGAACTTGATAGTGAAATGACGGGCAATATTGATTCATTTGATAAAAATGAAGACAAGGAGTTTGATTGTTATACGGCTACGGCTTCGTTTGGCCAGGGTATTTCCGCTACGCCTTTGCAATTGGTTTCGGCGTTTGCCGTCATTGCCAACGGCGGGACTTTGGTGAAACCGTATATTGTAGAAGAATTAAGATACCCGAACGGAAAAATAGAAAAAACAAAAGTGAAAGAAATCAGGGAGGTGCTTGATAAAAAGACCACATCACTGGTCAGCGGGATGTTGGTCAATGTGGTTGATAACGGACAGGCTAAACGAGCCGGCGTGAAAGGATATTATGTGGCCGGTAAAACCGGTACGGCGCAGATTGCCGGTCCGGGTGGTTATTCCCAGGATTATATCCATTCTTTTATTGGCTTTGCCCCTGTGGATAATCCTAAATTTGTGATGATAGTGAAGTTTGAAAAACCGGCCGAAATAAAATATGCCGACAGCACGACTGCGCCGGTTTTTGCCGATATTGCCAAGTTTGCTTTACAGTATTATCAGATACCGCCGGGAAGATAATGTAAAAGCAGATTAATAATTAAGCAGAGAAAGCAGAATAAGCTAAAAACCACCCCGCTGTATAGCGGGGTGCTCTAATCCCGATTCGGCCATTGGGTCGACATCGGGAATGCTCTGACTTTTTTTTGCTACCATTTTACAACCAAGTTCGAACGTATTTTATCCAAAACCGCTGAAAAAACAAATTAAATATTTACCTTGAAAGCTTCCACTGCCCATGGTAAGATAATACCATAAATTTATCACTTAAATATATGGGCGAACGCAACACAAATCCACAATTTCTTCACCGCAAATTCCGTGATTTAAACACCAGCCCCGAAGTGGAAGCTATTGTGGCGCGTGAAGTGGCAACTGTGGAGGAACCAACAGCGAAACAAACAAGAACAAAAGACCTTATTCCACAAAAACCCGAAACACGTATTCAAACCTATTTGAATTATCTTAAAGAATGTATTTCCATAGAAGACCCGCGTAAGCGAGCGGAAAAGCTGGCGCGCATTAAGCAAGTGTTGCGCGAAAAGTATGTTATCAAACCAAAAGATGTTCCTGAATCGTATTGGACATCTATTCGTCGCCGACACCGCGAAGAAGGGCACGGCGAAATTGAAATTCCCGAAGAACAAAAAACCGAATTGGCCAGCGATATCGCCACCGAACAAATTAATTCATTGGATGGCTGGATAGATTATTTAGCTTCGCCCGATGCTGAATATCCGGATTGGTTTAAATATTATGCCATTCGTAGTGTTTTGCGTCTTAATAAATTTGATAAAGAAAAAAAACAATTTACCGAAAGAACCAAAGGCACCGTAAGTCCTTTTCCTGATTTAAATCGTGATGCCCTTGCCTTGGTCTGTGACGCTTTGGTAAAAAGACAAGCTGGTACAGAATTGGATTTGGGTTATGATATTACCGCTGAAGACAAACAACAATTCCAACAATATTTACAACAAGAAAATTTTGCCAAAATGTATGCCTGGGCCATGGAACATTTTAATCCCATTCCCGAGGAATTGCTTAAAAAAACCACCGGAGAATGGCGAGCTTATCCCAAAGGTTCTGACCCAACACAACTAACAAGGGGTATTTCTGCTTACAGTACTGGTTGGTGCATTCGTGGCGAAGCCACCGCGGCCCGTTATTTAACTCACAGTGATTTGGAAGTATATTTTTCCGAAGACCAAGACGGAAATCCTAATATTCCGCGCATTGTGGTAGTAAGAAGAGATAATCAAACCCAAGAAGTACGCGGTGTGGCTCATCAGGAAAATCTTGACCCTTACATTAGCGGAGTAGTGGAACAAAAACTAACAGAACTGCCCGACGGAAAAGTTTTTGAAAAGAAAAACCAGGACATGAAACAATTAACCGCGATTGAGAATAAAATACAGAAAGGACAAGAATTAAACCGAGCTGATTTAGTGTTTTTGTATGAAATAGATTCTGCGATTCAAGGTTTTGGCTACCAAAAAGACCCACGCATTGCTGAACTTAGAAGTCAACGCGACCCCAAAGCTGACGCGCCACTCGTTTTTGATTGTGAGGCAAACCAAATCGCTTGGGGACAAAATGAAATAACCGAAAACACTAAAGCCTACATCGGTCCGCTGTTTCCTAATATTTTTCAGATATTAAAACATTTGGAATATCTTTATACCGCTTTCCCTGAAGGTCGGATTGTCCGCAACACCATTGATATTGGCGGACAAACCAAAGAAGAACTGCAAGCGGAAATGAAAAGACAAAATATCCAAATTTATGGTTACGCGCAATCAATGTTGGATAGTAAAGATTTTACCACTGCTAAAAAATCCGAACCAGCAGATTTGGTGAGATTAAAAGTGCGAGATTTTAATTTACCAAATCCGACTACGGAAAATATTTACAGAAAAGCCGAAGAACTGGGTTTGGAATTATGCCCGGCTGAAGTCGGCCCGCAGTACCGTTTACAATATACCGACCAACCCTCGGATGAATACTTATATATTGCTATGAAGCAAATTGCCGATTCCGATGGCAGTCCGGGCGTTTTCGGGCTCGGTCGCGTGACCGACGGGTTGTGGCTGAGCCGCAGCTGGGCGTGGCCGGCGGACGGGTGGTATCCTGCCTACGAGTTTGTCTTCCGTTCCCGCCCCAGCACCAAAGCGTAGCTTGGTGCGGGGCAAGCAAGTAATAACACTTTGGTTTTTAAAACTTTTTAACTTTGAAACTTTGAGATTTGGGCGCTTGGGGAGTTATTTAAAATTGAGGATTGTTTGATGTTGGTAGCCCGTAGGGGAATCGTCCTGATGTCGCCTCGGGCTCAAGGCCGATGGCGGGCAGGTCATAGTTCAGAGCTCCTCCAATTCGGCGGGCAAGCAATAGAATATTATTTTGTTTATTAATTAAAAAACCACCCTGCTGTTGATCTGTACCCCAAAAAGTGGACACTATTTGTGTCCACTTTTTGGGGTACAGATCACTGTATAGCGGGGTGGTTTTATTTTTTTATAATTAATTATCCAGTCCGTTTAGCTCCGCCTCAAGTTTTCTAATTTCCCTTTCAGCATTTTTTATATCTTCAGTACTCATTGAAGACGCGCCGTCATAATAGTCGGCAACATCTCTATGTAAGACTGATAGTTGTCCTTTCAGAGTTTCTTTCCTATTTTCCGGGGAAAGTCCTTCTTCTGAATTTAACATACTTTTTAGATTAAATGAATTATAATTTAATTATAGCGACTAATATTTTAATTGTCAAAAAAAGAGAGGATAATCCTCTCGACTAAGTCGGGATAAAGTGCCCTTAAATTCCTAACAAGCTTGTACTGTTTAGTTTATCAGTACTGAATTTTATGTTTGTGTCAGAGGGGAGAATCGAACTCCCGACCTCAGCGTTATGAATGCTGTGCTCTAACCATCTGAGCTACCCTGACATAAATATTCTTCGAGTATCGCTTTACAACGAAATACGAACTTATTTTACCCAAAACTGCTGAAAAAAGCAAGTTTCGCTCGCTCCACCACCCGCCCCCTCCCATACCCCCTTAAACTTGACAAAAATGCCGTTTTGTGCTATCATAGCACGTTGTTCTTTTGTCTCAATCACGGTGTTTAGCATATAAAATTTTGTCTTCTAAACACCGCGATTGGGAGGACAATTCGCAAACACTAGGAGGATATACCATGAACGTTCACAAGGACATCTGCATTCGGTTCGTGGCCATGAAGGGTGGGGAAACCCGACGCTTCAAGGCGGTCGGGTTCCTCAAGGAGGGCGAGTCGCCGGTCGACGGCGACGAGATGCTCCGACGCGTGCCGAAGGCCATCGGCGAGGAGGATTCCAACTTCCTCGACGAGTGCGTCGACCAGGACTGGTCGGAGGCGCTTTGGCCGTACTTCTTGGTCACCGCCCGACGTTGCCCCGACGATCCACGCGGCGTTCGGTGTTTCTTCTGGAACGACATCCTCGGGTGGCTCCAGGTTTGGTGCATCATCGACTGCATATCGGAATCGGAGGAGTGTCTCGTGGTCTGCCTCGATGACGCATAGGCGTCACTTGGAGCCGGGGGTCTCGGGTTTTGGTCTGCCGTCAGGCAGATTGGACCCTTGATCCCTCGGCCCCTTTTAATTTCAACATTTATTATTACCGTTCGGATTCATTCCGGCGTTTTTTTATTAAAAGTTCCGTCCTAAATTGAAACGGAATTTGGTTTGGTACCGCTACGGGGAATCGAACCCCGATTACCAGGATGAGAACCTGGCGTCCTAACCATTAGACGATAGCGGCGTTTATAGAAAGATAGGTGTCTCCCGATTTTGTTCTATGGCAAAATCGAGGATCCTCGATTCCTCTCACAAGAGGAATCGGGACTAGCCACTAGACGAACGGGCCGTTTAAATTTTTAAAACAGTAGTATTATATGTTTTTTTTGGGTTTTTGTCAATCATGACTTAGTCGGGAGCAACCCCATCACCTTTCTGAAAAAGTTTTTAAATTTTACAAAATACAAAGACGGAGTCGCCTTTCGGCTTTAACTCTTTTGACCCATTATCACTGCCAGAATGGTGACGGGGTAAATAAGAAAGCCTTAAAATATTCAGCCCCCCGATTCATCATCGGGGGGCTTAGTTGTCTCCTTCCATTAGTTAGTCCTCCCGAACTGTCAGACCGACGAGGGTCAGTCCGAGTAGTCCGGGGACCAGGTAGAACAGATGCGGGATCCATTCGGACCCCACCGTCTGTTGCATTCCGAAGAATGCGGTTTTGGTCTCCTCACCCCCCAGCATCTCGCTGAAAGAGTTGAAGAAAATGAGCACCCCTGCCAGAAGCAGAAGCGCCCCGACCCACTTCAAGGTGTTTTTCAGCATAACGGACAATATACCATATTTTAGCGGTTTTGTCAAGATTAGACCGACAAATCAAAACCGCCCCTCTGTGTAGTGGGGCGGTTGTTTTGGCCTAATCTTCATAGGATTAGCTTTTTTTGTTGAAAACCGGGTCAATCAGGCTGATAGACAGAAATTTCATCTCGGCTTTTTCCGGTAGATAACCCAAGGTTAGAAAACACATATTATTACACGCTCCCAATTCAACGCGCCTTTCATCTATGGGCAACACGACTTCCCCTGAATCATTTAGTATCTCCACAAGAAGTTGATAATAGTGAAATCTACCGTCGCATACATAACGGCGTGTTATTCTGCGCCTTTTATCGGTTGTATGGGTTTCATTTTCAGTTTTGAAAATTCTAAAGATATTGGCCATAATCCCTCCTCTTTAATAATTATATTACAGCATAATTAAATAAAAAACAAAATACCCCTCGGAAAGAGGGGATTTTGCTGGGGGTGTGTTTTTAAACGTTATGTTTTTTTAAAGCGTCTTTCAAT